>MGMJ01000050.1:16973-23917 GCA_001794945.1 Chloroflexi bacterium GWC2_73_18
ACGAGGCGACGGTCGTCCTGACCGAGCGCCCGGCCGGCGACCTGCGCCACGCCGGGGAGATCAGCCTGCCCGGCGGCGTCGCCGAGGAGGGCGACGTCGACCCGGTCGCCACCGCGCTGCGCGAGGCGCGCGAGGAGATCGGCCTCGACCCCGAGGCGGCCGGTCTCGAGGCGGTCGGGTCGCTCGGGCCGGTCTGGATCCCGGTGAGCGGCTTCCGCGTCACGCCGGTGATCGCGCTCGCGGCGCGCCGGCCCGCCCTCGTCGCCGATCCGCGCGAGGTGGCCGCCATCCTCGAGGTGCCGGTCGCCGCCTTCCTCCCCGGCGCACCGGTCGAGCTGGTCGAGACGACGATCCGGGAGATACCCCTCCGCTACGGCGCCTTCCCTCTCCCCGGCCGGCGGGTCTGGGGCGCCACGGCGCGCGTCCTGGGCCAGCTCGGCGCGGTCCTGGCGCGGGAGCCGGAGACCTGGGCGGCCTACGCGGCCGCCGCCGCTCCCGGTCCGCCGGGCGACCTGCGCGTGCGCTTACTCGGCCCGGCCGACGGGCCCGCCGTCGAGTCGGTCGCCGCTTCGCTGGCGCCCTGGTTCGACCCAACCGACGTCACCCGCATGCGCGAAGATGTCGAGGGCGGGGTCGCCGGCCTTCTTCTCGAGGACGCCACCGGAGCCGCCCTCGGGTTCGTCATCTGGGGCGACTGGGATCGTCCGCTCGATCCCGAGAAGCGCGGCTTCGCCGGCTGGGAGGCGCCGCCACGCACGGCGGAGATCGTCTGGCTCGCCGTGGCGCGTCCGTGGCGCGGCCGCGGGCTGGGGAAGCGCCTCCTCGCCGAAGCGGAGGCCGCGGCGCGCGCCGCGGGCCACCGCTGGCTCGTCCTCTGGACGGTGGCCGACTCGGCAGCCCGACCGGCCCACGCCGAGACGCGCGCCTTCTACCGCCGTGCCGGCTACGCCGACCTCGTCGTCGACCGCCGCTACCGGACCCGCAGCGGCGCCGACCGGCTCCTCTTCGGCCGGGAGCTCTGACGAGGCGCGTCGGTCCGCTGGCCTCGACCGGCGCCCCGGCCGCCCGCCTACGGCGCCAGCGTTGGGAGCGCCCGGTCGGGCGGGCTCGCTGGGGGTTCCGGGGTGTGGAGAGCGCCCGTGGTGAGGTTCCGAACCGGACCGGTGCCGACGTAACCGGGCTCCCCGCCGATGACGAGGCAGATCGGGTCGGTCCAGACCTCCCCGCTGAGCAGCATGGGGATCTCGCCACGGAACTGGACGACCCAGGCCGGCTCGTCCGTCTTGATCCACGGTTCGCGCCCGGTGAGCGGGACGTACCGCGGCAGGTCGCGGGCCGACGGGACCAGGCCCATCCGCTCGATCCGCTCGATCGGGATCGTCTCGTTGAGGCAGAGCCGGATGACCTCGGCCGCCTCGGGGTTCGGGCTCGACCGCGAGACCGGAGCGATCGCCTGGTCGACCGGCAGGGACGTCGGGCCGGCGGTCGGTGTGGCCGTGACGGATGCCCCGACGGTCGGCGTCGCTGTGCTCGAGGCGCCCACGGTCGGCGTCGGTGTCGGGCTCGTGCGGGGCCCTCCCAGAGGGCCCTCGCTCGCCGCCCAGAGGAGGGCACCGAGCAGCCCCAGGAGCGCGAGCCCGGCGATGATCCTCCGGGATTCGACGATCCCCCGCACCATACTGCCCTCCTACCAGGGCTCGCCGCTCGAGCGGTCGTGCTCCTCGAAGGCGACCGGCGGCCGTTCGGCGAGGCGGCCCTCGCCCTTCTCGACCGGATCGGCGCCCGCACCCAGGCGCCGAACGAGCCGTCCCTCGAGGACGCCCCGCGCCCATCCGTCGTCCGGCCCAGCGAACTCGACGACCAGGGCGCGCAGCTCGGTCCCCTCCGTGTAGACGCCGTGGGGCACGTCGGCCGGCCAGACGACCGCCTCGCCGGCGCCGACGCGGATCCGCTCCTCGCCGACCTGCACGAAGCCGCCGCCCGAGACGACCACGAAGTAGGTGGTGTTCGGGTTGGTGTGCGGCGAGATGACCGCGTGGGTCCCCAGCGCCAGCTCGGCGACCGAGCCGCGCGCATCGGCGTGGATCACCTGGCCGGCCACGTTGCGGCTGCCGGGCGGACCCTCGGGCCGGCGGTGGCCCGGGCCGAAGCGACGGATCTCCATCGCGATCGCCCTCGGTCGCGCCCGCCTCAGCGGCCGCGGCGGCGGCGGCGGCGCGAGCGGATCGTCGCCTCGGGGTGCTTGTACTTCGCTTGCGAGAAGAAGCGCGAACGGTGCAGGTCCTCGTTGTAGGCAGCGATCAGCGGTGGCCAACGGAAGAAGCGCGCCCAGAGGTAGACCCCCGTCCCCACGCCGATGAAGGCGAGCACGAAGACGAAGTAGAAGACGAAGACGGCGCCGACGATCACCAGCGAGAAGCTGATGACGCCGGTCCAGAGCATCCACTCCTGCATCGTGACGAGCGGCTCGTAGCGCCGATAGCGGCGCGTCAGGACGTTGTAGAGGACGACCTGCGCCACCACGATCGCCAGCGAGGCGAGCGAGATCGGCCAGAAGAGGTCGGGGAAGTCGCGCGAGTTGAAGGGGAGGAAGAGGTACTCCCAAGGGGCCAGGGTCACGATGCCGGCGCTCCCTCCGACGGTCGCTGGTGGACGGTGGCGGCGCGCCGCGATGGCGCACGAGCGAGGGTAGCGCAATCGACCCGCTCGTGCCCTGACCCCGCCCGCCGCACGACCGGCGCGCCGGGAAGCCCTTGCTATACTCGGCCCGGCCGGGCTGAGCGGCGCGGCCGACCAGCGACAACCGACCAGCCGGAGGGACGGCTCGGCCCCCGGCCGAAGCGGGTGGAGGACCAACGCGGTGCGAGGCTTGCTCTCGGTCGCCGACCGCAGCGGCGTCACGACGCTCGCCCGAGGCCTCCAGTCGCTCGGGGTCGAGCTCTTCGCCACGGACGGCACCCGCGAGCATCTTGCCGGCGACGGGGTGGAGGTCGCCCCGATCTCCGCCCTCACCGACTTCCCGCCGCTCGTCGGCGGCCAGGTCAAGACCTACCACCCCGCCATCTACGCCGGCATCCTCGCCCGGCGCGACCGCGAGGAGCACCTCGCCGAGCTGGTCGAGCACGGCATCGCCCCGATCGACCTCGTCGTCGTCAACATCAAGCCGTTCGCGCCCCAGGTCGGCGCGCGGATCGTGCCGCTCCACGAGGCGATCGAGATGATCGACGTCGGCGGGGCGGCGCTCCTCACCGCGGCGGCGCGCAACTTCGCCGGTGTCGCCGCGGTCGCCGGCCCGGCCCACTACCGGCAGCTCATCGACGAGATCCGGGACCGCGGCTCGGTCTCGGCCGAGTTCCGCCAGCAGCTCGCCGCCGAAGCGTACGCCACCGTCGCCGCCTACCACGCCGAGGTGGCGGCCTACCTCCAGCACGTCGCCGGCGTCCGCTTCCCGCCACGTCTCACCATCGTCCTCGAGAAGCTGCGGGACCTGCGTTACGGCGAGAACCCGCACCAGGACGCCGCCTTCTATCGCGAGACGACCCACCGCGCCGGCACGATCGCCGACGCGGACTACCTGTCCGGGGCGGCACCGTCCTTCAACAACGTGCTCGACCTCGACGCCGCCTATCGGATCGTCAGCGACTTCGCCCCCCGTCCGACCGCGGTGATCGTCAAGCAGACCAACCCGGTCGGGCTCGCCTCCTCGACCGACCTCGCCCAGTCGTACCGGCGCGCCCTCGAGTGCGACCCGGCGACGGCGTTCGGCGGGATCGTCGGGCTCAACCGTGTCTGCGACCGTGAGACGGCGACCGAGATCGCCGCCAACGTCTACGAGGCGGTCGTGGCGCCCGGCTTCGACGAGGAGGCGCTGGAGCTCCTGCGCGCCCGGCCGGGGCTGGAGATCGCCGCCGTCCCCTCCTCGGCGACCGACGGGCTGCGTGACTACGGGATCGCCAACCTCGACTTCAAGCGGGTCGGCGGCGGGCTCCTGGTGGAGACGCTCGACCGGATCGAGACCGACCGCTCGCAGTTCCAGGTGGTGACCAGACGCAAGCCGACGCTCGACGAGCTGACCGACCTCGTTTTCGCCTGGCGCGCGGTCCGCCACGTCAGCTCGAACGCGATCGTGCTGGCCCGCGACGGGGCGGCGCTGGGGATCGGCGCGGGGCAGGCGAACCGCTTGGTGGCGGTGGAGCTGGCCGTCCGCCGCGCCGGCGAGCGGGCCAGGATGAGCGTCATGGCGTCGGATGCCTACTTCCCCTTCTCGGACGCGATCCAGCTGGCCGCCCAGGCCGGGGTGACGGCGATCATCCAGCCGGGCGGTTCCGCGCGCGACGCGATGGCGATCGAGGCGGCCGACCGGCACCACATGGCCATGGTCTTCACCGGCCGGCGCCACTTCCGGCACTGATGCGGGCCCCGTAACGCGGACGGAGGGAGACGATGGAGCAGCTGCTGGCGCTCGAGATGATCCGGGTCACCGAGGCGGCCGCTCTCGCCGCGGCACGCCTCATGGGTCGCGGCGACAACATCGCCGCCGACCACGCCGCCGTCGAGGCGATGCGCACGGCGATGGAGGAGGTCGAGATCGCCGGCACGATCGTCATCGGCGAGGGCGAGCGCGACGAGGCCCCCATGCTCTACATCGGCGAGCAGGTCGGCCGCCCCAACGCCGCCGTGGAGGTCGACATCGCGGTCGACCCGCTGGAGGGCACGAACCTGGTGGCCAAGGGCCAGGCCAACGCCATCACCGTTCTGGCCGCCTCGGAGAAGGGCGGCCTCCTGCACGCCCCGGACACCTACATGGAGAAGCTCTGCGTCGGCCCGCTGGCGGCCGGGCACGTCGACCTGCGCCTCGGTCCGACCGACAACGTGAACCGGATCGCCACCGCCCTGGGGCGGAAGGTCGCCGACATCACCGTCATCATCCTCGACCGGCCGCGCCACGAGGCGCTCATCGAGGAGGTGCGCCGGACCGGGGCCCGCATCAAGCTGATCAGCGACGGCGACCTCTCGGCGGCGATCAGCTGCGCCGTGCAGGGGACCGGCGTCCATGCCGTCATGGGGATCGGCGGCGCCCCGGAGGGGGTCCTCTCCGCCGCCGCGCTCCGCTGCCTGGGCGGCGAGATCCAGGCGCGCCTCCGCTACCGCAACGACGCCGAGCGCGAACGCGGCGCGGCGATGGGCCACGCCGACGAGGCGCGGATCTACCGGACCGATGAGCTGGCCTCGGGCGAGAACCTCGTCTTCGCCGCCACCGGCGTCACGACCGGCGACCTGCTCCAGGGGGTTCGCTTCTTCGGTGGCGGGGCGCGCACCCACTCGCTGGTCATGACCTACCGCGACAAGCAGGTCCGCTTCGTGGACACCGTCCACATGTTCGACCGGAGCCGCCCCCCGAGCGTCCGGCTGTAGGCGGAGGGCGCGGGGCCGGCCGATCCGCCGCGGTGGAGGTCAGCCAAACGGCGGCCGAGCGCCGACCCCCCGGGACCCGTTGCCACTCCGGGTGGCAGAAACCCGGACCAGCACGCGTGGACCGCGGCGCGGCGCGCACTTCGGAGGCCCCGCCACGAGGGGAACGGGCGGCGGCTGCCACTGGTAGTGGCACGCGCCCCTCGCTGCGGCGCGCCATGGGGGCCGGGCAGCCGAGGGCCGCCGCTCGGGCTACTCCCGGGCGGACCAGTAGCCTCCGGCGGCGTCCCAATCACCGATCGGTTTCGCGGCGCCCTCACCTTCGGCCCCGAGCCGTCGCCGGAAGGCGGACTCGACCGTCTCGCCCCAGCCCGGCGGGCGGAGGGCGGCCGCCAGGTCGCGCAGCGGGGCGAGGACGAAGAGGCGCTCCGGCGCGACGGGGTGGGGCACGGCCAGCCCCTCGGCGACGATGGCGTGGCGCCCGAAGACGAGCAGGTCGAGGTCGAGCTCGCGCGGACCCCAGCGCGGGCGATCCTGCCGGCCGAAGGCGCGCTCGAGCCCCTTCAGCGCCAGGAGCAACGCGAGCGCCCCGCTCTCGGGGTCCCGGCCGGCCGGCACGTCGAGGGCGGCGGCGGCGTTGAGGAACTGGGGCTGGGCGGTCACCCCGACCGGCCGCGTCCGGTACAGGCGCGAGACACCGGCGAGCCGCGCGCCGGGGAGGGCCGCCAGCGCCCGGACCGCGTGGGTCAGCGTCGCCCGCGGATCGCCGACGTTGGCACCCAGGCCGATGTAGGCGCGCACCCGCCGCGGACGGGCCACCTGACCTCCGATCCGACCGGCGAGCGGGCGTAGACTCGCCGCCGTGGCGCCGGTCGACGTGCTCATTCTCCACGCCCCGCCACCCGCCGGTGCGGGGCCGCTGACGGCGCTCCTGGCCGAGGCGCGCGAGCGGCTGGCGGCGGTGCACGCCCAAACCTTCCTCCAGGCCGGCGCGAAGCGGGTACGGATCGTCGCCGAGACGCTGGACGGGACGCCCTTCGGGGAGCGGCTGGCGCGCCTCGTCCGCGACGAGCGGATCGAGCGCCTCGTGGTGCTGGGTTCGGGAGCGGTGCCGCTTCTCCGCCTCGCCGACGCCGCCGCGCTTGTCGACACCGCCCGGGGCGGTGGGCGCGTCGCCCTGGCCAACAACCGCTACTCGGCCGACGTCGTCGCCATCGGCGACGCGACGCCGCTCCGCGACCTCTCGCCGTTGGCGGGCGACAACGCCCTGCCGCGCTGGCTCGCCGAGTCGGCCGGCTTCACCGTGCGCGAGCTGGGGGCCCGGGGGCGGCTCGGCCTCGACCTCGACTCGCCGCTCGACCTGGCGCTCGTCTCGCTCGCCCGCGGCGCGCCCGGCGTGCTGCGCGCGCTCGCCCGCAACGCAGGCCTCGAGGTGCCCCGACTAGCCGAGCTGCACGCCGTCCTCTCCGACCCGCGCGCGGAGCTGCTCGTCGCCGGGCGCACATCCGCGGCGACGCTCGCCTGGCTCGAGC
>MGMJ01000050.1:23925-34533 GCA_001794945.1 Chloroflexi bacterium GWC2_73_18
GCCTGCCGCGTCCGCGCCCTCGTCGAGGAACGCGGCCTGCGCGCGGCCAGCCCCGACCAGCGGCCGCCAGCTTCCACCCTCGGCCTTCTGCTCGATCATGACGGCCCCGAGGCGCTGGCGCGGATCGTCGGCCGGCTGGCCGATGGCGCCCTGGTCGACTCGCGCGTCCTGCTCGCCCACCGCCTCGGCGCCGACGAAGCAGCCTCGCCGCCGCCCGAGGACCGCTTCGCCTCCGACCTCCTGCGCCCGGAGCCGATCGCCGACCCCTGGCTACGCGCGCTGACCGCCTCGGCCGCCGCCTCGGCGAGGCCGATCCTCCTCGGCGGCCACACGCTCGTCGGGCCGGGGGTGCGGCTGCTGCTCGGCGACCGCCCGGCCGGCTGACCGTGGTCCGGCGCGGATCGATTCTCCCCACCTGATGCCCCCCCATCGACCTGATACAGTCGGCGCCAGTGGTCGCAAGCCACGTCTGGTATCGGGGCGGCGGTCGCTTGGGCGAGGGAAGGCTCAGGGCCCATGGCTACTGACATGACCGCGTGGACCAGGCCAAGACCCGCCAGGGGGCTCGGCGCGACCGTCGACTTCGCCTACGACACGCGCGGCAACCTGACCAGTAACGCCGAGTCCGGCGCCACGGTCACCGTCTACGGCTACGACTGGGCCGACCGGCTCACCAGCATCGACCCGCCGGGCGCCTCCAACACGGGCGCCTTCACCTTCGACGCCCTGGGCCGTTTGGAAGCTACCTTGGGACGCCTCTCCGTGAACGGCGGCGTCGGTGCCGACGGCCGATGCTAGTCTTTCTCGCCCTGTTCGGGGGTGTCTCCGTGGCGTTGGGGATCCGCGCCATGCATGCGTACCGCGACTTCGTCGATGAGTACGCAGCGGGGTACGGCGGGCTGATGAGCGAGGAGGAGATAGGGCGGCGACTCAACCGTGAGCCCTTCTTCGCGTTCTCGACAGGAATCGGGGAGGTACTGAAGCAGCCGCGCGCACTGCGGTGGCCGCTGGAGGACCCGCCGATGGACCAGCGCCGCCGCACGGCCGTTCGCCGCCTGCTGATCGCCCTGGCCTTCCTGCTCGGCGGCTGGATCCCGAGTGCCTTCATCGTCAGCTTGCTCGGCCAAGCGGCGACGATACCTGCTCCGACCGTTGATGCCAGGCCCTTGGCCGTGGCAGTCGTCCTGCTGCTGCTCGGCATCGTCATCTTGCAGTTGGCATTCGCGGTGCGCCGACGTGACGGGTCTCGAGCGTGACTTGCCAGCCGTGTTATCGGGCTGCTCGTGACACTCAGCTACCTCGGGTACCTGCTATCGCGTCTCACCTGACAACCCTCGACGTCGGCCGGCGTGATGCGCTCGTCGAGCCAGGCAATGACCCGGGAGCGCAATCGCGGATCGAGGTCCTCGATCCGGGCGAAGCGCTCGCGGACCAGGCCGATGTCGACGAGGCGTGCGGCAAGGAGCGCCTCGGCGAACTCGCGGTCCTTCACCCGGAAGGCCGCCAGCTTGGACGCGACGCCATCGTGCCGCTCGAGGCACAGCGCGCCCCCGGGGGTCGTGTTGCGGTTCCGGTAGAGAACGAGCCGTTCCCGCCAGCCCGGCGGCAGCCTGGCAGTGGTGATGTCGACCCCCTGGGCGTAGTAGCCGTAGGCCTGGTGGAACGGCGAGAGCTCGCCGATCGCGCCGTCGATCCGGGTCGCCTTCTCGCCGTCCTTGTCGTCGAAGGAGGCGAGGTCGGCCTCATCCGAGCGTGTCGCCTCGATCGGCAGCATCGTCTCCGGGAAGGTCCCCAGGATCGAGGCGCTGCCGATGACCAGGAGGTCGCGCTCGCCGAGGATCTGTGAGGCGGCGCGCAGGACGTGCTCGAGCTCGATCCGTCTCACGCGCGCGCTGCCCGGTGCCGTTGGAACGAGCGCAGGACGGCCTGCCGCTCCTGTTCGCTGATCACCCCGGCGAAGGGCGAGCTCTGACGCATCTCGCGAGCGACGGTCGAGGTCGAGGTGAGCATCTCCATGACCGGCTCGGGGCCCTCGTCGATGAGCCGCAGCCAGCGCCGCAGGTAGCGCTCGGTGCCCGAGCTCGGCCCGCGCTTCAGGAAGCTGCGGGCGTTCTCCCGGGCGAGCTGAAGGGTCGTGTCAGGATCGACCGCGACGCGAGCCGCGACCGCCCGGTGCAACCAGAGCGAGCGAAGCTGGTCGGGCGTCATCACGCCCCGCGTCCGCCGCCGGGCGTAGGCCTCGACGTCGCTGCGCCGCAGTCTTCGGTGTGTCCCGATCGATGTGCAGCGCAGCTCGCCGTCATCGCAGAGATCGACGACGTGCTGCCGCGAGCAGCCGAGGATCTCCGCCACCTGACCGGTGGTGAGAAGGTCGCCTTCCCCGTGCACGGACCCATCATAGCCCTATCCGCCAACAACACAAGCAATCCTGAACGAGCCGCCGCCGACATCATGGGCGAGGGCCGCACACCGGGCGGCTCGAGTCAGGTAGGTAACTCTCCCGATTGCAGGGCCGGGCGGCGACCTGCCAACGTTCGGGGCGTTGGGCACCGCGTCAGCCGGGGAGCGGGCCGCGCCCCGTTCCCGAACGGCTATCGCGCTCCGCTCCCCGACCGCGCGCCCGACCTCCGCCCACCGCCACCGCGTTCCCCTTCTCGTTCCCCTCCGCGCCCCCGCGGACGCCGTCCCCGGCCTCTCGTGCGCCTCCGCGCGAGCCGGTTTTCGACGGCGCAGCTGCTACAATCGGCCGGGCGCGCGGCAGCCACCCGGATGCATGCTGCTGGGTGGTGGGACTGCGCGTTCACGGTGTCTAGAGGTACCGCGTGACCGGGCTCTGGTACGTCGTCGGCTTCATCTTCGCCGGCGTCAGCTTCGCGCTGTTGACGATCGGCGCCTCGTGGCTGTTGACCCACCACTGGCGCGGCGACCGCCACAAGGGGCTCCCCTACGAGAGCGGCATCGACACCTACGGCGACACGTGGGGGCGCTTCGGGCTCCGCTTCTACATCTACGCGCTCCTCTTCGTCGCCTTCGACATCGAGGTCGTCTTCATCTACCTCTGGGCGATCGTCTTCCGCGAGGTGCTCCTGGGCGGCTTCGTCAGCATGGCGATCTTCGTCGCCGTCCTCCTGCTCGGGCTTCTCTACGCCTGGCGCAAGGGGGTGCTGACATGGCGGTGACGCCGGAGATGCCGGCGCCCGAGGAGCCGCTCGCACGGACGGACGAACCGGCCGTGATCACCGCCGGCGGCGGCTCCGCCCTCGCCCCGGCCGGCACGACCGCGCTGGCCGAGCCGATCGTCGTCCCCAACGCGCTCTGGCGCTCGACCGACCCGGCCGCCTACGGGGGGGGCCTGCCACCGGCGATCACCCACCTCCGCGAGCTGGAACGGGGGAGCAAGCGCGACGACGCGCGCTGGAGCGGCGCCCTCGAGATCATCCCCGCCAGGGCTGACCACGTCCTCGACCTGATCCGCGCCAACTCCCTCTGGCCGCTCCTCTCGGGCCTCAGCTGCTGCGCCATCGAGATGATGTCGGCGGCGACGTCGCGCAACGACATGGACCGCTTCGGCATGTTCCCCTTCCGCGCCAGCCCGCGCCACGCGGACGTGCTGATCGTCGCCGGCACGCTGACGACCAAGATGGCGGGGCCGCTGCTGCGCCTTTGGGAGCAGATGCCGGAACCCAAGTGGTGCGTCGCCATGGGCGACTGCACCTGCTCGGGCGGTCGCTTCAAGCGGAGCTACAGCGTGGTCCAGGGGATCGACCGGATCATGCCGGTCGATGTCTACGTGCCGGGCTGCCCGCCGCGTCCCGAGGGGCTCATCTACGCGATGATGAAGCTCCAGCAGCTGATCCTCGAGCGCCGCGGCCACTGGGCCGAGCGGCGCGTCGGGCCCACGGTCCCGGCGGCGATCTAGGGCGAGATCGGGATGGACACGCGCCTGGCGCGCCGCCTCGAGGCGCGCTTCGGGGCCCGGCTGCTCGGTCCGGCCCGCGGCCACCTCGACGAGACCGAGATCCGCATCGGGCCGGGCGACGTGGCCGAGGTACTGCGGGCGCTCCACGACGAGCCCGAGTTCGGCTTCCGCGTCCTGGCCGACCTGGCCGGCGTGGACACCGGCGAGGTGATGCAGGTGGTCTACCACCTGTGGGCCGAACCGACCGTGACGCGCGACTGGCTCCGTGTCATCGTGGACGGGCTCTCGCGGGACGACCCCCGCTGCCCGAGCGTCACCTTCCTGTGGAAGGGTGCCGAGTGGCCGGAGCGCGAGGCCTACGACATGTTCGGCATCGTCTTCGAGGGGAACCGCGACCTGCGTCGCATCTACATGCCGCCCGACTACACCAGCTTCCCGCTGCGCAAGGACTTCTACCTGGCCGACGACGCCGCGCGCTCGGCGGCCGAGGGGGTCCGCCACCTCGAGCAGATGGCGACGCCGCCCGAGGCGACGCCGCCGGTCGCCACGCGCCGGAGCAAGGTCCGCTAGGCGATGACCCGGACCGTCTCCCGCGACGACCCGCGCGTCCTGCTCGAGTCGCCGGCGACGATCTACGACGCCATCCCGCCCTACCCGCCGCGCTCCGAGCGCGAGGCCGAGTTCTACGCCCTGCGCGACGGCGAGATGCTGGTCAACCTGGGGCCGCAGCACCCCTCCACCCACGGCGTGCTGCGGGTCGTCCTCAAGATCGACGGCGAGCAGGTCGTCGACCTCGACCCGGTCCTCGGCTACCTTCACCGCGGCATCGAGAAGCTGGCCGAGAACGCCGACTACCACCAGGCGATCTGCTACACCGATCCGCTCGAGTACGTCAGCTCGCTCTTCAACGAGCTGGCCCCGGTGATGGCCTTCGAGAAGCTCGTCGAGATCGAGGTACCGCGCCGCGCCGAATACATCCGCATCCTCTCCTGCGAGCTCCTGCGGATCGCCAGCCACGGCCTCTTCACCGGCTGGCTGGCGCTCGACCTGGGCGGCTACGCCCCCATCCTGTACGGCTTCATCGAGCGCGACGAGATCGTGGAGATGCTGGCCGCCCTCACCGGCCAGCGGATGCTCTTCAACTACATGCGCATCGGCGGCGTCAACGGCGACCTCAACCACGAGTTCATGAGCCGCCTCGGCGAGTGGATGAGCCGCGCCGCCCGCGAGATCGCGGCGAACCAGACGCTCCTCAACGAGAACGAGATCTTCGTCCGCCGCACCCGCGGCCTCGGCGTAATCGACCGCGAGACGGCGCTCCGCCTGTGCCTCACCGGCCCGGCCCTGCGGGCGACCGGCGTCCCCTACGACATCCGCCGGGCCCACCCCTACTCGGTCTATCCCGAGCTCGAGTTCGACATCCCGACCCGCGACGAGGGCGACAGCTACGCCCGCTACCTGCTCCGCCTCGACGAGGTGAAGCAGTCGCTGCGGATCATCGACCAGTGCCTCGAGCAGATGCCAGACGGCCCCTGCATGGCGAAGATCCCGCGCCTGATCCGGCCGCGCCCGGGCCGCGCCTTCGCCGCCATCGAGAGCCCCCGCGGGCAGTACGCCTGCTACGCCATCAGCGATGGGACCGACCAGCCCTTCCGCTTCCGCATCCACGACCCGAGCTTCGTCAACCTGCAGAGCGTGGGGGTGCTGGTGCCCGGCAACCTGATCGCCGATACGATGGCGATCATGGCCAGCCTCGACCCGATCATGGGCGGCGTGGACAAGTAGCGTGAGCGTCGTCGCCCGCAGCTGGGGCCACCTGACTCCCGCCGGCAAGGTCGTCGTCCCGCTTCTCGGGATCGTCCTCGCCCTCGGCCTCGTCGCCTTCCTGGGGATCGTGACCGGGATCCTGCCGGCGATCGGCGACACGGTCGTGCTGACCGGCCGCCGGAACGTCGGCATCGTCCGCTTCCTCGTGGCCGCCACGGCGGCGCTCCTCGCCAGCGTGCCGATCGCCTTCATCAACATCTACCTGGAGATGAAGCTGCTCGCCTGGATCGCCCTGCGGCGGGGGCCCAACCGCGTCGGCCCCTTCGGTACGCTCCAGAGCGTGGCTCACGGGTTCAAAGTGCTGGCCAAGGAGGACTTCACGCCGACCGGGGCCGACCGCGCCGTCTTCACCATCGCCCCGGTCGTCACCTTCCTCTCGGTCGTCCTCGCCTTCATGGTCGTCCCCTTCGCCCCGGGGATCGTCGGCGTGGACATGAACATCGCCGTCCTCTTCTTCTTCGCCATCGGCGGCCTGACGGTGGTCGGGCTGCTGGCGGGCGGCTGGGCGAGCTTCAACAAGTACTCGCTTCTCGGCGGGCTCCGCTCGGCCGCCCAGATCATCAGCTACGAGATCCCGCTCACCCTCTCCGTCGTCGGCGTGGTGATGCTGGCCGGGACGATGAGCCTTCACGGGATCGTCGAGGCGCAGGCCGGCCACTTCTGGAACTGGTTCGTCTTCCAGCAGCCGCTCGGCTTCCTCGTCTTCTTCCTGGCCGGCACGGCCGAGGGGAACCGGACCCCCTTCGACCTGACCGAGGCCGACAGCGAGATCGTGGCCGGCTTCGCCACCGAGTACTCGGGGATGCGCTACGGCTTCTTCTACTTCGCCGAGTACGTCAACCTCTTCATCCTCTCGGCGGTCACGGCCATCCTCTTCTTCGGCGGCTGGAGCGCCCCCGTCGAGATCCACCAGCTCGCCGCGTGGCTGGGGGTGGCCGTCCCCAGCTTCGCCATCGACCCGTCGCAGCTCGGGATCGGGCTCCTCTTCCTCCTCGCCCTCGGACCGGCCCTGGGAACGGTCCTGTGCGCCATCCCGGTGGCGCTGCTGCGCACCGACTGGAGCCTCCGGCGCGCCCTCGCCGTCGGCTTCGTCCTCTTCAACGTCGTCGCGGGCGGGCTGGTGATCGCCTGGGCCTACCTCGCCTCCGAGGTGGTCGCCGGGCTCTTCTGGTTCCTGGGCAAGACGTTCTTCTTCGTCTTCGTCTTTGTCTGGATGCGCGCCACGCTCCCGCGGGTGCGGATCGACCAGCTGATGGGCTTCGCCTGGAAGTGGCTGCTGCCAGCGTCGCTCTTCAACATCTTCGCCACGGCGGCGGCCATCGTGCTGGTGAACCGATGAGCCGGATCCCCGGTCTCGGCATCGCCCGGGGGATGGCCCTCACCCTGCGCCGGCTCTTCCAGCCCAAGGTGACGGTCCAGTATCCCGAGGAGCGTTACCCGGTCTCGCCGCGCCACCGCGGCCGCCTCCAGCTCCTCTACGACGAGTTCGGCGCGCTCAAGTGCGAGACCTGCTTCCAATGCGCCCAGGCCTGCCCGATCGAGTGCATCGATATGGGCGGCACCGACACGAAGGACCGTTTCCACGTCCACTGGGGGCCGCCCGAGCAGTACGCCGAGCGCCGCAGCGAGTCCGCCCTGCGCCGCTCCGGCCGGCCGGTCCCCGACCCCGCCTACACCGCCTTCGAGCCGGTCGACCTGGCGCCGCTGGAGGCGATCCTGGCCGCGGAGGACTACGACCCGCGCCGCATGCCCGCGATCCTGGAGCGGACGCAGGCCGCCTACGGCCACCTGCCGGTCGCCACGCTCAAGCACATCAGCCACTCGACCGGCGCCTGGTACGCCGAGATCTACGGCACCGCCAGCTCCTGCGAGCACCTCCGCTTCGAGGCGCCGACGACCCGGGCGATCGGGCTCTGCCGCTGTGCCGCCTGCACCCTCGCCGGGGGGGGCCGGCTCCGGGCGGCGCTCGAGGCGGCGGGCGGTACCGAGTTGCCCGGCACGACGCCCGACGGGGCGCTCACCCTCGCCGCCGTCGACTGCCACGGTGCGTCGCCGGGCGACCCGTACGTGACCGTCGACGGCGTCCCGCAGCGCGGCCTCTCGCCGGAGAAGCTCGCCGAGCTGGCGACGGCGATCCGCGCCGCGACGGCGCGGCCGGGGCGGGCGTAGGAAGCGGCGATGGCGATCCTGGCGACACCCGCCGGCTGGGCGCGCGTCACGCTCGGCCGCGCCGGCGCTTACGACCCGGCCGGGACGCTCGCCGACGCCGAGAAGGCAGGCGCCTGGACCGCCTGGAAGCGGATCGCCGGACGGACCTCCCCCGAGGGGCTGATCGGCGAGGTCGAGGCGGCCGGCCTGCGCGGCCGCGGCGGCGCCGGCTTCCCGGCCGCCCGCAAGTGGCGCGCCTGCCGCGGGACCGAGGCGACGCAGCGTTACGTCGTCGCCAACGGCTACGAGGCCGACCCGGGCGCCTTCGCCGACCGGCTCCTCATGGAGACCGACCCGCATGCCGTGGTCGAGGGGGCGGCGCTGGCCGCCTGGGCGATCGGGGCGACGAAGGCGATCGTGGCCGTGAAGGCGGACTACCGCCACGCCGCGACACGCCTGCGCACCGCCGTTGCCGGGGCCGAGGCGGCGGGCTACCTGGGGACCGGTGCGCTCGACGGCCTGGTCGACCTCCACGTCGAGGTCCGCGAGTTGCAGGGCGCCTACCTCCTCGGCGAAGAGACCGCTCTTCTGCACGCCCTCGAGGGGAAGCGCGGCATGCCCGACCAGCGCCCGCCCTACCCGGCGACGTCGGGGCTCTTCGGCAGGCCGACTCTCGTCCACAACGTCGAGACGTTGGCCACGCTCCCCTGGATCGTGGCCAACGGAGCGAAGGCGTTCGCCGCCATCGGCTCGACCGGCAACAGCGGCACCAAGCTCGTTCAGCTCGCCGGCGCGGTCGCCCACCCCGGTGTCGCCGAGGTACCGCTCGGCGTCACCCTCGGGGAGCTCCTCGAGCAGGTCGGCGGGGGCGCCGCCGGCCGCGGCGGCCTGAAAGCGATCCTCGTCGGCGGCCCGGCGGGCGGGCTGCTCCCCCCCGCCTCGCTCGACCTCCGCCTCGAGTTCGAGGCGCTCGCCGGCGCCGGCGCGATCATGGGGTCGGGCTCGATCGTGGCCGCCGACACGACGGCCTGCGTGGTGGACCTGGGGCGGACCCTCGCGCGCTACTGCGCCGAGGAGGCGTGCGGCAAGAGCATCCCCTGCCGGATCGGACTGCGCCGGCTGGTCGAGATCGCCGACCGCTTCGTCGACGGCCACGGCCGCCCCACCGACCCGCAGCTGCTCGCCGACCTGGCCTCCGACGTGATCGACTCGGGGCTCTGCAACCACGAGCGCCGCGCCCCGAATCCGCTCCTGACCGGGATGCGGTATTTCGGCGAGGAGTACGACGCCCACATCCGCGAGGGGCGCTGCCCGGCAGGCGTCTGCCGGCCCGTCGCGGTCGCCGCCGTGACCGCCTCCCGGAAGGCGACGAGACCCCATGGCTGACCTCCTGCCCGCCCGCCGCGAGACCGCCCCGGAGGTCGACGCGGGGACGCGCCTGCTGGAGACCCAGGCGCCGCAGCGACGCCTCGCGAGCCCGACCTTCACCGTTGAGGTCGACGGCCGCCAGCTGACCGGGCGCGTCGGGCAGACGATCCTCGACGTCTGTCGTGACCACGGGATCGAGGTGCCGACGCTCTGCTACGAGCCGAAGCTGCCCGGCTTCGGCGCCTGCCGCATGTGCGTCGTCGAGGTCGAGGGCGAGGAACAGCCGCCGATCAGCTGCTCGCGCCTGGCCGAACCGGGCATGCAGGTGCAGACCCAGACCGAGCGGCTGCGCCGGCTGCGCCGGACCAACCTCGAGCTGATCTTCAGCGACCACAACGCCTACTGCCTGCCGCCTTGCCAGAACAAGTGCCCCAGCCACATCGATATCCCCGGCTTCCTCAAGGCGAACACCGAGGGCGACTGGCGCGAGGGTGCCCGCATCTTCAAGCGGACGATCCCCTTCCCCAGCATCCTCGGGCGCGTCTGCCCGGCGCCCTGCGAGGAGCACTGCCGGCGCGACGAGGTCGACGAGGCGATCGCCATCCGCGACAGCCATCGCCACCACGGCGACGAGGTCCTGCGGGAGCAGGCCGAGCGGGGCCTCGCCGCGCCGGTCCCCTTCGAGGTCCAGCCGAGGAGTGGCAAGCGCGTGGCGGTGATCGGCTCCGGGCCGGCCGGCATGGCCGCCGCCTATTACCTGCAGATCGCCGGCCACGGGGTGACCGTCTTCGAGCGCGAGCCCGAGCAGGGCGGCATGCTCCGCTACGGGATCCCCGAGTACCGCCTCCCCAAGGAGCGGATCCTGGACCCCGAATACCGCGCCGTCTGGGACCTCGGCGCCGAGCTCCGGGCGAACATGGCGCTGGGACGCGACTTCAGCCTCGACGACCTGCAGAACCAGGGCTTCGACGCCGTCTGCATCGCCATCGGCTGCTACGACGCCAACGAGCTGGGGATCCCCGGCGAGGATGCCGAGGGCGTCATCAACGGCCTCGAGTACCTCCACACCGCCACGCGCGGCCTGGAGTATCCCGGCCACCGCGGGACCCGCGCGGTGGTGATCGGGGGCGGCTTCACCTCGATGGACTGCGCCCGCACCTCGGTCCGCCAGGGCGCCGCCGAGGTGACGCTCGTCTACCGCCGCGACATGAAGGACATGCCGGCCGCCAACGAGATCCACGAGGCGATCGAGGAGGGCGTCGTCGCCATCTTCCAGGCGGCGCCGGTGCGGGTCGTCGCCGACGGGCAGAACCGGGTCACCGGCGTCGAGTTCCAGCGGATGCGGA
>MGMJ01000050.1:34546-75808 GCA_001794945.1 Chloroflexi bacterium GWC2_73_18
TCCCCTGCGACCGGGTCCTCAAGGCGATCGGCCAGGCGCCGGAGCTCGACTGGATGGCGCGTGGCGCCGACGGCGTCGCCGCCACGAAGCAGGGCCGCATCGCCGCCGACGCGGTCACCTTCGGCTCCGGGCGCACGGGCGTCTTCGCCTGCGGCGACGTGCGGATCGGCTCGTCCACCGTGGTCGAGGCGGTCGCCGAGGGGCGGCGCTGCTCCTACGCCGTCGACGCCTACCTCAAGGGGATGGACCTGGGCGAGATCCGCACGCGCCAGACGCTTGCCGAGCCGCAGCCCGAGTTCCTCAGCATCGTCCCCTACACCGGCGAGGCGAAGGAGCCGCGCCACCGGATGCGGGCCATGCCGGCCGCGGAGCGGCGGGCGCACTACGTCGAGTATGAGATCGCCTACACCCGCGAAGAGGCGATGGCAGAGTCGCAGCGCTGCCTGCAGTGCACCTGCGAGGCGATCGGCTTCTGCGACCTGCGCCGCCTCGGCATCGAGTACGGCACGACACTGGCCACGCTCGAGCCGAAGCTCCACCGCGGCGCCGGTCACCGGAGCATCACCGAGAACCGCTTCACCGGCGTCAACCACGACTACATCCGCGACGATTCGCACGCCTTCATCCTCCGCGAGCCGGCGCGCTGCATCGACTGCGGCCGCTGCGCCCAGGTGTGCAAGGAGATCGTCGGCGCCGCCTGCTACGACTTCATGCGCCTCGGCTTCGACACGCTGGTGACGACGCCGCTCGACATGAGCCTGAACGACACGCCATGCGTCTCCTGCGGGCGCTGCGCCGAGACCTGCCCGACCGGCGCGCTGATGCCGAAGCCGCGCATCCTCGAGAAATACGAGGTGGACGAGAGCCGCTGCATCCTCTGCGGTATCTGCGTCGACGCCTGCCCCTACGACGCGCTCCGCTGCGGCCCCGACTTCGAGCTTGCCTCGACCAGCCGCGAGGAGCCCATGATCGACCTGATGGCCCTCGGCGCCCTCGAGCGCGACACCGAGATCAGCTACGTCCAGCGCGAGCGCGACTGGCTGGAGCGGGCGATCGCCGGCGGGCGCGCGCTCGAGGCGGGGCGGTCGCTGCCGGTCCTACCGGCGGCCGTCCGCGGCGACGGGCGGGGCGCGGGCGGCGTCGGCCGCGGCGGCACAGCGCCCTCCGAGTGACGGGAGACACCAGGGCGTGACGATCCCCGCCACGGTGCCGGTCCTGGGCTGGGCCTGGGACGACCTCCTCTTCCTGGGTCTCGCCGGGATCCTGCTCGGTGCCGCACTGCTGGTCGTCCTCGGCCGCGACATCATCCACTCGGGGCTCTGGATGATGCTCTGCTTCGGCGCGCTGGCGGGCGTCTACGCGCTCCTCGGCGCGCCGCTGGTGGCGGTCGCCCAGGTGCTCGTCTACGTCGGCGCCATCAGCGTCCTCGTCCTCTTCGCCATCATGCTGACCCAGTCGAAGGCGGGGCCGCTCCGCCTCGTCTTCCACCGCCAGGCCTGGGTCGCGGCGATCGCCTCGATCGTCTTGTTCGCCCTCTTCGTCGTCGTCGTGGCCGAGGGCGACTGGCCGCAGCGGGCCGCCGAGGTGACGCGCACCGCGACCGATCAGCTAGCGCGCCTCCTCTTCAACGATTACGTCCTTCCCTTCGAGGGGGTCGGCGTCCTCCTCCTGGCGGCGGTGATCGGCGGCGTCTACCTGGCCAAGCGCGACCCGGGGCAGGGGGGTTCGCTGTGAGCGGGTCGCTCGATGCCTACCTGCTCCTCGCCGGCGCCCTCTTCTCCATCGGCGTCTTCGGCTTCCTGGCGCGCCGTAACGCGATCGCCATGCTGATGTCGATCGAGCTGATGCTCAACGCCGTCAACCTCGCCATCGTCACCTTCGGGGCGTTCGTGCCGGCGCTCACCACCCACGCCTCGGTGATCGCGCTGATGGTGATGGCGGTGGCGGCCGGTGAGGCGACGGTCGGCCTGGCCATCGTCATCGCCATCTTCCGCAACCGGCGGACGCCCCTCGTCGACGAGTACGACGCGATGCGCGAGTAGCGGGGACGGCAACGGATGGAGACGCTCGTCACGCTCCTGCTGGCGCTGCCGATCGCCGGTTTCGGCGCCACCGCGCTCGTCGGGCGGCGGCTCGGCCGGCAGGCCTTCTGGCTGCCGGTCGGGGCGATCGTGACGGCCTGGGCGGTCGGCATGGTCGTCGCCTTCAGCGCGCTGACCGGGCAGCCGCCGTTCACCGGCGAGCACGGCCAGGGCTTCGGCTTCTCGCTCTACCGCTGGATCCCGGCCGGCGACTTCACCGTCGACCTCGGCCTCTACGTGGACAACCTGACGGCGGCGCTCCTCATCGTCGTCTGCACCGTCGGCATGCTCGTCCACGTCTACTCGATCGGCTACATGGAGCACGACCCGGGGTACTGGCGCTTCTTCGCCTACCTCAACCTCTTCATGTTCTCGATGCTCCTGCTCGTGCTCGCCGACAACTTCCTTGTCCTCTTCGTCGCCTGGGAGCTGGTCGGTCTCTGCAGCTACCTGCTGATCGGCTTCTGGTACAAGCGGCGCAGCGCGGCGCTGGCGGCCAAGAAGGCGTTCATCGTCAACCGGGTCGGCGACCTCGGCTTCTCGCTGGGGATCTTCGCCGTCTGGACGACGGTCGGCACGCTCAACTTCCAGGACGCCTTCCGGGGCCTGGACCAGAAGATCGCCGCCGGCGCACTCGAGCCCTGGATGGTGACCGGGATCGCGCTCCTCATCTTCACCGGCGCGGTCGGCAAGAGCGCGCAGTTCCCGCTCCACGTCTGGCTCCCCGACGCGATGGAGGGCCCCACCCCGGTCAGCGCCCTGATCCACGCCGCCACCATGGTCAACGCCGGCGTCTACATGGTGGCGCGCGCCAACCCGATCTTCGCCCAGGCCCCCGAGGCCATGGTCGTGGTGGCGGGGGTCGGCATCTTCACCGCCATCCTGGCCGCCTCGATCGCCTTCACCCAGAACGACATCAAGCGGGTCCTCGCCTACTCCACGCTCTCGCAGCTCGGCTACATGTTCGCCGGGCTCGGCGTCGGCGCCTTCACCGCGGCGATCTTCCACCTGGTGACCCACGGCTTCTTCAAGGGGCTCCTCTTCCTCGGCTCGGGCTCGGTGATCCACGCCGTCCACGAGGAGCAGGACATGCGCAAGATGGGCGGCCTCGCCCGCCGGATCCCCTGGACCTACGCCACCATGCTTGTCGGCTCGCTGGCGATGGCCGGCATCCCGCCGCTCGCCGGCTTCTTCTCCAAGGACGAGATCCTGGGGAGCGCCTTCAGGAACGGCTTCCTGGTCGTCTGGGCGGTCGGCTTCGTCGTCGCCGGCATGAGCGCCTTCTACATGTTCCGCATGATGGGTCTCACCTTCTGGGGAGAGAGCCGCGTCGACCCGCACGTCGCCGCGAAGATCCACGAGTCGCCCTGGTCGATGCGGGTCCCGCTCGTCCTGCTCGCGGCGGCGACGGTCGTCATCGGCGCGCTCCTCGGCTGGCCGCTGGAGGGCGGTACGATCCACGCCTGGCTCGACCCGCTCTTCGAGCCCGCCCGCGAGCTGCTCGGGCTCGAGCACGAGGCGTTCGGCGGGCTCGACGTGGCGCTCGTCCTCGCCTCGGTCGCCATGGCCACGCTCGGCCTGGCGGGCGCGGTCCGCCTCTTCGGAGCGGGGGCCGGTCGATTCCGCTGGCCCGCGCGCCTCGCCGACCGCGACGCCCTCGTCGCATCGGTCCCCGGCGCCCGCTTCCTCTACCGCGCCTCGGTCAACAAGTGGTGGTTCGACGACCTCTACCACCTCCTCTTCGTGGTGATCGGCGGGCGGGCGGGCGCCGCCCTCCGGTGGTTCGACGAGCGGATCGTGGACGGCAGCGTCAACGGGATCGCCACCGTCACCGTCGCCGCCGGGCGGGGCCTCCGCGTCATCCAGACCGGCCGCGTCCAGAACTACGCCATGGGGATCGCCCTCGGGCTCGTCGCCCTCACGCTCGCCTACCTGGCGGGGCTCTTCCGGTGAACGGCGTGCCGATCCTCTCGCTCGTCACCTTCGTGCCCCTCCTCGGGGCGGTCCTCATCGCCTTCATCCCGCGCGGCCACGTGCGGCTGATCCGTTACGGGGCGCTCGCCGCGTCGCTCGCCGCCTTCGCGCTCTCGCTGGCCGCGCTCGCCGACTTCGATCCCGGGGCGAGCGGCTTCCAGTTCGTCGAGCAGTGGGACTGGATCCCCGCCTTCGGCATCCGCTACAAGCTGGGGATCGACGGGATCAGCCTGGCCCTGGTGGTGCTGACGACGCTCCTCACCTGGATCAGCATCCTGGCCAGCTTCGGCCCGATCAGGGAACGGGTGAAGGAGTACATGATCTCCTTCCTCGTCCTCGAGGTCGGCATGATCGGCGTCTTCGTCGCCCTCGACCTCTTCCTCTTCTACGTCTTCTGGGAGATCGTGCTGGTGCCGATGTACCTGATCATCGGCATCTGGGGCGGCGCCAACCGGATCTACGCCACCATCAAGTTCGTCCTCTACACGCTCGTCGGCTCGCTCCTCATGCTGGTCGCCATCCTGGCGACCGCCTTCGCCTGGCAGGCGGGCCACGGCGGCGACTGGACCGGCGCCTTCGACTACGAGCAACTCCGCGGCTACGCCTTCGACGGGACGCTCCAGACGCTCGCCTTCGGCGCCTTCTTCCTGGCCTTCGCCATCAAGGTGCCGATGTTCCCCTTCCACACCTGGCTGCCCGACGCGCACGTCGAGGCGCCGACGGCCGGCTCGGTGATCCTGGCCGGCGTCCTGCTCAAGCTGGGCGGCTACGGCTTCATCCGCTACTCGCTGCCACTCTTTCCCGACGCCGCCCACGCCTGGGCGCCGGCGATCATCGTCCTCAGCGTCATCGCCATCGTCTACGGCGCGATCGTCGCCCTCGTGCAGCCCGACTTCAAGAAGCTGGTCGCTTACAGCTCGGTCAGCCACATGGGCTTCGTGACGCTCGGCATCTTCGTCTTCCAGCCCCAGGCGCTCGAGGGGGCGATCGTGCAGATGGTCGGCCACGGCCTGATCACCGGCGCCCTCTTCCTCTGCGTCGGGGTCCTCTACGAGCGGACGCACGACCGCGAGCTGGCGAAGATGGGCGGCCTGGCCGAGCCGGTCCCGCTCTACGCCGCCACGCTCGGCTTCTTCGCCCTCGCCTCGCTCGGCCTGCCCGGCTTGGCCGGCTTCGTCGGCGAGTTCCTCGTCCTGCTCGGCACCTGGGCGGTCAACCCGCCGGTCGCGGCGATCTCGGCAGGCGTCGTCATCCTCTCCGCCACCTACCTGCTCTGGATGTTCCAGCGCGTCGCCTTCGGCGAGCTGTCCGACTTCCTGCGCGGACTCGGCCAACACCTCACCGACATGTCGCCGGTCGAGCTGCTGACGCTCAGCCCGCTGGTCGCGCTGACGGTCGTCTTCGGCCTCTTCCCGGCGCTCATCCTCGAGCTGCTCCACGGGCCGGTGGCGACCATCCTGGCGCGGACCGGCGGCGGCCTCGACCTGCTCGGGCTGGTGCGGTGATGCAGCGGAGCAGCCGATGACGTCGGCCGACCTGACCGCGCTGGCGCCGCTCCTGGCCGTCCTCGGCGTGGCGATCCTCGTGCTCGCGGTCGACTTCGTGCTGCCCGGCCGCGACGACCTGGCGGTCGCCCTCGGCGTCGTCGGGATCGTCGTCGTCGGCGCGGTCACCTGGGCGACCGGCGGGGGCGTCGATGGCGCGATCCAGTCGGCCTTCGGCGGCTCCTACGCCGTCGACGCGGCGACGACCTTCCTTGACCTCGTCTTCGTCGTCATCGCCCTGATCACGCTCCTCGTGGCGCCCGACTACCTGGGGCCGCGCGGCCTCCCCTTCGCCGAGTTCACGGTGACGCTCCTCTTCGCCATCTCCGGCGCCTTCCTGATCGCCGGCTCGGCCGACCTGCTCGTCCTGTTCCTCGGCCTCGAGCTGCTCGTCCTGCCCGGCTACATGCTGGCTGGCTTCCACAAGCGAGAAGGGCTCTCCACCGAGGGCGCCATCAAGTACTTCCTGCTCGGTTCGTTCTCGAGCGCGATCTTCCTCTTCGGCCTCGCCTTCGTCTGGGGCTTCACCGGCACGACCCGGATCGCCGAGGTCGCCGCCGCGCTGGCCGGCGGGCCGCTCGGCCCCGGCCTGGCGATGGGTCTCGCCTTCCTGACGGCCGGCGCGGCCTTCAAGATCGCCGCCGTCCCCTTCCACTACTGGACGCCGGACGCCTACCAGGGCTCACCGACGCCGGTCACCGCGTACCTGTCGACCGGGCCCAAGGTCGCCGCGTTCGCCCTCATCCTGCGTGTCTTCGTCGAATCCCTCGGCGGGATCCGCGCCGAATGGGTGGGGGCGATCGTCGTGCTGGCTGCGCTGACGATGACGCTCGGCAACCTGGTGGCGCTCACCCAGTCGAACCTCAAGCGGATGCTGGCCTACTCCTCGATCGCCCACACCGGCTACATCCTGGTCGGGCTCGCCGCCTTCGCCGCCGAGCCGGCCGGTGACCCGTCGCGCTCGGGGCTGGAGGGGATCCTCTTCTACACGGCCGCCTACGCCTTCATGAACCTGGGCGCCTTCGCCGTCGTCTCGGCGCTCCAGCGGCGCCCCGGCGTCACCAGCGAGATCGGCACCTACGCCGGCCTGATCCGACGGGAACCCGTGGCGGCGGTGCTGATGGCCCTCTTCCTCCTCTCGCTGGTGGGCATCCCGCCGACCGCCGGCTTCTTCGGCAAAGCCTACGTCATCCTGGCCGCCGTCCAGTCGACCGACCCGGCGGTCGTGGCCCTCGCCGTGCTCGCCGTCCTGAACGCCGCGGCGGCCGCCTTCTACTACCTGCGCGTGGTCGTCTTCATGTTCATGCGCGAGGCGCCCGAGGGGATGCCGCCGGTCGGGCTGGGCGGCATCCTCCGCGAGCGGCGCCTCTTCCTCCTCTGGACCGGCCTCGCCGCGGCGGGCGTGGGGACGGTGGTCCTGGGGCTCTACCCGGTTCCCATCCTCGAGATGGTGGTCAAGGCGGCGGCGGCCCTCGTCGCGCCGGGGTAGTCAGCCCGCCAGCAGCCCCGCCAGCTTGCCCAGCAGACGCGCCGCCGCGCGCGGCGAAGAGAGGAGCACGTCGGCGGCGCCGGCGACGTCGGGTGGCATCTCGGCATGCGAGTGGACCCCCACGGCCAGCCCGTCGAGGGCCCCCGTGGCGCGCCGTTCGCGCAGGACCAGGAACATCTCCGCGTCGGCGCGGTCGTCGCCCAGGACGACGAGGCCGGCCGGGCGCAGCTCGTCGACGAGGCGGCGGATCGTCTCGCCCTTGCCGGCGGCGTCGGGCGGGCGGAGCTCGATGACGCGCCGTCCTGCGTAGCGCCGGAAGACCGCGCCCGGGTCGGCCGACTCGATCGCCTCGGCGACGCGGAGGCGGGCCGCCTCGCCGTCGGAGGCGCCCCGGAAGTGGAAGGCGACCGACGGACCCTTCGGCTCCACCACGAGCCAGGGCTCGGGAAGCGCCGCCGCCACGCGCCCGGCAACCTGCTCCGCCTCGACGGTGAAGGGCGCCAGCTCCGGGTCGTGCACGACGCGCATGGCGGCGGCGCGGCCGCGTCGGGCGAGCGAGGCGCGCTCGAGGCCGAAGTTGCCCAGGTAGGTCGCCCCGCCGACCCGCGCCCGCGCCGCGAGGTCGGTCACCGTGCGCCCGGAGAGGAGCACGACGTGGACACCCCGGAGCGCCGCCAGCTGCCTCAGGGCGCGCTGCGCGACCGGGAGGACGCGCGCCCCCCAGGGGTCGACGACGATCTCGCTCAGCGTCCCGTCGAAATCCGAGGCGACCAGGAAGGGGCGTCGGCCGCGCAGCGAGGCGAGGCGCCCGAGGGCGACCTCGAGCGCGGCGTCCGCGTCACGCCTCACGTGTCGAAGACGACGCCCGGCAGGACCTTCCCCAGCCCATCCCCCATCTGCGGCGGCCCGATCCCGCCGAAGGCCCAGGCGCGCACGATCCCGTCGCGGTCGATCCAGAAGTGCACCGGCATGACCCAGGCGGCCCAGAAGGCCCGCGTCTTCCCGTCCGGGTCGACGCCGACCGGGAAGGTCAGGCCCATCTCCTCGGCGAAGGCGGCGGCCGTCTCGGGCGACTCCTGGATATCGACGCCGATGACCACCAGGTCGAGCTCGGGATGGCGGGCGACGAAGCTGGCGATCAGCGGCAGCTCGTCGCGGCAGGCGAGGCAGGTGCTCGCCAGGAAGTTGACCCAGACCGGGTGACCGCGGTGGGCGGCCAGGTCGATCGTCCCGCCACCGAGGCGATCGACGACGAGGGGCGGGGCGAGGTCGCCGACCTGGAGGCCGGTCGTCGGGCTGCCGGAGGCGGCCGGTGAGCCGCTCTCCGGGGGAGACGGGCTCGTCCCGGGGGACGGCTCGAGCGACCCCGAGGGCAGGACCGAGGCGGAGGGGACGACCGGGGCGGAGGGCGACTCGGGCGGAGGCGACGAGGGAGAGGCGGCGGGTGGCGGGCTCGGCGTGGGCGCCGGCGGCGGGGTCCGCGTCGCCGGGTCGGGCGCGTTCGCGACAAGGGCGCCGATCACCAGGACGACCAGCACGAGTCCGGCGACGAACCCGAGCAGGACCGGCGCGAGGCTGCGAGCGCGTCGTGACACGGCGGGCAGTGTACGCGACGAAGACGGTGCGAAGCGTCAACGGAACCCGGTCCGGGAACGCGGCGTCGTCGGAAGGCGCTGCTACGATTCGCCCGTGAGCCTCCTGACGCGTCTGCTCGGCCGCCTCCTGCGCCGTCTCGTGCCGGCGCTCCTGACCGCCTCCGGCGTGACGCTCCTCGTCGCCGGGCTTCTCTCGTACGACGCGACCGCCGGCCCGAGCCCCACGCCCCCGGCGACGACCAGCCCCTCGCCGGCGCCCACCTCCGGTCCGACGCCCTCGCCGGGATCCACCACCCCCGGGCCATCGGAGAGCCCGGCGCCGGGCGGCGTCGCCAGCCGCATCGCCATCCCCGCCCTCAAGATTGACCTGCCGGTCGTCGAGGGACCCCCCGGTTACCCCTACTGCGACGTGGCGATGTACCTCAAGGAGTACTCCCAGCCCGGCCGGCCCGGCACGACCTACATCTTCGCCCACGCCCGAAAGGGGATGTTCCTGCCGCTCCTGGAGGCGTCCCTCCGCAGCAACGGGAAGTCGATGCTCGGCGCTCTCGTCCTCGTCTACACCACCGACGACCAGCTCTTCCTCTACGAGATCGACCGGGTCAAGCGCCACGCCCTCGACTTCTCGCTTGCCGACGAGCTCCCCGATGGGGTGACCGAGCAGCTCGTCCTGCAGACATCCGAGGGGCCCCACGGCACCAAGCCCAAGCTGCAGGTCCGCGCCAGGCTCCTCTACGTCACGACCGCCGATCACGAGCTGGCCAACCCCGAGCCGCACATCGATCGCTGCGGCTTCTAGGGCCTGGGCGCGCCTGGAGGGCGATGGCGGCGTCCGCTTCCTCGCCGGCACCGTCGCCGGTCGCGCGCCGCGGTCGCCCCGCACCCAGCAGCCAGGCCGGCACGATCGCCGCGACCGTCACCGCCAGGGCAATCAGGAAGAGGAGCGACATGATCTCGGCCGCCTGCCCGGCGGCCCAGCGCTCGAGCGCCTCGACGACGAGGCCGTCGTTGAGCGGCCGCCCCCGCAGCCCCGGCGGCAGGATGGTGTCGCGGAGCAACGGGTCGCCAACGATCCGGGCGAGCGCATCGATCCGGTTGCTGCCGAACTGCGTCAGGACCGCCAGCCCGACGGTCATGCCGACCATACGGGCGACGGTGACGGCGGCCGAGGCGGCGCCGTAGGCGCGCCGGCCGAGCGCCTCGACCGCGGCGGTCGAACGCGGCGTCACGGTCACCCCGAAGCCGAAGCCGAAGAGGGCGAGGTCGAGGGCGATCCGGGCGAGGTCGACATCCGGGCCCCAGGCGCCCATCCGCACCAGGCCCAGCGCCGAGAACGCCAGGCCGGCGAGTGCCGAGACGCGGAAGGCGAGCGCCCGCACCAGGAAGCCGGAGAGGAAGGCACCCGCGGCGACCGCCGCGGCGAGCGCGCCGAGGGCGACGCGCTGCGTCTCGGGCCCACCGTAGAGGACGCGGTCGACGAAGACCGCGCCGCCGACGATCGCCGTAGCCAGGCCGTACCCGGTGAGCAGGCTGACGAGGACCGCCGAAGCGTAGACCCGGTCGGCGAAGTGGCGCGTCTCGATGAACCCGTCGACCACCAGCGCCCCGCGGACGACGGCGAGCGCCACCAGCGCGGCCGAGGCGAGGGCGAGCGCGAGCAGGCCGCCCGTCCCGCCGGGGACTTCGGGCGAGCCGGCCCAGGTGACGGCGGCCAGGCCGCAGCCGAGGCCGGCGGCGAAGAGGAGAGCCCCCGGCAGGTCGACCCGCCCCGGCCGCCGCGGCGTGTCTGTTCCCATCGCCGCCCAGCTGTAGGCGAGCGCCACGAGCCCGACCGGCACGTTGACGTAGAAGACCCACCGCCAGGCCGGCGTCAGCCAGTCCATCGCCGGGCTCCCGGCCAGGCCGGCGCCGGTGAGCGGGCCCTCGAGGCGCGCCAGGTCGAGGACCGCCGCCCCCACGAACGGCCCGACCGCCATCCCCAGGAAGGTGAGCGCCCCGATCAGGCCGAGCGCGCGCGGCCGCCCGCGTTCGTCGAAGAGGTGGCTCGCCCCGGCGGTGGCCAGCGGTACGAGCGCGCCGCCGCCGGCCCCCTGGACGACGCGGGCGGCGATCAGCTCGTCGAGGTCCTGGGCGCGCCCGGCGAGCGCCGAGCCCACGGTGAAGAGGGCGAGCGCGGCGAGGAGCAGGCGGCGCGTGCCGAGGACGTCACTGGCGCGCCCCGCGACGGGCATGACGGCCACGTAGGCGAGCAGGTAACCGTTGATGATCCACGATGCCCGCCGGAGCTGCGTCCAATCGGAGAGGTCGGGCACGATCGCCGGCAGGGCGACGGCGGTCACCATCAGCTCGAGGCCGGCCAGGAAGACCCCCGCCCCCAGGACGGCGAGCAGGACGAGCCGCCCTGCCGCGGCGGCCGGCCGGGGCCCCTGCACCATGCACGGAGTGTAGGGGCGAGGCCGGCGCCGCGGTCTGCCCCACGTCCGGCTCGTCACCGAGGGCCGGCCCTTGACACCGCATCAACATTCCTTTATATAAAGGGCCGCTTATGAAGAACGCAGCGCTCGAGACGCTCGGCCTCCGCGCCCCGGCGGGCGAGGACCTGCGCGACCTCAAGGTCTTCCACAAGGCGCTCGCCGACGTGACGCGCCTGCGCATCGTGCAGCTCCTCTCGGCCCGGCCGCGCACCGTCAACGAGTTGATCGAGGCGATCGGGCTCTCGCAGCCGCTCGTCTCCTGGCATCTGCGGCGGCTCCGGGTCGCCGGGATCGTGGCCACCCAGCGGACGGGTCGCGAGGTCCTCTGCTCCCTGCGTCACGACGTCATCGAGCGCTTCACCCACCGCGAACGCGCGCTCCTCGGCCTGGCGCCCCTGGCCGAGCCGGCGGGCGGCAGCGGCGCCCGCTGACGTGGAGGCGAGCTGCCGATGAGCCCGGTCACCGGCGATCGCTCGTTCGTCGGCGTGGGCCTGCGCCAGCGGGTCCGCGAGGCGGTGGTCCCGCTCGCCCGCGCCCTCGGAAGGCTCGGGCTGACGCCCGACGCACTCACCCTGATCGGCTTTGCCGTCTCCGTGGTCGCGGCACTCGCCGCGGCGGCCGGCCTCTGGGTGGCGGCCGGGCTCCTCGTCGTCTTCGGCGGCCTCTTCGATCTCTTCGACGGCGCCCTCGCCCGAGTCCAGGGGAAGGCCTCGCCCTACGGCGCCTTCCTCGACGCCACCTTCGACCGCTGGGGTGAGACGGTCGTCTTCATCGGCATCGCGGCCGGGCTGCTGGGCCCGGGCGCCGCGGGAGTCGTCTTCCCCGCCCTGGGCGAGTGGCCGGCGGCGGCGCTGGTCGCCGTCCTCGCCGGAGCGGCGATGGGGGCCGCCTTCATGGTCAGCTACAGCCGTGCGAAGGCCGAGAGCGTGGGCTTCGAGGCGGCTGTCGGTGTCGCACCGCGGGCAGAGCGCATCGCCGTCCTCGCCGCCGGTCTCGTCCTCCAACCGGCGACCGGCTGGAGCCTCGGAGCCGCGCTCCTCATCATCTTCGCCCTCGCCACCGTCACCGTCATCCAGCGCGTCGCGCACGTCCGCGCCCAGGCGCGTACGGGGCGTTGAGCGGGCCAACTCAAGGAGACCGAGCAGTGGAGCAACAGCAGACCGCCGGCGGTGGCAACGGCCGGGCGCCGCGACGCCGCGACGGCAAGATCCGGGTCGCCATCGTCGGCGTGGGGAACTGCGCCAGCTCGCTCGTCCAGGGCCGCTACTACTACGAGAACGCCGAGCGGGGTCAACCCATCCCGGGCATCATGCACGTCGAGCTGGGCGGCTACCACATCCGCGACATCGAGTTCGTGGCCGCCTTCGACATCGACCGCAACAAGGTCGGTCGCGACCTCGGCGAGGCGATCTACGCGGCGCCGAACAACACCTACGTCTTCAAGCAGGTCGGCACGCTCGGCGTCCCCGTCGAGCGCGGCATGACCCACGACGGCCTGGGCAAGTACCTGAGCCGCGTGATCGAGAAGGCGCCCGGCCCGACCGCCGACATCACCGGCATCCTGCGCGAGCGGGAGGTCGACGTCGTCGTCTCCTACCTGCCGGTCGGCTCGGAGGAGGCGACCAAGTGGTACGTGGAGCAGTGCCTCCGCGCCGGCGTCGCCTTCGTCAACTGCATCCCGGTCTTCATCGGTCGCGAGCCCTACTGGCAGCGCCGCTTCGTCGAGGCCGGCGTCCCGATCATCGGCGACGACATCAAGAGCCAGGTCGGCGCCACGATCACCCACCGCGTGCTGACCCGCCTCTTCATGGATCGCGGGGTCAAGCTCGAACGCACCTACCAGCTCAACTTCGGCGGCAACACCGACTTCCTCAACATGCTCGAACGCGAGCGGCTCGAGTCGAAGAAGATCTCCAAGACGAACGCGGTCACCTCCATGCTGGACTACGAGATCGCCGAGGGTGACGTGCACGTCGGCCCCAGCGACTACGTCCCCTGGCTCGACGACCGCAAGTGGTGCTACATCCGGATGGAGGGGACGACCTTCGGTGACGTGCCGCTCAACGCCGAGCTCAAGCTCGAGGTGTGGGACAGCCCGAACAGTGCCGGCGTGGTGATCGACGCCATCCGCTGCGCCCGGCTCGGCCTCGACCGTGGCCTCGCCGGCACGCTCGTCGCGCCGTCGGCCTACTTCATGAAGAGCCCGCCACGCCAGCTGCACGATGACGAGGCCCGCGAGCTGGTCGAGGCATTCATCGCCGGCCGCGACGCGAGCGTGCTGACCGGCAGCGAGCCGGCGACGGCGCGGTCCCGGCCCACCCGCCGCGCCGCCGCCGGTCGTGCCCGGTCCGGGACCGACCGCTGAGGCCGGCCGTGCAGCCGCGCATGATGGGCCTCCGACGGCCGGGCGGCGCCGAGGGCGCCCCCCACCGCCGGCCCGCCCGGCGGCGGAGCCGGCTCACGGTCACCATCCAGGAGCGCCCTGTCCTGCTCGGCTGGCGCGCCCTGGAGTGGTTCTTCGCCCGCATGCCGCCACGCCTTGCCGTGGCGGCGATGCGGGGGCTCTACACGCTCGCCTACTACGCCTGGCCGCCCAAGGCCGAGGTGATGCGCTCGAACATGGCGCACGTCATGGGCTGGCCCCGCGACGACGCGCGCACGGCGGCCATGGCCCGGCGTTCCTACCGGACGTACGGGCGGTACCTGGCCGAGCTCCTCCGCCTCCCGTCGCGCCCGCGCGAGGAGGTGAGCGGCCTGATGGACGAGCACCAGCTCGAGAGCTTCATGTCGCTGCGCGAGGGATCGCACGGGATGATCGTCGCGTCGGCCCATCTCGGCAACGGCGAGGCGATGGTCGCCGCCTTCGCCCACCTCGGACTCCCGAGCAACGTCCTGGCCGACGACAGCTCGCAGCTCGAGCTCTTCGAGTATCTCAACGCCCAGCGGTCGCGCTGGGGCGTGCGCATGGTCCCGTGGCGCAACCTGCGCGAGGTCTACCGCATCCTGCGGCGGGGCGAGATCCTGGGGATCACCGTCGACTGGGGCTACCGGCCCGGCGACGTGCCGGTGCGCCTCTTCGGCACCTGGACCACGCTGCCGGCCGGCCCCGCCACCCTTGCCGCGCGGACCCGGGCGCTGATCCTGCCGATCTTCTCGTACCGCCAGTCGAACGGCCGCTACTTCGCCTTCCATACCGAGCCGATCCGGGTCGCCGACGACGCGCCGGCGACGATCCAGCAGGCGACACAACGGATCGCCGAGGCGCTCGAGGAGGCTGTGCGCCGGGCGCCCGAGCAGTGGTACAGCTTCAAGCGCGTCTGGCCACGCACGGCCGAAGAGCAGCTCCGCCTCGAGACGCGGGCGGCCGAGCTGCTCGGCGCCGGGGCACGGGCGGGGAGCGCGTGAGGCCGATGGCCGCCACCGTCGCTCCGGCCGCGCCAGACCAGGGGACCGCGTCGGCGACGCTCCTCGACCGAGCCGGCGCGACGCTCGTCTCGCTCATCTCGTGGATCGCCTGTCGCCTCCCCGACCGGCCGCTCCATCGGATCGCGGGGCTCGTCGGGCTCGGCTGGTACCTCCTCGCGCCGCGCCGGCGGGCGCGGGCGCGGCGCAACCTGCGGCGGGTCGCCGAGGCGCTGGCGGCCGACGGGCGGGCGGGCCCGCGCATCGCGGCCGCGGCCCGCGACCGGCGCGCGCTCGAACGGCTGGTCCGCGACGCCTTCCGCCACAATGCCCGCTACTACCTGGAGGTCGCCCTGGCGCCCTCCTACGACGAGCGCTGGCTCGCCGAGCGGATCGTCAACGAGTCGCCCGAGCTGATCGAGGAGGCGTTCGCGGGAGGGCGCGGCGCGGGTCGGACGCCCGGGCACGCCGTCATCTTCGCCGGCCTCCACTTCGGGGCGATCGAGTTGCCCGCCTTCTTCCTGACCCAACGCGTCGGCCTGCGCGTCGTCGCCCCGATGGAGACGATCCGCGACACGCCACTGCAGCGCTACTTCGTGCGCACCCGCGGGGCGGTGGGCCTGCAGCTGGTGACGCTGCGGACCGCGCGGCGCGAGGCGTCGCGCGCGCTGGCGCGCGGCGAGGCGGTCGGGCTGGTGACCGACCGCGACATCACCGGCGGCGGCATCGACGTCCCGCTCTTCGGCCACCCCGCCCCGCTGGCGGTGGGAGCCGGCCTGCTCGCCATCGAGTCGGGTGCGCCGGTCTACGTGGCCGCCGTCAGGCGGCTCGACGACGGCCGCTACGCCGGCAGCATCGTCCCGCTCCCCGTGCCGGCCGACGGGACGCGACGCGAGCGGCTGGAGCGCTTCCTGCGCGACCAGGCGGCGATCTTCGAGTCGTTCATCGCCGCGGCTCCGGAACAGTGGTGGTCGGTCTTCTTCCCCATCTGGCCCGACCTCGAGGTGGCGTCGTGACGAAACGCCTCGGCAAGGCCGACCTCCACATCCACTCGGTCGCCTCGGACGGGACCGCGACCGTCGGGGAGATCCTCCGTTTCGCCGAGGAGCAGACCGACCTCGACGTGATCGCCGTCACCGACCACGACCGCGTCGATGCCGCGCTCCACGCCAGGGAGCTGGCGCGACGACGCGGTGGCCGCGTCGAGGTGATCGTCGGGGAGGAGGTCTCGACGCGCAGCGGGCATCTGCTCGCGCTCTTCGTCGAGGAGCGGATCCGGCCCTGGCAGCCGCTCCGCCGCTCGGTCGCGGAGATCCACGAGCAGGGCGGCCTGGCGATCCCGGCGCACCCGCTGGCACCGTATCCGATCTGTATCCGGCGGGGCGCGCTCCTCTCCATCGTGGAGGACGCCGATCCGCTCCTCTACTTCGACGGCCTCGAGACATTCAACCCCTCCTACGCGGGTCGCACCCACCACCGCGCCACGGCCGAGCTGAATGAGCGGCTCCACCTCCCGGCGATCGGCAACAGCGACGCCCACGTCACCTCGCTCATCGGCTGCGCCTACACGACCTTCCCGGGCCGCACGACAGAGGACCTGAGGCGGGCGATCCTGCTCGGCCGGACCCACGCCCACGGGCAGTTCCTCGACCTGCCGGCGGAAGTGCGCATCTACGGGCGGCAGCTGCGCAAGTACGCCCGCGATGTCCGCGACGACCTGCGGCGGGCGATCCTCGGCCGCGGCTCCGGCCGCGACCTCGGGATCCGCAAGGAGTCCTCGTGAGGATCGGCCTCGTCACTCCCTACATCTACCCGCTCCCCGGCGGCGTCAACGAGCACGTCCGCTACCTCTACCAGGAGCTGCGGGCGCGCGGCCACGAGGTGCGCATCATCAGCGCCAGTCACGGGCTCCAGCCCGGCCAGGATGGAGACGTCATCCGCGTCGGCAAGGGGTTCTCGGTCCCTTCCAACGGCTCGATGGGCAACCTGACCGTTTCGCCCCGCTTCAACTCGCAGGTTCGCGCCCTGCTCGATCGCGAGCGCTTCGACCTGCTCCACTTCCACGAGCCGTTCGTGCCGTTCCTCTCGCTGGTGACCCTCCGCCAGTCGACCAGCGTCAACATCGCCACCTTCCATGCCTACGCCGGCTGGAGTCTCGCCTACGAGTTCGGCCGGCGTGCCCTGCGCGGCTACGCCGCGCGCCTCCACGGCCGGATCGCCGTCAGCGCCGCCGCCCGCCATTTCGCCGACCGCTACTTCCCCGGCGACTACAAGGTGATCCCCAACGGCGTCGACCTCTCGCGCCTCGAGGGCGCCGAGCCGATCGAGCGCTGGCGCGACGGCACGAAGAACGTCCTCTTCGTGGGGCGTTTCGAGCCTCGCAAGGGGCTGCTTCACCTGCTCAAGGCATACCGGCTCCTGCGCAAGGCGGGCTGCGACTGCCGGCTCCTCGTCGTCGGCACCGGCCCGCAGGAGCGCGAGGTGCGACGCTACATCATGACCCGCCGCATGGGCGGGGTCGAGCTGCTCGGGCGCGTCTCGGACGCCGATAAGGCGCGGCTCTTCGCCACGGCCGACGTCTTCTGCTCACCGGCGACCGGGGGCGAGTCGTTCGGCATCGTCCTGCTCGAGGCGATGGCGGCCGGTCGTCCGATCGTCGCCTCGGACATCCACGGCTACAAAGGCGTCGTCCACCGTGATGAGCAGGCGCTCCTCGTCCCGCCGCGAGATCACCGCGCCCTCGCCGGGGCGCTCGGCCGGCTCCTCGCCGACGAGGAGCTGCGGCGGTGGATGGGCGAGGCCGGGCGGCTGCGGGCGGCCCAGTTCAGCTGGGAGCGCGTCGCCTCCAAGGTGGACGACTACTACGGCTTCGTCATCCGGCGCCTGGCCGCTCAGGGAGCGCTGCCGTCGGGCTTCCGCGCCGAGGTCCCGCCGGCCCCGCCGCGCGCCGCCGAACGGTCCGGGTCGATCGCCGCGGAGGCACCCGTGGCAGCGCCGGCCGCGGCCGACCCGATCGGCCGCCAGCCGGCCGTCGCTCAGTAGGTGATGGAGCGCGGCTCGCCCCAGGGCGAGATGTTGCCGGCCCGGTCGCGCTCACGCACGCGAACCTCGTAGCGGACGCCCGGGAAGGCGTTCAAGCGCAGCGACGTCGCGGTCGAATCGCGCAGGGGACGGTCGCCGCCGGCCCAGCGGAAGGTGACCGAGCCCGCGCCGCGCGTCGCGGTCGGCGCCGACACCCAGCCCGGGGTCCGATCCGGTCCCTTGATGAAGACCGCGGTGTAGAGGCGTCGCCCGGAGCCGTCGATCGCGGCGCCGACTCCCGCGTAGTTGTAGTCGCGACCCAGGATGATGGCCCGGTGGCCGGGGCTTTCCATCCACTGCTCGACCGCGGTCTCGGCCGAGGTGGCCCACGTCGGCCAGGTGTTCCAGGCGATGATCTCGCCGGCCCAGTACCAGGTGATCTCCCAGTCGGAAAGGATGTCGAAGACGGTCCGCCCATCGGGCTGGGTGTGGCAGAAGTAGCCCTTCGTCGCCATGTCGAGGCTCCGCTCCCGCGCGATCCGACCCAGGCGGGGGTCCTGGCGGACCGGCACCAACCCGGCCGCCTGGCGCTCCGCGTTGAACAGGCGGAAGACGATCTCCTCCGCGTCCCACGCGGACGTGTCGACGGCGGCCACGGTGCGCGGCGCCAGGGCGGCGACGAGGGGGAGGGCCAGGGCGGCGGCGAGCAGGGCCGCCGCGAGGCGGGTGACCGGGCGGGGCGGGCGGGACATCGCGAGGCTTCTCCGCGTGGTTCGATCGGGCACGTGATCTCAGCCCGAGTCTCGCCGCCGGGGCCCCGACCGCCCATGGCCCGCTGGTATCGACGAGGCGCGACCGTTGGTACGGGCCGCCGTCTGCGCGTTTCGGACTAGGGCACAGGGCTGGGGACCGGACTAGGACTAGGCGCGGTCCACCCCCGCCCCGAGCGCGTCCGACGCGCCGTCGCCGGGGGCCCCGGTGCGTCGGGCCCAGACCGCGTAGCCCGTCGCCGCGGCGAAGAACCCGGTGCCGGCGACGAAGAGGAGCGGCCAGGGGCCCAGGATCGAGGTGGCGTTCGCCGGCGCGGTGTTGACCGCGAACTGGAACGAATAGTCCCAGGTGGGCAGAAGGCGCTGATACGAGTACGCCTCCGGGTCGGCCGGCAGCGGCAGGCCCGAGATGTTCGGGTAGACGGCCAGGAAGTAGAGCGCGGCCGCCGCCAGCGCCACCATCACGTAGCGGCGAGGGTCGCGCGCGCCGAGTACCAGCCAGCCGAGCGCCCCCGCGAGGGCCAGGTAACCGACGACCAGCACGACCGCGGTGGTGATGAGGGCGCGGGTCGAGCCGGGGTCGAGGCTGCCCGAGCCGGTGCAGAGGTAAGCGCCCGGGTTGACCTGCCCGACGCCGGCGGCGGCGCAGAGCGGGTCCTTGAGCAGCCAGAGCAGCCCGGGCGCCATGATCGTCACCGCGGCCACGGCGCGGGCGAACTGCCAGGTGCGACGCGAGGGGCCGTGCCAGAGCTCGGCCAGGAAGTAGGCGAGCAGGAGCAGCGCGAAGGGGAGCGCCGTGTACCAATGGTACTGGAAGGTGGCGCGGTCGATGCGCGCCCAGGGGAGCCACTGGGAGAGGAACGCCAGGACGACGAAGCCGAGCGCCGCGCTGCGTCGCCCCCAGGCCTGCCAGGCGCCGAAGGCCGCCGCCGGGACGGCCAGCCAGAAGAGGACCAGGTTGCCCATGTCGAAGATGTAGCCCTGCGTCCCACCGCCGTACGCCTGCGATGAGAACCAGACCGGCTTGAGATCGAACGGCCAGGCCCACCAGGGCGACGAGGCGGGGTGCGTGGCGCGCAGGTGGTCGTGGTAGTCGTACATGCCACCCTGCAGGTCGACGAAGAGCTGGCCCTCGTGGCCGGGTGGCCAGCCTGGCACGATCTGCGGGCCGCCGGCGTGCCACGGCATCGCCCACGGGACGTAGCTGAGCACGTAGACCGCCAGCGGCAGCGCGGTGAGGGCGAGGAGCGCCAGAAGGAAGGGGGCGCCGCCCAGGCGGACCGGGTCCGCCCAGCGCGGCTCGACCCGTCCAGCCACGGGGCGGAGCACGATCCCCGCGGCGAGCAGGGCGGTCAACCCGACCATCAGGCCGAAGAAGAAGAGGTTCGGCGGCGTCTGGACGACGGCCAGGTAGCCGAGGACGCCGGTCAGCACGACCATCCCCGCGAGCGCCAGGAGCCGCCCGGCACTCGAGCGGAACAGGACGATCAGCACCGCGCCGCCGATGGCGTAGGCGCCGACCCACTTCGCCGCCAGCGCCAGGCCGAGCAGGCCGCCGATGGCCGGCAGCCCGAGGAGGACGGCCAGGCGCCCGGTCCGGCCGGCCGGCGGGTCGATGAGCAGCCAGGCCAGCGCCAGGTAGGCGGCCACGATGAAGAGGCCGACGTAGGTGTCGTTCATGGCGATCCGCGAGGTGGCGAAGAGCATCCCGTCGAGCAGCGCGACCACCGCCACCAGGAGCCCGACGGCACGCCGCCGGAAGAGCCGGCGCGCCAGCAGGTAGAGGGCGGCCGCCAGCAGCACGCCGGCGACGACACCGGGGAAGCGCCAGGCGAAGGCGTTGCCGCCCGTGTCAACGGCGGCGACCCGGCCGCCGGCCTCGAAGACGAGCGCCTCCTCGCGGTCCAGCGCCGGGGTGTCCCGGGCGGCGTCAAGCACCAGGACGGCCGGGCGGAAGGGGAGGGCCGCGTCGGCGAAGACGGCGTTGGCGTGGGGCTCGACCACGTAGATCGTGGAGCGGCCGTCCGGCGTCTCGCCGAGCACGTGGACCAGGTTCGTCGCGGCGTTCCAGCGCACCTCGCCGACCGGTCCTGGCATCGCGAAGCCGGATCCCGGTCGGGGCGGCCCGTCGTCGCCCAGCTGGAACGTCTCGATGCGGGCGCCTTCCGTGGCGACGTAGAGCGTCGGCCGGTCGAGGCCGCCGACGCGGTCGAGGCCGGTCGCCGCCGCCGTCAGCGGCTCCTGGTCGATCGTCTCGAGGGAGACCGCGTCGAGGATGGAGAGTCCGCTCCCGGCGGCCACGGCGAGCGCCTCGCGGTCGGTCACCTCGATGCCCGGCAGGTCGCCCGCGTCGATGGCGGCCTGCAGCTCGCTGCGCTGCTCGGCAGTCAGGTAGGAGGCGAGGCGGAGCTCATCGCCGCCGGCGCGGAGCCGCGCCGCGAGCGAGGCGCCGGAAACGCCGAGGACGTCGCCGAGGCGCGCGCCGGCCGCCTCCGGGTCGGTCACCTGCGCCGGATGGGCGACCAGGCTGCTGACCCCGCTCAGCGGGATCGCGGCGGCCAGGCCCGGCACCGTCGCCGCGCCGGCCACTTCGCCCGTTTCCGGGTCGAGGCTGCTCAACCGGTCCCCCGCGCCGCGCAACACGACACGCCGGCCGGCGACCCAGAGCCGCTGGACGGGGCCTTCGACGCGCCCGACCTCGACGGGCTGCGCCGCCTGCGGCTCGCCGCCGACGCTCCGCAGGAGGTCGAGCCGGCCGGTCTCGAGCTGCCAGACGAGGCCCGTGTCGGTGCCGACGTAGAGCCGGTGCGCCGAGCTGTCGACGGCGACCGCGGAGGCTCCGTTGACGGAGAGGCGCGACTCGTCCTCACGGGAGAGCAGGTCGAGGACGCGGACGGCCGAGCCGGTGGCCACGAAGAGCCGGTCGCCGGCGCGCCGCTGCGGCTCGAGCGGGTCGGCGTAGCGCGGCTCGACGGCGACGTCGCGGACAGGCGTCCCGAGCGAGCTCTCGCCGGTGACGCGATCGTCGCCGAAGAGCACGATCCCCGCCGCGATCAGGTACTTCGCCAGGTGGGGGTGCGTGTACTCGTAGATGTCGTGCGGCATCCCGTAGCGCCAGTCCTGCAGGAACTCGGTCGCCGTTCGCGCGTGGTAGACCTCGTCGAAGTGCATCCCGTAGGGCTGGTCGAGCCGGAAGGTGCGGAGGGTCAGGGCGGCCACGATCAGCAGCGCCACGACCAGCGCATCGAGGCGGTCGAGACGGCCGGAGCCTTCGGCCCCCAGGAGCCGGCTCCGGTCGGCCCGCACCGCCGGGCGGGACAACCGGCGGCGCAGGGAGCCGAGCGCCACCGCCCCCGTGGCGGGTCCTGCGATTTCGGGCGCCTCGGTCACCGCCGGGGCGGGCACGAGGGTTGGGGCGGCCGCCCGCTCGAGTGGCACGGTCGGCCCTCCCGGCGCCCCGGCCGGCGGCCGGCTCCAGGGAGTCCGCCAGACGCGCCTCACCGGTTCGATCTCGGGCTCCGGCGCCGGTCTCGGCGCCCGGCCCAGGAGGCCGAGCAGGTCGTCGACCGCGGGTCGCAGCTGCCAGAGCGCCCAGGCGAAGAGGGCGGTGTGGGCGATCGCCACGATCACGACGGCGGCCTCGGTGCGGGTCTCCTCGGCGAAGAGGAGCCCGCGGAGCTGGGGCGTCCCGTAACCCTCCTGGGGCCGCGTCAGCACGGCGTGGAGGTTGACCAGGTTGACCAGCCCCAGCAGGACGTACCAGCGCCGCCAGGCGACCGAGCCGGCGGCCAGGAGCGCCCCCACCGCGAAGACCGGGAAGAGGTATCGCTCGTGGACGCGGGTGGGGAGGACGAAGAGGCCGAGGGCGAGCACGGTCGTGGCCACGACGATCGAGGTCCGGTCGTCACGGCGCAGGAGCTGCCAGGCGATGAAGGCGAGGCCGGCGAGCAGAAGTCCCGTGCCGACGGCGACAAAGGGGACGGCCCCGAAGGCGAGGCCCAGGTCGCTCGTCCAGACGCCGGCGTGGGCCAGCGAGGTCGGGCCCACGAGCGCCCACAGGTTGTAGGCGTTGACCGTCAGGTAGTGGTACTCGCCTGCCGTCGAGCCGACCAGCACGAGCAGGCCGCCCAGGTCCCCGCCGATCGGGAAGCCGGGCGCCCGAGCCACCGCCAGCTCGGCCAGGTCGAAGGGAGTGATCGTGGCGAACGCGACGAGGAGTCCGACCGCCGCCGAGGAGACGAGCCGCCAGGGACCCTGCTCCGTGGTGAACCAGCCGCCCAGGCGGCCATCGAGCCAGGCGAGCGCGCCGCGCGGCTCGGGCACCGGCCCGCTCCCGGGGCGGAGCAGGTGGCGCCGCAGCAAGACGATCCCGACGACGAGCAGGACGATCCCGTACTGCGGCTTGATGATCGGGGCGAGCACGGCGGCGGCGACCGCCGGCTCGCTCCAGCCGCGGATCAAGAGCAGGACGGCGCCGAGCAGGACGAGCGCGCCGACCGCATCGACCTGGCCCCAGAGCGCCGACTCGTACCAGGTGATCGGGATGAAGAGATAGAGGGCGGCGGCGGCGAGCCCGGCGCGCTCGCCGGACCAGCCACGCGCCGTGCGATAGAGGACGCAGGCGAGGATGAGGTCGAAGACGATGGCGGGGACCTTGATCAGCGAGCTGACGTAGGCGCCCGCGCCGGCACCGGTGAGGTCGCCCAGGAAGCGCGCCGTCAGGCCCACCATCCAGAGCGGGTAGAGGTAGCCGGGGGTGTAGTCGGCGAAGCCGGCGTTCCGGTAGAAACCGTCCGGGCCGTGCTCGGCGAGGGTCAGCGCCCAGCTCGAGAAGCTGTCGATGTCGACCTTGAAGCCGGCGCCGGGGAAGAGGCCGTATGCGATGATGACCCGGAGCGCGAGGCCGGCGAGCAGCACGGCCACGAGGGCGGGGGTGATCGCCGGTACCGGGACCCGGCCTCCCGACGCTCCGGAGCCCCGACCGGGTTCACCCGTCTGGGGCGCTCTCAATCGGTCCGGCCTCCTGGACGAGCGACGAAGGTGCAGCGCAGTATAGCAACGCGCATCCGGTCGACCGGGCTCGCGCTGGTGCTGCTGGCGCTGCTCGTCTACCTGGTTTCCAACCCGGGCCGCGCGAACCTCTACGGCCACTACGTCTGGCAGGCGGACGCCTGGCTGCACGGGCGATTCGCCATCCCCTTCCCGGTCGCCGAGGGGGCGGTCACCAACGACCGGTACCTCGACGTGATCCCCATCCCTGGATCTCCCGGCTACGGCCTCATCCCCTACCCGCCGCTCCCGGCGATCCTGCTGCTGCCGGCCGTGGCGATCTTCGGGCTGGCCGCCGACGCGGGCCTCCTCGCCCTCGCCCTTGGGGCGGTGAGCGTCGGGCTCGCCTGGCGCCTGGTGAGGCGCCTCGTCACCGACCGGCGCGCCGCGCTCCTGGCGACGCTCTTCTTCAGTTTCGGCACCGGCGCCTGGTACGCCGCCGCCCGGGGAAGCACCTGGTTCGAGGCGCACGTCGTGGCGCTCGCCTGCACGCTGTTGGCCATCACCCTGTCGCTCGACGCGGAGCGTTCGGAGAGCCCGCGTCGCCTCGACCCACGCCAGGTCGCGGCGGGCTTCCTGCTCGGGCTGGCGGCCCTGGCGCGCCTGCCGACGATCTTCGGGCTTCCGTTCCTCCTGCTCGTCGGGGGCGGTCGTTCACCCTTCCGGCGGGGTGCCGCAGCGGCGCTCGGGGCGGCGGTCCCGCTTCTCTTCCTGCTCGCCTACAACCTCGCCTCGTCGGGCGCGCCGTTCCAGCCGGGATACGAGTCGCTCTACCGTACCGAGACGCCGGCCCTCCCCGCCTTCCATCACCCGGATTGGGCGATCGAGGACCCGCGCTATCTGCCCCAGAACCTGCTGATCATGCTCGCCGAGCCGCCGACGATCCGGCTCGAGTGCGGCCTCCGCTTCTTCGACCCCGACTGCCCCACGATCAGCCCCGACCCGCTCGGCATGAGCCTGCCGCTGACCAGCCCGGCCTACCTGCTGGCGCTCCCGCTGCTGGTCGGGATCCGTCGCGACCGGCTGCTGGCCGGCGCCTTCCTCGCCATCGCCGCGATCGCCGCGGTCGACCTGATGCACTTCAGCCAGGGCTGGGTCCAGTTCGGCTACCGCTTCAGCAACGACTGGGCGCCGTTCGCCCTGGTGCCGGTCACGCTCGCCCTGGCCCGGCCCGACGCCCGCCGCATCGGAGTCGTCCTTGTCGCCGCGTCGATCGCCGTGAACGCCTGGGGGAGCCTGTGGGGTGCGCTGCGCGGCTGGTGATCGGCGGGCTGACGCCGCCCGGCATTGTGGGACACTTCGCGCCGTGACCGCTGCCCGGGTCCCCGAGATCTCCTACTTCTTCCCGGCCCACAACGAGGAGGCCAATCTCGAGGCGCTCATGGACGAGGCGCTCGAGGCGCTCCCCGAGCTGGCCGAGCGCTTCGAGATCATCGCCGTCGACGACGGCAGCCGCGACGGCACGCCGGCGATCGCCGACCGCCTGGCGGCGTCCCATGCGGGCGTCGTCCGCGTCGTCCACCACCCCACGAACCTCGGCTACGGCGCCGCGCTGCGCAGCGGCTTCCGCGCCGCCCGCTACCCGCTCGTCTGCTTCACCGACGGCGACCGCCAGTTCAGGGTCGCCGACCTCGGCCGCCTTCTCGAGCGCGCCGCCGGGCCCGACCGCCCCGACGTCGTGGCCGGCTTCCGCTTGAAGCGCGCCGATCCGCCGCTCCGGCTCGCCTATGCGCACATCTACCGGGCCTGCCTGGGCCTCTTCTTCAGGCTCTGGGTCCGCGACGTCGACTGCGCCTGCAAGCTCTTCCGGCGCGGTGCGCTCGAGGGGATCCGCCTCGAGTCGGGCGGGGCGTTCCTCTCGGCCGAGCTCCTGATCAAGCTACGCGCGGGGGGCCGCTCGCTCGTCGAGGTCGGCGTGCCGCACTACCCGCGAACGGCCGGCTCGCCGACCGGGGCGAAGCCGTCGGTGATCCTGCGCGCGGTGCGCGACTTCTGGCGGCTCCGCCTCCTGCTCTGGTTCGCCCCGGCGCGCGCCCGGGGCCGCGGAGCGGCGGTGCTCGGCGACGCCGCTGCGGATGGCGGTCGAGAAGCCTAGTTCCTAGTCCTAGTCGGGCCGGCGCCGGCCCTCGGCGGGAGACTCCTCGTCCGTGTCGAGCGAGTTGATGAACTCGCGGAAGACGGAGAGGCGCTCGTCTTCCCGGTGCTCCCCCTCGCCCCCCTCCTCGTCGTCCTCGGCCGGCGTCACCCCGGCGCGATCGAGGACCGCCCGGGTCACGAAGATCGGGGTCGCCGCGCGGACGGCCAGCGCGATCGCGTCGGAGGGGCGGGAGTCGATCTCGACGGTCCGACCGTCCGTCTCGAGCTGGATGCGGGCGTGGAACGTTTCCTCGGCCAGGTCGGAGACGACGACGCGGCGCAGGTGGACGGCGAGCTGCTCGAGGGTCGCGGCAAAGAGGTCGTGCGTGAGCGGCCGCTCCGACGTGAAGCCCTGCAGCCGCATGGCGATGGCGCTCGCCTCCCACTGACCGATCCAGATCGGGAGGTAGCGGCGCTGTTCGGCCGCCTTGAGGATGACGACGTGCTGGTTCGAGAGCATGTGCACGCGCACGCTCTCCACGACCATCTCGATCAGCTCGTCGGGCATGGTGCGTCGGATTCTATACCGCGGCCCGCGGTACCCCGGACCGTGCCGGCGGCTCAGCCGGCGCGGAGCGGCACGCGCACGAGGCCCGCCATGCGGAGCGCGCCGGCGACGGCCAGGCCGGCGGCGAAGCCCCCGATGTGGGCGAAGTAGGCGACCCCGCCGGCGCTGCTCGTCGCCCCCAGCACGGCGACGCCGTCGAGGAGCTGCAGCACGAACCAGAAGCCGAGCACGAAGATGGCCGGGATCGAGACGAGCTGGTAGAAGAGGCCCAGGAAGACAAGCGAGAGGACGCGCGCCCGGGGGAACCAGACGAGGTAGGCCCCCAGCACCGCGGCGATCGCCCCGCTGGCACCCACCAGCGGCACGTCCGACGCCGGGTCGATGGCGACCTGGGCGAGGCCGGCGACGATGCCGCCCCCCAGGTAGAAAAGAAGGAAGGGGAGCCGCCCCAGCAGATCCTCGACGTTGTTGCCGAAGATCCACAGGTAGAGCATGTTGCCCAGGATGTGCATCCAGCCGCCGTGGAGGAACTGGGAGGTGAGCAGGGCGGCGGCGGCCGGCACGGTGCCGCCCAACGGGTCGGCGGTCAGCTGCGCGGGCACGACCCCGAAGTCGGTGAAGAACCGCTCGAGATCGGCCGGGGCACCGACCTGCTCGAGCCAGAGCTCGTACGCGAAGATGACGAAGTTGGCAGCGATCAGGCCGATGGTGAGGACGGCCGGCCGAGCCGTCGGGTTGGCGTCGCGAAGCGGGATCATCGCCGCCGGCCGACGCTCAGGGGGCGGGTGAAGCGTCGCCGGAGGGGGTCGGACTGGCGGCGCCCGGGCTGCCGCTCGGGCTACCGCCCGGGCTGGCGCCCGGCGAGAGACCGGGCGACGGGCTCGCCGTCGTTCCCGCATCCTCCAGGACGCTAACCAGGAGCGAGTCGCGGTCGATCCAGTAGAGGAGCGGTGCGGCGTCGGCGCGAGGGACGGCGAAGAGGCCGCGCACGTCCGTGAAGGATTGGGCCGGGCCCTGGAGCGTGAACTGCTCGACGTAGTCGCCGGTCGCGCGGGCGAAGCGGATGATCCGGTCGTTCCCGGTGTCCCAGACGAAGAGGGAACCCTGGCGTCGCTCGCCGACGGCGTCGAAGAGGCGCAGGTCGATCTCGGGACGCAGGTCGGTGTCCTCCGGCATGCTGAGCCCGAAGTCGGTCTTCTGGCCCCCCTCGTAGCGCGCCAGTCCGTCGCCCTCGAGCAGGTAGATGTCGCCATCGATGAGGATCTGGCGGACGCCGTCGAGGTCCCGCGGCGCCGCCAGGTAGTCGGACGGGCCGGCCTGGAAACCGCTCCCGTCGAGCGCCGGCGTGTAGCGCAGGATCTGGCGGCTCGACGGATCGACGATGTAGAGGTTGTAGAGGCCCTGCTCGGCGTTGCGCAGGTAGGTGCCGACGTCGCCGATGTCGTCTCCCCACGAAATGTCGCCCCCGACCAGGACGGCGGAGAGCGTCCCCTCGCCCTTCGTGTCGGCCGGGCGCCAGCGCCAGAGCGCCCCGGCGCGGTCGAGCACCAGCAGGTCGGGACCGCCGGTCGCCAGCATCCAGGGTTCGTCCACCGTGCGGTCCCCGACCTTCGTCCCGGCGGCAACGATCGCGACCGCCTCGCGGGTCGGCAGGTCGACGCGGTAGACGGCCTTCGTCGAGCGCTCGATCACGTAGGCGGCCTGCTCCCCGAGCGGCCCGCGCACGACGTCGCCGAGGTCGGGCGTCTCGACAACCGTGTCGAAGCGGAAGACGGTCGTCGCCCCCGTGTGGCGGACCTCGTAGAGGCGGTCGAGCCCCGCCACGATCTGCTGGCGGAGCAGCACCAGCTTGCCCTCGCTGACACCCGCCGTGGCCGCCTTGGTCAGCCACTCGTACGCCTCGCGGAGAAGCCGCCTGGCCCGGTTCGGGTCGCTTTCGACGAGGTCGGCGCCGCCGCCGAAGACCTGGTCGACGCGCTGTTTCACCTCGGCGAGCGCCTTCTCCCCCTCGGTCACCTGGTGGATCTGCTCGCCCGGTCCCGGTCCCTGCCCGCCGATCCACCAGGCTCCCACGGCGAGGACGACGACGACGCCGAGGAGCGCGATCGCCGCGACCGCCAGCCGCCGCTCGGACTCGCGCCGGTCGGCCAGCGCGGTGACACGCCGGATGCCGGCGCCGCGCCGCGGCAGCCGCTCCTGGATCGCCCCGAAGAAGCGCGCGATGGCGCCGCCGGCTCGCTGGCGCGCCTGGCGTCCAGCGGTGCTGAGCGCCTCGACGCCGCCGCTCAGTGGCTCGGCGAGTGGGATCGGCGAGCGGTCGGGGACACCGGCGAGCGGCTCGGCCGGCTTGACCGGCACCAGCGCGTGGCCGGCGGTCGTCGCCGACACCTCGGTCGCTTCGATGACGAGGAGCGCGTCGGAGGTCTCGCCGCCGGCGGCGACGTAGAGGTGGTGGAGGTGCTCCGCCGCCGACTGGGGGTGGAGCGTCACGATGGCGCTCTTCAGCTCGTCGCTGCCGATCGTCTCGACCGTGCTGCGGCTGGTCAGCACCAGCGTGTCGCCCACGGAGAGCTCGCCCCACCAGACGTCGGGGAGCGCGTCTCCGCCATAGGGGAGCGCCATCTCGCGCCCCTCGTCGGGGAGCGTCAGCAGCCTCGCCTGGCGGAGGAGGAAGGCGGCACCCTCGCCGACGGTGGTGACGTAGAGCTCGTGGCCGCGCACGACCGCGGCGGCGACGCCGATCGAGCGCAGCGGGACGCCGAGCCGCTCCCGCTGGTGGCGGAGCCGCTGGTCGGCGGCCCGGATCGCCTTCTTGAGGCAGACGGCGATGCCGGCCGACTCGTCGTAGTAGTACTGGCGCTGGACCGTCTCGGCGACGAGGGCGGTCGCCTCTCGCATCCGGGGGCCGCCCTCGGAGGCCGCCGCGACGAGGTAGAGGCCCCCCTTGCTTCGCGCGGTGGCACCGACCGTCGGCTCGCTGACGAGGACGGAGTCGGGTGCCGACGCGAGCCTCTCCTGCTCGCCCACCACCCCGAGCCGCATGTGGAGTCGGACGGCCATCGGAGCGGCGATTATAGGCGCTCGGTCGCGCCGCCGGCCCCCGGTCGGAGCCGGCCACGCCCGACGACCACCCTCAACTCGCGCGCGCGCGCGCCGCCCGGCACCGTGCGGAACGCCTCCAGCAGCTCGCGGCCGCGCAGGCGGAGCTCCTGGGCGACGATCGACTCGTCGGCGCTCACCACGACCACGCCCTGGCTCACCTGGACCAGGTGGGATGCGCCGGCCGCCGCGGGGACGCGCTCCGCCACCAGCCGTTCCCAGCTCGCCATGGCGCGCGCCAGGCGTAGCTCCTCCTCGAGGCCGAGCGAGGAGGCGACCGCGGGGAGGATGTCGCCCAGGCGTCGCGGCTCGCGCATGCGCCTCTCCGCTTCGGACGGCCGCCGTCGGATCCGCTCGTCGCTCACGGAGGGCTACCCGCGTCCGACTCGACCCGTCCCGGCGTCACCCGCCAGCGCGTGGCATGGCCGATCAGCTCGCGATCGAGCTCGGCCAGCGTGGTCGTGGTCAGAAACGCCTGCGGCAGCGCCAGGATGCGACGGGCGAGGTGGGCACGGCGGAGCGGGTCGAGCTCGGAGAAGACGTCATCGAGCAGCAGGAGCGGCGGCGAGCCATTCACCGCCGCGAGCAGTTCGAGCTCGGCCAGCTTGAGGGCGAGGATGGCGGCGCGCTGCTGGCCGCGGGAGGCGAACTCGGGGAGCGAGCGGCCGTCGAGCTCGAAGACGATGTCGTCGCGATGGGGGCCGACGAGCGTCGCCCCGTTCCAGATCTCCTTCTCGGCAGTCTCGGCGAGGCGCCGCCGGAGGGCGTCGCGGGGCGACTCGCCGCGAGCCGCGTCTGGTGGCGCGTTCGTCTCGTAGCGGAGCGCCAGGCGCCCCTCGCCGGGGGCGATCTCAGCGTAGGCGGCGGCCAGCCCTCCGGCAAGGTCCGTCAGCAGGGCCAGGCGCGCCTCGACGATCGCGCCTCCCTCCTCGACGATGGCGCGGTCCCAGAAGGCGAGCTCCGTCCGCTCGGCCGTCCCCTCGCGGATCGCCCGGACGAGGCCGTTGCGCTGCTGGAGGGCGCGCCCGTAGGTCGCCAGGGCCCGTGCGTGGCCGGGCGAGCGCTGGGCGCCGAGCTCGTCGAGCTCGGCGCGCCGGAGCGCCGGTGCGCCAGTGACGAGGAGCATGTGCTCGGGCGCGAAGAGGACGATGCGGAACGTCTCGGCCAGGCGGGAGGCGCGGCGCGGAACGCCATTGACGCGCAGTCGCTTGCGGCCACCGCGGAAGGGCTCGCGGGCGACGACCAGCTCGATCTCCGCCCCTGCGCCGCCGTCGCCCCTCACCGTCCCGAGGATGCGGGTGAAGGGGCGCCCCCAGGCGATCAGCTCGAGGTCGCTGCCGGCGCGGTGGGACCGCCCCAGGGCGAGCGTGACGAGCGCCTCGATCAGGTTGGTCTTGCCGGCCGCGTTCTCGCCCCAGAGGATCTGGGGGCCCGTGCCGAACTCCACCTCGAGACGGGGGTAGCTGCGCAGGTCGGTCAGCGACAGATGGGCGATCCGCATCGCGGGTGCGTGCGGGGCCGCAGCCGCGTCAGGAGGCGGTGCGGACGGGCATGATGACGTGCACGTAGTCGTCGTCCCCGACCGGGCGGATGACACCCGGGGAGAGCGGGCCGCTCAGCTCGAGCCCGATCTGCTCGGCGTCGACGTTCTGCAGCACGTCGGTCAGGTAGCGGGCGTTGAAGGCGATCGTGGTCCCGTCGCCCTCGACCTTCGCCTCGACCTCGCCCTGGTTGTCGCCGACATCGGCGGCTGCGGTCACCATGACGGCGGCCGCGCCGTCGGACGGGACGGAGAGCTTGACCACGTTCGCCGAGGCGCTGGCGATGTAGCTCGCCAGGCGGACGGCCTCGAGCAGCTCAGCCCGTTCCATCTCCGCCCGCGTGGTGTGGGACGTCGGCAGGATCTGCTGGTAGTTGGGAAACTGCCCGTCGATCAGCCGCGAGACGAGGTCGATCCCCTCGTCGAGGTGGAAGAGGACCTGGTTGCGGGCCGGGGCAAGGACGATGTCGATCGGGTCGTCCGAGTCCGCCAGGATCCGCGAGAGCTCGGTATAGGAGCGGGCCGGCACGACGATGGTCGTCTCCTCGACCGGGTCGAGCGCGCCGATCGTCCTGACGCTGATCCGGTAGTTGTCGGCGGCGGCCAGGGTGATCCGGTCGCCCGAGAACCGCGTCAGAACGCCGGTCAGGATCGGCCGGGCCTCGTCGGTGGCGGCGGCGAATGTGACCTGGGCAAGCGCCGCCTTGAGCACCTTCTGGGAAACGCGCGTCGTCGGGCGCTCGCCGGCCGTCGGGATGGCCGGAAACTCGTCGGCGTCGATCCCCTTGATGTGGGCCTCGTAGCGGCCGCAGCGAAGGTGGATCGTGTCACCCTGGAGTTCGAGGTCGATCGCCGGTTGTGCCGGGAGCGTGTTGACGAAGTCGGTGAAGAGCTTGGCGGGGACGGTGATCGCGCCGTCGGCATCGATCCTGCCCGGGACCCAGTAGGTGACACCGATCTCCAGGTTGGTGGCGGTCAGCTTGAGCCCGGCATCCTCGGTACGCAGCAGTACGTTGCCGAGGACCGGGAGGCTGCTCCGCGCGCTGACGGCCCGGCTCACCACCTGGAGCCCCCGCGCCAGGTTCTCCTGTACGACCGAAAGCTTCACGGCAGATCCGCTCCCCTGGATGATCGACGATGAGTCTTGGTCAATCTTCTCACGTTCATCGTCGTAGTCATAAGGCCGTTGAGCGTGTGGATGCCCGTGCCTGGTGGCGCTCCCCGCGCCGGTGGACTGGTGGCCGCAGCGGTGTGCAGAACAGACTTACCGACGTGGAGATCCGGCGAACCGGCCGGGTCGCCGCGTGGATGCAGCCCGCCCCCGAAAGCCGGCTTCCCACGAAGGCCCGAGGCCCGCCGAGAGGGGCGGGCGCATCAGTCGGCGTAGATCAACTCCCGGAGGGCCGAGAGGTCGCGGCGGAGCTCGTCGTTCTCCGTCGTCTCGCGCCCGATCTTGTCACAGGCGTGGAGCACCGTGGAGTGGTCGCGGCCACCCAGCTCGGCGCCGATACGCAGGAGGGACGCGTCGGTCTCCTCGCGTATCAGGTACATGGCGATGTGGCGCGGCACGACGATCGACTTATCGCGGCGTTGACCGCGCAGCGCCTCGGGCTCGACCCCGTAGTAGTCGGCCACGGCCTGGGCGATGCGCTCGGGCGTCACCACTCGCTTCTTCGGGTTGTAGAGGACGTTGGAGAGGACCGCCTGGGCTAGATCGATGCCGATCGGCATGGCGCCCATCGAGGCGTAGGCGACGATCCGGTTGAGGGCGCCCTCGAGTTCGCGGATGTTCGAACTGATCTTGCGGGCGATGAACTCGATGACGTCCGAGCTGATCGGTACCGACTGCTCTTCCGCCTTGGCCCGCAGGATGGCGATGCGCGTCTCGAGGTCGGGCGTCGTCAGGTCGGCGATCAGGCCCCATTCGAAGCGGCTGCGAAGCCGTTCCTCCAGGGTCATGATCTGCTTGGGCGGTCGGTCGGACGAGAGGACGATCTGCTTGCCGTCCTCGTGGATCGCGTTGAAGGTGTGGAAGAACTCCTCCTGGGTCCGCTCTTTGTCGGCGATGAACTGGATGTCGTCGATGAGCAGCAGGTCGATCCTCCGATAGCGGTTCCGGAAGTCATCCACCTTGCCCTGCTGGATGCTCGTGATGAACTCGTTGGTGAACTTCTCGCTGGTGGCGTAGACGACCTTCTTGCGCGGGAACCTGGCGATCACCTGGTTGCCGATGGCATGCATCAGGTGGGTCTTGCCGAGCCCCACGCCGCCGTAGAGGAAGAGCGGGTTGTAGGCATGGCCGGGTCGCTCTGCGACCGAGAGGCTGGCCGCGTGCGCCAAACGGTTGGCCGAGCCCACGATGAAGTTGGCGAAGGTGTAGCGCGGGTTGATGTTGGAGGCGCTCACCTCGCCGGGCGGACGGGCCGGCTCGAGGCGGACGGGGGCGCTCGTCGGCGTCCCGTTGCCGGCCCCCGCGGGCTCCCGTACGACGAACTCGACCTGGACGCTGTAGCCGACGACACGGGCCAGGGTCTGGCTGATGAGCGAGCGGTAGCGCCGCTCCAGGTAGTCCTTGGCGAACCCGTTGTTGACGCCCACCCGGAAGCGGTTGTCGTCGACCTCGATCAGCTGCGTGTCACGCAGCCACGTCTCGAAGTTCGCCGGGGAGAGAGAGACCTGCAGCTCGCCGAGCGCTGCGCGCCAGACCTGCTTCGCGTCCATCGAACCGAACGTCCCCGACTTGACACTGGGTTGTGTGGTGATCGGACTCCCCGGGATGTCCGATCCGGCGCGCTCGAGGTCCACGGTGCGAGTCGCCTCGAGCCCCGGCTGGTGGCGGACGATCGTGCCGGCCACCGGGTCGCCACGATCGCCCAGGGCCCTCGCCGGTAGCCATCCCGGAGGGGCTGCCACCGGCGTCCCGGCGCTGGAGGCCGGGTTACTGTAGCACCGGCCCCGGGGCGCCGCAACCCGAATCCATGATACTCCTGGGGAGTATCATGGATCAGGCGACCGGGTCGCCCGGCTCGGCGCCCGCGTCGACCCCGAGGAGGGGGATCCGGCCGTCCCGAGCGAGGGCGCCGATGCGCCTTTGACACCCCCTCCGCTCGCTCCATATAATCGCGCGGACCTGTGACGCGCCGACACGCCTCTCCGGCGACTGGCGCGTCGTGGCTCTCCAGGGGCCCACGCGGCGAGATGGACGCCCCGCCACCCACACCGGAAGGATCGCGCCACCATCGATGAAGCAGACCTACCAGCCGAAGAAGCGGCACCGGGCGCGCGAGCACGGTTTCCGCGCGCGGATGAAGACGAGGGGCGGACGCCGGGTGATCGCCACGCGGCGGGCGAAGGGGCGCAAGCGGCTGAGCGCCTGACGGTCGCGGCCCGGCCACGACCGCCCGAGATGCTGCGCCATCCCAGGGAGATCTCGGCGGTGCAGCGGTCGGGGACGGGCAAGACCCATCCGCTCCTGCTCGGCCGGTTTCTCGCCAACGGCCTGGGGCGGACCCGCATCGCGCTCTCGACCGGTCGCAGACTGGGCGGCGCGGTCGTGCGCAACCGCGTGCGACGTCGGCTCCGCGAGGGCCTGCGGGCCCTCGCACCGGGGTTCGACCCCGGGTGGGACATCCTGATCGTCGCGCGACCGGAGAGCGCGACGGCCGGTTCGCGCGAGCTGCGGGCGGCGCTGGGAGAACTCCTCCGCCGGGGAGGAGTGCTGGGAGAACGAAGCGGATCGTGAAGCTGCTGGGGTTCGGCATCATCAAGACCTACCGGCTCGCCTTCTCATGGCTGCCGCCCGTCTGCCGCTACGAGCCGAGCTGCTCCGAGTACACGTACCAGGCGATCGCCCGCTACGGCTTCTTCCGGGGCTGGTGGATGGGCTTCAGGCGGATCGCTCGCTGCGCGCCCTGGCACCCGGGCGGCTTCGACCCTGTACCGTGACGACCAGCACGACCGTTTCCGGCGACACACCCAGCGTGGGCGCGCACCGCCGGCGCGTGCGCGGCGCCGTCCTCCTCCTCGGTGGCCTCGCCTTCGCGCTCCTGCTGGCCGCCGGGGGGCCGGCCGCCGCGGAGAGCCCCTCGCCGGTCGCGACCTCGACCCCGGCTCCCTCCGCCACCCCGGCTCCCTCCCCCTCGCCGCTGCCGGGCGGCGCGACGCCCGCGCCCTGCCCCATCCCGACCCCGGGTCTCACCCCGACGCCCGCGCCGGGCACGACGCCCGCCCCCACGCCCCCGCCCAACCTCTGTCCCGCACCCGGCCCCGGTGACCCGGGCTTCGACCCCATCACCGGGCTCCTCTCCTGGCTCTTCACGCCGATCTTCCAGGCGATCTTCCTCGCCCTCGTGCTCATCTACAACCTGGTGGGCGACATCGGCATCGCCATCGTCGTGCTGACGGTGGCGATCCGCCTCGTCCTGGTGCCGCTCTTCCGCAAGCAGATCGTCTCGCAGCGACGCATGCAGACGCTCCAGCCGGAGCTGCGGGCGATCCAGCAGAAGTACCGCGGCGACCGGGCACGCATCTCCCAGGAGCAGATGCGCCTCTACCAGGAGCGCGGCGTCAACCCGACCGCCGGCTGCCTGCCGACGATCCTGCAGCTGGCGCTCCTCTTCCCCATGTACTACGCCTTCAGCCAGGGGCTGCAGGCGCCCAACATCGACTCGCTGCTGCACGTCTTCGGCGTGCAGGTCACCAGCGTCGCCTGCTACGCGGCGACCGACCCGCTCGCCGGCTGCATCGACCCGACCGTGCGCTGGCTCTTCGACCTGAACGCGGCGAAGCCGGAGGTCATCTTCAACCCGTTCAACCCGGCCAACCCCGCCAGCATCGGCGGCATCAGCCTGCTGGCCATCCTCTCCGCCTTCCTGCAGCTCGTCCAGACCCGGATGGTGACGCCGAAGACAGACGATCCGCAGACCCGCACACAGCAGCGGATGTTCCTCTTCCTGCCGCTCATCTCGCTGGTCTACGGCGGGATCTTCCCGGCCGGGCTCTTCCTCTACTGGATCGTCACCACCATCTTCTCCATCGTCCAGCAATACCTGATCGTCGGATTCGGGTCCCTCTTCCCCCTCTTCGGATGGACGCCGCGGTTCGCCCTCGAGCACACTCCGCGCTTCGCGGTCACGGCCGAGCATCGGCCGCCGAGTGGCGGACCGCAGCCGGCCACCGGGCCGCGCGGCAGCGCGGCCGACCGGGCCGCCGGTACCATCCGTCCATCGAGGGTGCGGGGACGGACCAGCCGACGGGGGAGGCGTCGATGAGCGAATACCGTGAGTTCACCGGGAAGACCGTGGAGGAGGCGCTGCGCCAAGCGCGGGACGCCTTCGGGGTCGCCAACCTGGACGACCTCGATTTCGAGATCCTCTCGCCCGGCAGCCGTGGCGTCCTGGGCATGGGCACCGAGCCGGCGCGCATCGTGGCCGCGCCGCGCGCCGCCCTTGGCGGCGCCGCGCCACGTCGCGAGGCCGCCGCCGCCGCACCGTTGCCCCCGCCGCCGCCCCGCCACGAGCGCGAGGGGGGTCGGGAGCGTGGGCGTGGGGGCGAGCGGCCCTTCCGGGACGAGCGACCCCGCCGCGAGGAGCACGAACCGCGCCGCGAGGAACGACCGCGGGGACCCCGCCGCGAGGAGCGCGGACCCGCGCCCCGACGGGACGAGGGACGGCCCGTCAGCCGATCGGGGCTCGACGCCGTGGTCGCCGGCGCCGCCGTTTCCCCGGGGGAGGAGGCGATGGTCCAGGCGGCCCGCGCGTCGCTGACCGCAGAGCGCGAGGAGCTGCAGGCGGCGACCGCCTCGCCCGAGGCGCTGCAGGCCGGCCAGGTGATCCTGGCCGCCCTGATGGCCCACCTCGGTTACGAGGTGCGCGTCGAGATCAGCGCCGGAGAGACGTCCCGGCTGGAGGTCTACGGCGCCAACGACACCGAGCGCCGCGCCCTCGGCGCGCTGATCGGCCGCAAGGGCGAGCGCCTCTCCGCGCTCCAGCACCTGCTCAACCTGATGCTCTCCAAGCAGATCGGCCACTGGACCCGCCTCCTCGTGGACGTGGAGGGCTACCGCGGCCGCCGCGAGCATCAGTTGCGCGAGATCGCGCTCCGGGCCGCGGCGCGCGTCATCGAGACCGGCAAGATGCTCCAGCTCGAGGCGATGCCGGCGCTCGAGCGCCGCTGGATCCACCTCGCCCTCCGGGAGCACCCGTCCGTGTCGACGCAGTCGATCGGCGAGGAGCCAGAGCGGCGCGTCGTCGTCCTGCCGCGCGGCTGACCGATGGCCGGGGGGGCCCCTCCCGTACGGGCGTGGCGTGAGGGGTCCGTAACGCCAACGCGACGCTCAGCGTCTATGCTGCGCCTCGCCCGATGGGACGAGTCGCCGGTGCCGGGCGACCGAAAGTGCGGCTAGGCACCATTCCGGGGAGCATCTAGAATGCGGGGCCTGTCATGACCGACGAACCGCTCGCCCTCGATACCGGGACGCTCGATGCTGCGGGGGCGGCGCGCGCCGGCTCGAGCTGGCTCCGCCTCATCGCCGCCTTCCTCGCCACGACGCTCGCCGGCGTGCTGCTGGCGGTCGGTCTGCTGGCGGCGATCCAGGTCGCCTATGCCGGCAAGGTCCTCCCCGGCGTGCGCGTCGGCGGTGTCGATCTCTCCGGGCTTGATCGCGCCGCGGCCGCGGCGCGCCTCGACGCGTCGCTGACCGCCCTCGACGGCGGCCACGTCACGCTGGCGCTCGGACGGCAGGGGATCGCCCTCGGTCAGGCCGCGCTCGGCCGCGGCTACGACACCGAGACGATGCTGGACGCCGCCTTTGCCGTCGGCCGGAGCGGCGACCTGGTCGCGCGCGCCTCCGACCAGCTCTACGCGATGGGCCGTGGCACCGACCTCGGGGTCCGCGTCCGCTGGGACTCGGCGGCGCTCGAGGCGGAGGTCGCCCGCGCGGCCAACCGGCTCGACCGGCGGCCGACCGATGCCGCCGTCCTGCTCGATGCGGCCGGTCACTTCACCCTCGTTCCGGCGACCCACGGCCGCCAGATCGACCGCGCCGCCGCGCTGGAGGCGGTGGCCGAGCTCCTGTCCGACCCGGCCAGCCCGGCCGAGACGACGGTCGAGGTCCATGCGGCGCCGGTCGCGCCGGCGATCATCACCGAGGTCGCCAGGCTGGCGCGGCTTCGCGCCCAGTGGATGACCGCTCAGGACCTGACGCTGACCGCCGGTGCCGACAGCTGGACGATCCCCGCCGCGAACCTGCCCCGCTGGATCACCTTCACCCCCGACCGCGGCCAGCTCCGCATCGACGCGGGAGGCACCGCCGCCGAGGCCGACGTGGCGGTGTTTGGCGACGAAGTGAAGGTCGAGCCGAAGGACGCCACCTTCCTGGCCGGGAAGGGCGGCGTCGTGGGCGTCCTGCCGGGCGTCGACGGGCGCGCGCTCGACGTGCCCGGCACGATCCGCAATGTGGGCGCCGCACTCGCCGCCCAGGGCGGAGGCGCCCCGCCCCCGACGGTGGCGATGGCGATGGTGTCCGTGAAGCCCGCCCTCCCCACCGAGGAGGCGGAGAAGATCGCCCCGGTGATGAAGCGGATCAGCGTCTGGACGACCTACTACCAGGTCAGTGAGCGCAACTTCTACGGCAACAACATCACGATCCCGGCGCGCACGATCAACGGCACGGTCGTCAAGCCGGGCGAGTGGTTCTCCTTCTGGAAGACGGTCGGCGAGCCGACACCGGAGAAGGGCTACGGGCCGGGCGGCGCGATCATCAACGGCCACACCGAGCCGACCGGCGCCTTCGCCGGCGGGCTCTGCTCGGCCTCGACCACCCTCTTCAACGCCGCCGCTCGGGCCGGGCTCGAGCTGGGTGATCGGATCAACCACTTCTACTACATCAGCCGCTACCCGCTCGGCCTCGATGCCACCGTCTGGATGTACTCGCGGACCTCTTACCAGGATGTCTCTTTCCGGAACGACACCCCCTACCCGATCCTGATCCGCGGCATCGGCTCGCTGGGCGTCGTCACCTTCGAGTTCTACAGCGTCGACACCGGCCGCACGGTCGAGTTCAGCAAGCCGATCGTGAAGAACTACCAGAAGGCCTCCGATACCACGGTCTACACGACGAAGATCCCGGCCGGGACGACGCAGCGCGTCGAGTTCCCGGTGGACGGGATGGACGTCTGGGTGACCCGCTACGTCCGGGACCGGGACGGCAAGTCGATCCATCAGGAGACCTTCTTCTCCCGGTATCACCGGATCACCGGTGTCCTCTGGGTGGGCAAGGAGCCGGAGCCCCAGCCGAGCCCTTCGCCCCAGCCGAGCCCCTCGCCGACGGGAGCGCCTGCGACCCGCTAGGACCGGAGGCGCGGCCCCGACGCCGGCGGCCGCGGATCCACCTCATCACATCCATCGGCACTGGTGCAGCGGGCCCCGAACGTCCACGATCTCGGCACGTCGGCCGTCTCCACGGGTGGGACACCTCGGCCGTCCGCCGGTATCTCTTGGTCATGACGGGGCTCGCCATGGACGCCGCATCGATCGCCGCCACGGTGGAGCGCGCCAGCGCCGGCGACGAGGCGGCGTTCGCCCGCATCGTGGGCGCCTACCACGCCGACATGGTCCGCGTGGCGTTCGTCACCTGCGGCGACGAGGGCCTCGCCCAGGACGCTGCCCAGGCGGCCTGGTGGATCGCCTGGCGAAAGCTCCCCTCGCTGCGCGACCCCACGCGTGTCAAGCCCTGGCTCGTGGCGGTGGCGGCCAACGAGGCCCGCAAGCTCGGCGGCCGCCAGCGGCGGCACACGATCGTCGAGCTGCGGGTCGCGGCGCCCGACTCCGCCGGGCCCGATCCTGCGCGAGAGATCGACCACGTCGACCTGGCGAACGCGCTCGGTCACCTGAAGCCCGACGATCGGGCGCTCGTCGCCCTGCGCTACGCCGCGGACCTCGATTCGAGCGAGATCGCGCCCCTGGTGCGGCTCTCCCCCTCGGGGGTGCGGACCCGCCTCTCCCGGGTGCTGGACCGGCTCCGGAAGGACCTCGACGATGACTGAGCGCGAAGCGTTCGAGCCCCGCCTCCACGACGAGGTCCACCGCTACGCCGAGCGCGTCACCACGGAGATCGACGCGGCGGCGTTCGCCCACGCCGTCGCGACGGGGGCACCGCGGGGGCGGGGACTCGCTTCCCTGCTCGGCTGGCGCGTCGCTCTCGGCGCGCGGCCGGCCTGGCTCCTGCTCGTCGCCGCCCTCATCCTCGCCCTCCTGGCCGCGGCGGTCTGGGTCGGCTCGCGCCCTCGCGTGGCCGCCTGGCAGCGCGTCGAGCTGCCGGTGGGCGGGTCGGTCCACGACATCACCGCGATGCCGTCCGGCTACCTTGCGGTCGGCGAGGCGGACGGCAACGCCGCCGCGTGGACCTCGCCCGATTGCCTCCACTGGACGCCCGCCTCGACGCCGGAGAAAGAGTGGAAACAGTCAGGGACGATGAGTGCGGTCTTCCCGGCGGTCCCGGTTTCGTCGCCGTGGGCCGGCTCCCGAGATTCTGTGAGCCGGGCTCGGCCGCCGTGTGGACGTCCCCGGACGGCCGCACCTGGGCGCTGGTCCCCGGCGAGCCGGTCTTCGACTCGTTGAGGGGCACGGACGCCGCCATGACCGACATCGCCACGCTGGATGGGCGGCTCGTGGCGGTGGGGTGGTCCTCCGCCCCGAGGGTACCCGCGATCTGGGTGTCCGAGGACGGCTTCCACTGGCAGCAGGTCGGCCGGCTCCGGGGCGAGACCGGGGAGGCTACTTCGGAGCCCTCCCGCAGGTCGTCGCCGGGGGGCCGGGGCTCGTCGCGGTGAGCAGCGGCACCGAGGTCCCGGTCTTCACCTCGTCCGACGGTCTCGCCTGGGCACCGGTGCCGGCTCCCCCGTTCGACCCCCTCTGGGCGCAGCGGATGGGAGGGTTCCAGGGGATCGCCGTCGGGCGAGACGGGACGCTCCTCGCCTACGGCGGGCTGACGCCAGAGCTGTGGGCTTCGGACGACGGTCGCACCTGGGGGCCGATCCAGGGCGCCATGCCCTTCCCCGCCGGCGGGCTCTCCTCGATCGTGGCGACCGACGGCGGCTTCGTGGCCGTTGGCTACGGCTCTGGCCGGGGGTCCGTCTGGCGATCGGCCGACGGGCGCACCTGGACCCGCGAGCCGCCGCACGCGGACTTCGAGGACGCCGACCTCGGTGCTGTCTTCGTCTGCGGGGAGACCCTCTTCGTCAGCGGCCATGTGATCCGGAACCGGTGGGTGGCGGACCCGGCCGCCTGGGCCCTGCCCGGTGGGGCGGCCGGGAGCCGTCGCTCTGGCCGTCGCCCTAGATGCAGCGGCCGGCAAGCCTGAGATGGCAGCCCGTGTTTGCCGGTCCATGACGATACGAGGCCCGATCGGGGCCGAGTGGCCCCACGCGAACGGCCCGGTAAGAGCGTCCCAGGAGGTGGATCGATGAAGCGTTCGATGGCGATCCTTGCGGTGGTGGCGTTCTTCTTCGCCCTGGCGGCGCCGGCAAGCGCGACGACGACCCGGATCCCGGTCTCGGCGACCGAGACGTACCGGGTGATCG
>MGMJ01000051.1:0-359 GCA_001794945.1 Chloroflexi bacterium GWC2_73_18
CGTGGTAGCCGCCAGCCGGTAAGTGCCGGTCGGCGAAGATCCGGCCCCGCGACGTCTCGACGACCAGTACCTCCGGCCCCCCGACACTCCAGCCGGTGACGCCGTCGACGCCCCCGAGGGCGTCCTCCAGCTCGGCCGCGGCGACCCCGGGACGAGGCCGGACGAGCGCGGCACCGCCGTCGCCGAGCGTGTCCGAGGCGACGGCCCGGACCGGCTCATGCGCCAGCAGGTCGATCGGCTCACTCGCCGTCCGGGGCTCCATGTCGTGGTCGGAGACGACCACCACGATCGTCCGCTCCCAGCCGCCGGCGAGCGCGTCGAGCGCCTCGCCGACGAGGGCGTCGGTGGCCCGGTAGCAG
>MGMJ01000051.1:386-673 GCA_001794945.1 Chloroflexi bacterium GWC2_73_18
AGCCGATCCGCGGGTCGCCGGCGGCGGCGAGCAGTTGCGGCCGGACCACCACGTTGACCGGGTAGCCGTGCGCGTCGAGCGGCGACCCGATGGGGACCCCGCTCGCCGGCGGCCAGGCGACGTCGGCGACCGCGCTCCGCAGCACGCTCATCAGCAGGTGGTCGCCCTGGACGGCCGCGCAGGCGATCCCCGCCGCGCGGCACGCCTCGAAGAGGGTCGGGACGCGGACCCGCGCCTCGCCCGCCCATCCCGGCACGGCACCGTCTCGGAAGTTCGTGGTGCGGACG
>MGMJ01000051.1:748-22872 GCA_001794945.1 Chloroflexi bacterium GWC2_73_18
CGGGGCGGACCGCGTCGGGCGGGAAGCCGTCCAGGCCGATCAGGACGACGCGCGCGCTCACGACTCGGAGCCGAAGGCGCTCATGTGGGCCGGATCGACGCGGATCGCCACCGCGCTCCCCGGCCCGAGCGCCATGGCGCGCCGGCTCGGCAGGTCGGCGTGGATCCTCGCCGTCTCGCCGTCGACCGCGACGACCAGGTGGAGGCGGGTCACCGAGCCCAGGAAGATCCTGACGTCGACGGTCGCCGGGTGCCCGCTCCCATCGGTCGTCAGCTCGACGTCCTCGGGCCGGAAGAAGACGACCGCGGTCGCCCCGGCGCCGGCCGGCGCGGCCACGTCGAACGCCTCGCCAAGGCGGAGCCGCCCCTCGCGGACGGGCAGCCGGAGGGCGTTGCGGCTCCCCACGAAGGCGGCGCTGAAAGGGGTCGTCGGCGTCTCGTAGAGCTGCGGAGGGTCGCCGATCTGCTCGACCCGGCCGTGGTTCATCACCACCACGCGGTCGGCGATCGCCATCGCCTCGGACTGGTCGTGGGTGACGTAGATGGCGGTCGTCTTGACCGCCTGCTGGATCCGCCGGATCTCGTCGCGGAGCCGGGTCCGCACGAGCGCGTCGAGCGCCGAGAGCGGCTCGTCGAGGAGGAGGACGTCGGGGTGCGGCGCGAGCGCCCGGCCGAGCGCGGCGCGCTGCTGCTGGCCGCCGGAGATCTGGTTCGGGTAACGGTCGGCCTGATCGGCCAGGTGGACCAGCTCGAGCAGCTCGTCGACGCGGCTCCGGACCTGCTCCCCGGGCTGGCGGCGCACCTCCAGCGGGAAGGCGATGTTCTGGCGGACGGTCATGTTGGGGAAGAGCGCGTAGGCCTGGAAGACCATGCCGATCGGCCGCTCGCGGGTGGGCACGTGGGTCAGGTCGCGCCCGGCGATCTGGACGACGCCCGCATCGGGCCGCTCGAGCCCGGCGACGCAGCGGAGCAGCGTCGTCTTGCCGCAGCCCGAGGGGCCGAGGAGCGAGACGAGCTCGCCCGGCGCCACCTCGAGCGAGACGTCGTCGAGCGCCCGGACCTGTCCGAAGCGTTTGCTGACCCCCTGCAGCGAGATCCCGCTCATCAGCCCTCCGTTCGTTCCATCGCCCCTGCCCCGGGGAGGAGGCGGAGCGTGTGGCCGCGGTTCCAGTAGACGATCGCCGCCGACAGCGCGAAGAGGATGATGAAGGTGACGAAGGTGATCACCGCCAGCTCGTTGCCCTTGCCGGTCGTCTGGAGAAGGGCGTCGGCGCTCCAGATGGGGACCGTCTCGAAGTTCGGCCCGGTAAGGATCTGGGCCAGGGCGAAGTCGCCGAAGCTGGTCGCCCAGACGAGGATCCCGCCGGCGACGAGGCCCGGCGTGATGTTCGGGATGACGACCTCGCGGATGATCTGGCGCGGACGCGCCCCGCACGTCTCGGCCGCCTCGGAGAGCCGTTCGATGCCGGCCGCCGCCATCGCCCCATCGACGGCCCAGTAGAGGAACGGGAAGGCGATCGCGGAGTGGCCCAGCCAGAGGATCCAAGGCGTGCTCTGGAGCCAGGGCACGAAGTCGCCCGCCAGGCGGTCGATGCCGAAGGCGATGACGACGAACGGGAGAGCGAAGGGGATCACCGCCGACAGCTCGGTGAAGGTCCGGATCCGCGGGTTCCGCACGCGGGCCCAGTAGATCGCCGGCACGACCACCACGATGTCGAGGACCGTCACCGCGGTCGCCAGGCCGAGCGAGCGCAGCAGGGCGAAGACCAGGCGCTCGTCGCCGAGGCCGCTGATCCAGTGCTCGAGCGTGTAGCCGTCGGGCAGCAGCTGGGAGCGCCAGACCGTCGCCACCGAGTAGAGGAAGACGGCCAGCATCGGCAGCAGCAGGTAGAAGGTGAGGCCGGCGAAGAGGAGCGCCGGTCCCGCCCGGCGGCCCGGGAGGCCGCCGACGCCGGACGAGCGGCCGGCCGGAGCGGTCGTGGCGGCCATCAGAACCAGCGCAAGGCCCAGCGCAGGATGCGCCGGTAGAGGAGGAGCGACGAGGCGGCCATGACCATCAGGATCACCGCCAGGACGCTCGCCCGCCAGGTGTTGAAGATGTCGCTCTCGAGCGTCTGGCCGATCCGCAGCGTGATCAGGGGGACGCCCTTCGCCGCGCCGGTCCCCGCCAGGGCGAAGGCCAGCCCGTAGATGCCGATCGTCCAGGTGAAGATGAGCAGCCAGCCGGCGGCGATGAACGGCGAGAGGATGGGCAGGCCGACGCGGCGCCAGAACTGCCGGCGGGTCGCCGAGGCGACCTGCGCCGCCTCCCACCAGTCGTCACGGACGGCACCCATGGCCGGGATCGTCAGCAGCACGAAGAGCGGGACGTTGGTGTAGAGGTAGCCGATCACGAGGCCCGCGAAGGAGGCCGGCCGCGGCGGGACGAAGTCGGTCCCGAAGCCCTGCAGGGCGAGCGTGATCATGCCGACGTTGCCGAGCGTGACGAAGTAGGCGAACCCGAGGCCGATACCGCCGAAGTTCGCGGCCACGTTGAGGAGCGAGAGCCAGAAGGCGCGCCGCGAGGTGAGCATCCGGCTGATCAGCCACGCCAGCGGGGCGCCCACCGCCGTGCAGATCGAGGCGACGACGACGCCCAGGGCGACGCTGGTGAGGATCGCCAGCTGGTCGCCCCGGGTGGTGAAGACGCGGACCCAGTTGTCGAGCGTCGGACCGGAGTCGCCGACGAAGCTGCCGACGATCAAGGCGACGCCCGGCGCGAGGAGCATGGCGCCGACGAGCACGAGGAGCGGGAGCGCCGGCAGCCATCGCTCGAGGAAGGCGGCGAAGGGTCGCCGGTGGGCGGCCGGCGCGGGCGCGATCGCCGCGCCGGCCGCCCCCGCCGTGCTCGTGCTGGCCACGGGCGGCGCCGGGGGAGACGCTACTGGCCGAGGACCTCGGTGTTCCAGATGTCCTTCACCTTGTCGATGGTGATCGTGGTCAGGTCGACCTGCTGGATCTTGGTGTAGAGATCGTCCGACAGCCACTTGGCCTTGGCGTCCGCCGGCAGCGTCAGCGTGCCGAGGACGTAGCGGACCGGACGGGCTCCGAACTCGGCGAAGACCGTCTGGCCCTCGTCGGAGAGGACCCACTCCATGAACATCTTGGCGACGTCCATCTTGGCCGTGTTGTACTTGTTGACCATCAGTGCCGAGGCGGCGTAGATCGAGCCGTCCTCCGGGATGACGGTGCGGACCTCGATCCCCTTTTCGGCCATGCGGTTGGCCTGGGCGATCAAGTTGAAGTCGTACTTGTTCTGAATGGGCACCTCACCCCGCTCCATCTCCGGATCGCCGCCCTCCGGCACGCCCTCGATGTTGGGTAGCAGCTGCTTGCCGAAGTCGATGCCGGGCTGGAGGTTGTCGAGGCTGCCGCCAGCGGCGATCGTCATGGCCAACCAGGACGTTGTGGCCGTGCCTGACTCACCGATGGTGCCGATACCGATCAGGCCCTTGTACTCGGGCTTGACCAGGTCGGACCACTTGGTAGGGATGGGGATGCCCTTGTCCTCGAGAGCCTTGACGTTGACGTTGAAGCCGGGAACGCCGACGAAGGTCGCGACCCAGCCACCCGTCTTTGACTTGAAGCTCTGCGGCAGGTCGGCCGCGTTCGGTGGCAGGTAGGAGGGGACGACGCCCTTCGCCTCGGCGACCGGGCCGAACTGGATCCCGATGTCGGCGGCGATGGCGACCGGGTTGTTCTTTTCCGCGTCGAAGTTGGTGATCTCCTGGAGGGACGACATGTCCGTGTCCTTGTGGGCACACGTGAAGCCGTTCTTGTCGCAGAAGGCCTTGATCGACTCGCCGTAGTTGGCCCAGTCGTCGGGGATGCCGTAGGTGATGAACTCCTTCGCCTGGTCCTTCGCCTTGTCCTTGTCGTAGGCGACGTTCCAGTCGCCTGCCCCGCCCCCGCCCGTGCAGGCCGCGGCGATCACCGCGGCCGCGAAACCCAGTGCGAACAGACGCCATGCGGTTCGCTTCATGCGCTCTCCTCTCTCTCTCTGCGCGGCCAGCGCACCCGATCCGGCCACGGTGCTGGCGAGCATACCCTTCGCCGGTCGTGGCTGTCCAGACAACTGCGCAGGGGCAGCCAGAAGCCTGGTGGACCTCGATGAACGGCCGGTTACTGTCCGGTCAACGGTCCGAGATCAGCTTCATGCGGCAGGCTCCGAAGGGCGGGGGCATGCGGTAGACTGCCAGTTGTATGGACAAGTTCGGACGGATCGGGGCCATCTCCGCCGTTTCCCCGCCGACATCGGCCGAGGCGCGCCGCCACCGTCCGCCGCTCGGGCTGACACGTGGAGGTCCACTGCCGCTCCACCTGCAGATCTCGGAGGAGCTGCGACGCCAGGTCTCGGCCGGCGAACTGCACCCGGGCGACCTGCTCCCCTCCGAGGGCGGACTGATGGAGCGGTTCGGCGTCTCGCGCGGGACGATCCGCCAGGCCCTCGCGGCCCTGCGCGGCGACGGCACGATCGCCGGATCGCGGGGACGGCCGCCGGTGGTGCGCGGTCCGCGCCTGGCGCAGCCGTTCAGCGAACTGCTCAGCTTCTCGGCGTGGATCAGCTCGCTGGGGATGCGACCGACGGGTGTCGTCATCGAGTTCGCCCGCCGCCCCGCCGACCGCGAGACGGCCGAGGCGCTGGTCATCCGCCTCGGCGCGCCGGTCCATCACCTGGTCCGCCTCCGCTGCGCGGACGACGAACCGCTGATGATCGAGCGCACGGCCTTCGCACCGCGCGTCGGCGAGCTCGTAGCCACGATCGACCTGGCCAACCAGTCGATCTACGAGCAGCTCGGGCGGCGCGGCATCGTCTTCGACTCGGCGCGCCAGCTGATCGACGCGGTCGCCTCCACGAGCCAGGATGCGAAGCTCCTGCACGTCCCGGCCCGGACGCCGCTCCTCCGCGTGCGCCGCAACGCCTTCTCCCCGACCGGCGAGCCGCTGGAATGGTCGGAAGACCGCTACCTTGCGGACCGGATCGCCTTCACCATCGACAACACCGCCTCGGACGCGAGCGTAGTCCGCCGGCTGGGACGAGAGGGGGGACGGTAGATGCCGCACGCCGACAGCGCCGCCACGGCGCGCCGCTGGGCGACCGACCGCGCGGTCGACCTCTGGGCGCTCTTCGCCGGCGACCTGGCGACCGACGCCTTCGCCGCCCTGGCCGCCTCTTTCGCTCCCGTCCGGGAGGACGGCGCGCGGCTCGCTCTGGTCGTCCCCGACGGACGCGAGGCGAGCGCGGCCGAGCGGGTCGCCGCGGACGTCGCCGTCGGCGGGCACCCGGCCGCCCCGTCCCCGTTCGGGCTCTTCGAGGCGATGAGGGCGGCAGGACTCGAGGACGCCCGGAGGCTCGGGGTGATCGGTGCCTCCGTCGCCGCGCTGGAGGCGGGGCACCGCGCCGGTGCCGCCGCCGTCGTCGGCCTCGCCCCCGCCGCGCCGGAGGGCCGCCGGCACCTCCTCGACGGCCAGCCCGACGCGATCGTCGAGCCGGCCGCCTTCGCCACGCTCGACGCCGAGCGGTTCGGGTCACGGCGGTCGAACCGCCAGTACGTGCTCCTCAACCCGGGGCCCGCCGTCACCTCCGACCGCGTCCACCGCGCCATCGCCGGGCCGGACCTCTGCCACCGCGAGCCCGAGTACACCGACCTGTTCGACCGCGTCCGCCGCAAGCTCCTCGTCGTCGGCGGCGTCGGCGACGACTGGGCGGTCGTCCTGATCGCGGGGAGCGGCACGGCGGCCATGGAGGCGATGACCGGCGGCTTCGTGCGGCCGGGTCGGCGGCTCCTCGTCTGCCAGAACGGGATCTACGGGGAGCGAATCGCCACGATCGCGCGGCGCCTCGGCATCGAGGTCGCGCCGGTCACCGCCGCCCACACCGAGCCGATCGAGCCGGCCGCTGTCGCCGCCGCGCTGGACGCCCACCCGGCGATCGACGCCGTGGCGGTGATCCACCACGAGACGACGACGGGGCTGCTCAACCCGGTCCACGAGATCGGCGCGATCGCCGACGCGCGCGGCGTGCCGGTCCTCGTCGACGCGATCAGCTCGTTCGGAGCGGAGGAGCTGCCGCTCCCGGGGACCGGCCTGGACGTCATCGCCGGTACCTCGAACAAGTGCCTCCACGGCCTGCCCGGCGTCGCCTTCCTGCTCGTCTCGCCGCGCGCCCAGGCGAGGGCCGCCGAGGTGCCGCCGCGCTCGCTCTACTTCGACATCCCCAACTACCTGCGCGCCCAGGAACGACGGACCGTGCCCTTCACCCCGGCGGTGCCGGCGATCTACGCGCTGGAGGCGGCGCTCGACGAACTGCTCGACCAGGGCATCGACCGGCGCCGCGCCCACTACCGCGAGCGGATGGCCTACCTCGACCGCGAGTTCGCCCGCCTCGGCCTCGAGCCGGTCGTCGCCCCGCGAGATCGCTCCGGCTCGGTGCGCAGCCTGCCGCTCCCGGCCGACGTCGGTTTCGAGGAGCTGCACGACGCGGTCAAGCGGGACGGCTACGTCGTCTACGCCGGCCTCGGCCAGGCGGCCGCCACGAGCTTCCGCGTCTGCGCCCTGGGCAACCTCGAGATCGGCGCGCTCGAGGGCTTCATCGCCTCGCTCGAGCGGGTCCTGGTCGCCCGTCGCGCCGGCCGGGAGGCCGCCTCCCCGCGCTGACCCACCGATCCCCCGAGAGGAGGAGCACCCGTGACGTTCACCTTCCATCGCGAGTACCGCGGGCCGATCCGGGCGGTCATCCTCGACTGGGCCGGCACGACCCAGGACCACGGGGTCTACGCCCCGGCGGTGGTCTTCATCGACGTCTATCGGAAGTGGGGCCTCGAGATCACCATGGCCGAGGCGCGCGGGCCGATGGGCCTCTTCAAGCTCGACCACATCCGGGCGATCTCGAAGATGCCGGAGGTCGCCGAGCGCTGGCGCGGAGTGCACGGGCGCCTCCCGACCGAGGATGACGTGCAGGGGATGTTCGCCGACTTCCAGCCGATGCAGGTCGCGGCCATGGCCCGCTACGCGAAGCTGATCCCGGGCACCGCCGAGGCGGTGGACGAGATGAAGCGGCGTGGCTACCGGATCGGCTCCACCACCGGTTTCATGCGCGCCGCCGCGGAGATCGCCATGGAGGAGGCGGCGAAGCAGGGCTACGTCCCGGACGCCACCGTCTGCGCCGACGAGGTCCCCGCCGGACGGCCCGAGCCGTGGATGGTGCTCCGCAACATGGAGCTGCTGCGCGTCTTCCCGCCGGCCGCGGTGGTCAAGGTGGGCGACACCAAGATCGACATCGACGAGGGGCTCAATGCGGGCTGCTGGACGGTGGGCCTCTCGCGGACCGGCAACTACGTCGGACTCACCGAGGAGGAGCTGGCGGCGCTGCCGGCCGAGCGACAGCAGGAGCTGATCGACCATGCGGACGACCTGCTCCGCCGCCAGGGCGCACACTACGTCGTCCAGTCGATCGCCGAAGTGATCCCCGTCCTCGACGAGATCGAGGAACGGCTCCGCCGGGGCGAGCGACCGTAGCGGGGCGGCAGAGGCGGCGGATGCGGCGGCGGACGATGCGAGAGGCGGCGGACCTGCGCTCCGAGGGGGACCTCAACCTCTCGCCGCGGCGCGCCACCTGGCAGGCCGCCTCGCTCGACGAGGAGACCAGCGCGCTCCTCGCCGAGGACGCGCGGTGGTTCCTCCACCAGGCGCTCTCGACGCCGTGCCTGAACGTCGTGCGCGCCGCCGAGGGCGCCTGGATCGAGGACCTGCAGGGCCGCCGCTACCTTGACTTCCACGGCAACAACGTCCACCAGGTCGGATTCGCCAACCCGGCGGTGATCGCCGCCATCAAGGCGCAGCTCGACGAGCTCTCGTTCTCGACGCGGCGCTACACCAACCGGGTGGCGGTCGCCCTCGCCCGGAAGCTGGCCGAGCTCGCCCCGGGCGACCTCGACAAGGTGCTCCTCTGCCCGAGCGGGGCCGGGGCGATCGAGATCGCCCTCGCGCTGGCGCGCGTCGCCACCGGGCGCCACAAGACGGTCTCGATGTGGGACTCCTTCCACGGCGCGACGTTCGGCGCCATCTCGGTCGGGGGCGAGCGGATCTTCCGCGAGGGGATCGGCCCGCTCCTCCCCGGCGCCGAGCACGTCCCGCCGTCCGACCCGTACCGCTGTCCCTGGGAGTGTGCCGGGCGGGGTGGCTGCGACCTCCGCTGCGCGGCGTACCTGGAGTCGGTGCTCGAGAGGGAGGGCGACGTCGCGGCGGTGATCGCCGAGCCGGTCCGCAGCACGCCCGCCATCCCGCCGGCCGGGTACTGGCAGGCGGTCCGCCGCGCCTGTGACCGCCACGGGGCGTTGCTCATCTTCGACGAGATCCCGCACGCCCTGGGGCGGACGGGAGCCTGGTTCACCTGCCAGCACTTCGGCGTCGTCCCGGACATCCTGGTGATCGGCAAGGGGCTGGGCGGCGGGATCCTGCCGCTCGCCGCCGTCATCGCCCGCGGCGCCCTCGACGTCGCCGCCGACCGAGCGCTGGGGCACTTCACGCACGAGAAGAACCCGGTCCTCTGCGCCGCCGCGCTCGCCACCATCGTTGAGATCGAGCGGCGCGGCCTGGTCGCCCACGCCCGCGAGCTGGGCGCCTACGCGCTGGGACGGATGCGCGAGCTGATGGCGCGGCACCCGCTGATCGGCGACGTACGAGGGCTAGGACTCCTCATGGGGATGGAGCTGGTGACCGATCGGGCGACCCGCGAGCGCGCGGCCGACGCGGCGGAGGCGGTGATGTACGCCGCCCTCTCTCGCGGGCTCAACTTCAAGCTGACGATGGGCAACATCGTGACGCTGACACCGCCGCTGACGATCACCCGCGAGGACATGGACCGCGCGCTGGCGATCCTCGACGAGTCGCTCGCCGAGGTCGAGAGCGCCCAGGGAGGGTCGTGATGCCTGCCGATCTGCTGGACCAGTTCCTGAACCAGGGCGAGCTGGTGCTGCGGTTGCTCGTCGCCGCCGCGCTCGGCGCCGCCATCGGCTTCGAGCGGGAGATCCACGACCACCCGGCCGGGACGCGGACCCACCTGCTCGTCGCGCTGGGGTCGACGATCTTCACCGTCCTCTCGATCTACGGCTTCGCCGGCCTGCTCGGCCCAGGCGAGGGGACCGCCCCCGACCCGACCCGCATCGCCGCCCAGGTCGTCAGCGGCATCGGCTTCCTGGGCGCCGGGGCGATCATCCACTACGGCACCTCGATCCGCGGCCTGACGACCGCGGCGAGCCTCTGGGCGACCGCCTCGATCGGCCTCGCCGTGGGGGCCGGCGACTACGTCCTGGGCGTCGTCGGCGCCGCCATCGTCGTCTTCTCGCTCTGGCCGCTCAACGTCCTCGTCGCACGGGTCCACCGGCGGCCGGCCCGCGTCATGCGCATGCGCCTCGCCCTGGGCCGCCTGGAAGCGACCGGGCAGGTCTCCGAGGTGCTGACCGCCATCGGCGCGGACCTGACCGCGATCCAGAGCCGGCGCGTGGGGGCCGGCCGCTACGAGGTCGAGCTCGAACTGCGCCTGCCGGCGCGCGTGCCGTTGCAGACGCTGGTCGCCCAGCTCAACGGTCTGGCCGACGCCGAGGTGATCGAGTCGGTCGAGGACGTCGACTGAGATACGGGACCGGTCGGCGTGAAGCCTGCGATCCCCGGGTCTCCGACGAGCGGAGCACCGCCTCGAAGCAGCGATGGCCATCGGGCGCCGCATTCCCGCCCCTGGGGAATGGGGCGTGATCGCGCCGGCGGGGAACCGTCTCCCCTCGGCGCTGCCGGCGAAAGCGCCTCCGCCGCCGAGCGTGGTGGGGGCCAAGGGCGCTCCTCTGGGCGGCCCGCGCCGCTCATTCCCAGCCCCGCTCTCCCCCGGCGGGAGACTGGCGCCAACCAGGCGGCTCGCGGCGGATGGCTCCCACCGGGCGGGAATCCGGTGCGGCGCGGGCTGATGCTCCCTGGAGCTCCCCGCCCCCAGCGTCAGACTCTCAGCCCTCGTCCCAGGCGAGGGCACGCCCCACGGCCCGCTTCCAGCCGCGGTAGAGCGCCTCGCGACGACCCTCATCCATCATCGGCTCGAAGCGGCGCTCCAGGGCCCAGTTGGCGGCGATCTCGGCCTGGTCGGCCCAGTAGCCGACCGCCAGCCCGGCCAGGTAGGCGGCGCCGAGGGCGGTCGTCTCGCGCACGGTCGGGCGCTCGACCGGGACCCCCAGCAGGTCCGCCTGGAACTGGAGGAGCGCGTCGTTGACGGCCGCCCCGCCGTCCACGCGCAGCTCGGCGAGGGCGAGCCCGGCGTCGGCCTGCATCGCCTCGAGCACGTCGCGGACCTGGTAGGCCATGGAGTCGACGGTGGCCCGGGCGATCTGCTCGATCGTCGAGCCGCGCGTCAGCCCGAGGATCGCGCCGCGGGCGCGCGGATCCCAGTAGGGGGCGCCCATGCCCACGAAGGCGGGCACGACGTAGACGCCGCCGGCGTCGGGGACCGCCGCGGCGAGCCGTTCCACCTCGGCCGACGAGCGGATGACGCGGAGCCCGTCGCGGAGCCACTGCACCGCCGCGCCACCGACGAAGACCGAGCCCTCCAGGCAGTAGGTCGTCCGGCCGCCGGCCTGCCAGCCGACCGTCGTCAGCAAGCCGTGGCGCGAGTCGATCGGGCGCTCGCCCGTGGCGAGCAACAGGAAGCAGCCCGTGCCGTACGTGTTCTTTGCCATCCCGGGCGCGAAACAGGCCTGCCCGAAGGTCGCTGCCTGCTGGTCGCCAGCGTCGCCGGCGATCGGGATCGGCCCGCCGAAGAGCGCAGGGTCCGTCTCGCCGAAGACGGCCGACGAGGGGTGGACCTCCGGAAGCATGGCCCGCGGGACGTCGAGGGCGGCGAGCAGCTCGTCGTCCCAGTCGAGGGCGCGGATGTCGAAGAGGAGCGTGCGCGAGGCGTTCGACGGGTCGGTGGCGTGGACGCGGCCGCCGGTGAGGCGCCAGATCAGCCAGGTGTCCACGGTGCCGAAGAGGATCTCGCCGCGCGCCGCCCGCTCGCGCGAGCCCGGGCGCGCGTCGAGGACGTGGCGCAGCTTCGTGCCGCTGAAGTAGGGGTCGAGCGGCAGGCCGGTCCGCGCACGGAAGAGCGGCTCCAGGCCGCGGGCCCGGAGTTCCTCGCAGATCGGCGCGCTGACGCGGCTCTGCCAGACCATCGCGTTGCCGAGCGGCCGCCCCGTCTCGCGCTCCCAGGCGATCGTCGTCTCGCGCTGGTTGGTGACGCCGATGGCCGCCACGTCGGAGGCGGAGAGCCCGCGGGCGGCGAGGACGCGACGCGCCACGTCGAGCTGCGACTCCCAGATTTCCTCGGGATCGTGCTCGACCTCGCCTGCGGCCGGGTAGATCTGCCGGATCTCGCGCTGCTCGCTCGCCAGCGGGACGCCGCGCCGGTCGAAGAGGATCGCCCGCGAGGAGGTCGTCCCCTGGTCGAGGGCGAGGATGAAGGACGAGCCGGCCGCGGTCACGCCTGATCGCGGAGCGTCTCGAGCTGGGCCGCCGAGCCCGAGACGATCAGCGTCTCGCCGGCGGCCAGGCGCCGGTCGGCTGGCGGGTTCGCCTCGTACTCGCGCTCGCCGCGGACGACGGCGAGGACGAAGACGTTCTGCTCGCGCAGGTCGCCGACGCTCGCCCCGTCGAGCCGCCCGCCCGCGGCGACGAGCACCTCCTCCATCGAGAAGGCGAGCTCGCCGTGCGAGAGCGCCGCGTCGATGAAGTCGACGACGCGCGGGCGGAGCGCCAGCTCGGCGAGCCGCCGGCCGGCCATGGCGTAGGGCGAGACGACTCGGTCGGCGCCGGCCTGGGTCAGTTTCGCCTCCGACCCGGCGGCGTTGGCGCGCCCCACCACGAAGAGCCGCCGGTTGAGTGCCCGCGCCGAGAGGATGACGTAGACGTTGTGGGCGTCCGAGTCGATCGTGGTGATCAGGCCGCGCGCCCGCTCCACGCCGGCGGCCATGAGCGTCGCGTTCTCCGTCGCGTCGCCCTCCACCGCGAGGTGCCCGTCGCGCACCGCCCGGGCGAGCGACTCGGGGTGGACGTCGACGACGACGACCCGCTGGCCGCCGTGCTCCAGCTCGCGAGCGACGGTCGAGCCGACACGCCCGTAGCCGCACAGGATGTAGTGGTCGCGCAGCTCCTCCACCGCCCTCGCCATCCGCCGTGCCTCCCGCCTCCCGCTCGTCACCTCGCTGACGAGGTACTCGGCCACGATCCCCACCGACCCGAAGATCAGCCCCACCCCGCCGATCGCCACGATCATCGTCCACGTCCGCGTCACGCCGTCAAGCTCGCGGACCTCGCGGAAGCCGACGGTCGTCAGGGTGATGACCGTCATGTAGAGCGCGTCGCCGATCGACCAGCTGGCAAGGAGGACGTAACCCACCGCGCCGATGACGACGGTGGCGGCCACCACGCTGAGCCAGGCGCGGACGTGCGTCCGGCTCAGCTCCGGCGCCGTCGCGGCGGACCGAGGCGCCGGGCCGGCGATCACCGCGTCGCCCCCTCGACCGGCCATTCGTCCAGGCGCCCGGCCCGCGGCCGGCCCGGGTCGGCCAGGTAGACCCGGGCGTGGTCGGAGCGTGCCTCGAGGACCGGGTCGCCGAAGCCGTCGGCGGTGGGGCGGAGCAGCACCCGGCCCTGGGCGATCCAGGCGAAAAGGTCGGCGACCTCGCGGACGAAGCCGGCGCCGGCGATGGCGCGCAGCCCGTGGCACATCGCCACCCGGTCGATCTCGTCGGCGCTCGCGGCCAGGCGGGCGGTCGAAGCGGTGAAGGCCGCCACGTCCGACTCCGGCAGCTGGGCGAAGATCGGCCCCGAGTTGATCGTGTCGCCGGCGAAGAGGAGCCGCTCGCCGGGGAGCCAGAGGCAGACGCTGTCCGGCGAGTGGCCGGGCGTGTGAAGGACGCGGAGCGTCCGCCCGCCGAGCGCCACCTCGTCGCCCTCGCGCAGCAGGCGCGTCGCCTTCGCCGGGCCGATCCGCCAGGCGGCCGGGTCGAAGCCGTCGGGGAGCGGGCGGATCTCCTCCTCGGCGGTAAGGAGCCCGAACCAGGCGTCGTCGAGGGCACGGTAGTCGGCAAAGGCCCGCTCGAGGCCAGCGATGTACTCGAGGTAGGCCTCGAGACGATGGCGCGGGAACTCGCCGGCCAGCCGCTCGGCGCCGGCCTCGTGGACGGCGATCCGCTCGAACTCGCGATCGCCGCCCACGTGATCGAAGTGGGAGTGCGTGTGCACGACCTCGAGCGGACGATCGGTCAGCCGGGCGCAGGCGTCGCCGATACTGGCGATCCCCATCCCCGAGTCGATCAGCGCAGCGGCATCGCGTCCCTCGACCAGGTAGGAGCTGACGTGCCCCGGCTCGTGGATCCGCCAGGCGCGCGGCGCGATCTCCCGGACGTCGAACCACGGGAGGACCATGGGCGGAGCGTAGCAGGGGACGCGGAGCCCGCGCGGGGGGAACGCGAGCTCCGCGACCGAGAGCGGGGCGCCCGACGACGCCCCGACGGCGAAGCGGCTCGGCCTACTCGGGCGGGATCTCCCGATAGACGTGCGATGGGTCGATGCCGCGCTGGCGGCGCAGGTACCACGAGGCCCCGAAGATGACAGCGCCCGCACCCATCACCGCCGCGGCCACGAGGATGCCCTGCGCGACGTCGAGCACCCCGAGGCCCGCGTTGGTGAGCGCGGTGTAGATCTCGAACGCGACGAAGGCGATCAGCACGACGCCGGCGAGCGTGATCACGGGGACGCCCCCGATCACCCAGCGGGCCTGGCTCGACTCGTAGACGGCGCGCTGGCGGAAGGGGAAGAGCGCGCCGGCGATCGCGGTCGAGATCCAGAAGACCAGCGCGAGCAGCAGGCCGTACGCCAGGAAGGTGAGCATCTCGGCCTGCAGGTAGAGCATCAGCAGGAGCGCCGCCTCGGCCAGGGCGAACGAGAGGACGATCGCCTTGACCGGGGTCCGGAAGCGCTCGTTGACGTCGGCCAGGAAGGCGGGCACGACCCCGTCGAACGACCAGGCGAAGATGACCCGGGAGAAGCCGACCATGATCAGCAGGATCATCGCCAGCGGCCAGGTCACCCAGGTGATCCCGATGATCGCGTTGAGGAGGTCGTTCCCGGAGAGGAGGCTGACGAAGAAGTTGACGTACGGCGGGACGGTGAGCGGATACGCGTCGGGCGCCCAGTTCCACAGGTAGCTCGAGGCGCTGAGGAACTCGTAGCCGACGGTCCGGAACATCAGGCCGATCACGACGACGAAGACGATCGAGTTGAGGACCGTGGGCACGAACATGGTCAGCAGCTGCTGGCGGCGGCTTCGCCCGCCCTTCAGCTCTCCCGCGTAGTAGATCGACCAGATCGAGTAGCCGACCGCGTAGAAGGCGATCACCATCGCCGGCAGCGTCGTGCCGGTGAAGGCACCGGATCCCGCGGGCACGGCCGCGAAGGCGTTCTCCCCGGCGACCGCGACGACCGCGTCGTAGGCGTTGTCGCTCCCCATCCTGGGGTTGGCGAAGGCGTTGAACTGGCTCACGAACTGGGCCTGGTCGTTGATCAACAGCACGACCGCCGAGAGGACCAGCCCGACGAGGCCGACGACGGCCAGGACGGTGATCGCCCGCAGGGCGACCTTGAGGCCCAGGATCATCAGGGCGCAGCAGACGACCAGCGAGAGCGTGCCGATCACCAGCGCCCCCTCGGTGCTCGCCGCCCAGCCAGCCAGGTCGGTGAGCGCCGAGATGCCGCTCACCTCTCCCAGGACGGCGGCGCTCCCGGAGACGAAGGCGACCGAGAAGAACCAGGCGACGAAGCCGGTGTAGCTGACCACCGAGATGAACCCGGTCCACGAGGAGACGAAGCCCCAGAGGGGGTGGAGGATCCGCGAGACGAAGATGTAGTCGCCGCCGGAGCGCGGCATGGCGGCCGCGAGCAGGCCAAAGACGATGACGGCGCAGAAGGCGATCGGGACGGTGATCAGGGTCGCCGCGACCAGGTCCACCCCGGGGAAGCTGTTGAGCGCCCAGTAGACGTTATAGACCAGGGCCAGGCCGACCCCGCCGCCCGCCACCCAGTTGTAGAAGACCGTGTCCGTCCCCCCGGCATCGCGGACCAGGCCCGTGGCATTGCGCACGTAGAGCCCGGGCTGGGCGCCCGCCGGCTCTCGTGCCGCTGTCCCTTCCATCTCCCAGGACCTCCTCCTCCCCCGATGGGGCCGGGCCGGCTCAGCCGGCGACCAGCTGGACGTTGCCGACCGTCCCCGCCTCCAGGTCGACGAGGGCGCCGAGCAGACGCCCGACGTTGTATTCACTGCCCGGGTTGACACTGACGGTTCGCCCGAGCCGCACGACCCCGCGCGACTCGTGGATGTGCCCATGGAGCGAGATGAGGGGCTGGTACTCCTCGATGACGCGCCGCACCGCGGTGCTTCCGACCGGCACCATCTCGGGCTGGCCGGCGCGGCTCACGACCGAGAGGTCCTCGCGAAGCCTCGGCGCGAGGTCGAGCCCGGAGCCGTGGGGAGGGACGTGCGGGTTGAAGATGATCGGCCGCTGCTGCCCCGCCTCGTCGAGCAGCCGCCGCAGGTCCTCCTCGATCTCCGGTTCGTCCTTCTCGCGGGCCGTCCGCCACGGCGTCCGGTTCGACCAACCGTGGCCGATCAGGCGGTAGCCCTCGACCTCGGCGATCCGGCCATCGTGGTTCTCGATCGCCCGGCTGGAGGCGAGCACCTCGTCGATCAGCAGTTCGTCGTCGTTACCGGGCATGACGAAGCAGCGGACGCCGGTCCCGGGAAGGCGCTCGTCCGCCAGGGCGACCCACCGCTCGGTGGCACGCCGCATCTCGCGCGCGAACGCCTCGCGGCGCTGCGACTCGTCTCGCCCCAGGAGCTCGTTCTCCTCCGGAGAGCAGCGGTACGGGTAGAACCCGTTGAAGCGGACTCGGCGCTCGAGGTCGGCCATCCCCTCGGCATCGGCCCGCAGCCGCTCACCCATGAAGGTGGCCTCGAAGTGACCGGACCCCAGCTCCACGATTGGGACCAGCGCCTTGCCGGTCAGATCCCCTCCCATGACCAGCACCGTGGCGCGGTAGTGACCCGCGGCGTTCAGGAACTTCCGGAAGCAGACATCGGAGCCGTGGATGTCGCTGGCGAAGAAGAGCCGCAGGCGAGCCGCCCCCAGCCCCGCCGTTCGTCGCCAGGAGAAGCGCAAGACCGCCCGTCTCCCTTTCCCTCTCGCCGCCCCGGCCGCCCTCGTCGCGCTCTCGACGGTCTGCTCCAGATGTGCAGCGAACTGGTCAGCAGCACGCGATTTGTGCAGCCAGTTGCATCTTACGCCACCGAACGTGTACGCTGTCAAGCGTTTCGATGACCATCGACACGGCGGAACCTGTGAACGAGCGCCTCGACGAACTCGATCGCCGCATCGTCGCCGAGCTCCAGGAGGACGGGAGACGCTCGTACCGCGAGATCGCCGCGCGCGTCGGCGCGTCGCCGGGAACCGTTCGCGCCCGGCTCCTCCAGCTGATGGACGATGGCGTCGTCGAGGTGATCGCCGTCCCCAACCCGTGGCGGATGGGATTCCGCTTCTTCGCGGCCGTCGGCGTCCGGCTCGCGCCCGGCCACACCGAGCGGGTCGCCGACATGCTCGCCGAACGCCAGGAGGTGACCTGGGTCGGCCTGCTGGCGACCGGCTACGACCTGATGTTCGAGGTGGCGCTCCCCGATGCGCGGGCCTTCGGCATCTACCGCGAGGAGGTGCTGGCCAAGCTGCCGGGCCTCCTCTCGGCCGACGTCTTCCTGCTCTGGGACGTGCGCAAGTTCCACTACCGGCTCGGGATGATCGAGGGGGAGCGCAACCCGTGACACGCGGCGGCGGAGCTGGAGGAGGACGATGAAGCTGGTCGAGGAGCTGACCCGGGAACCGATCGAATCGGAACTCCCGTTCCCCATGGCCGAGTACGAACGACGCCTGGCCAGGGTGCGCGAGCTGATGGCGGCCCGGGGCCTCGATCTGCTCCTCCTTTCGCACACGCCGTCCCTCGGCTACCTGACCGGCTACGACACGACCATGCCACCCGGCTACACGACCGGCATCGTGCCGCTCGAGGGCGATCTCTCGCTCCACTGCTCGGAGCTCGAGGCGCCGTGCATGCTCCTCAACGGACACGTCCGCGATATCGTCGTCTTCTACTGGTACGAGGGCGGCGACACCGCCACCCAGCTCGGCGGCCTGCTCCGCTCGCGCGGCTACGACGGCAAGCGGATCGGCCTCGAGATGGGCAACGCCGAGACGTTCGCGAGCGGCGCCTTCGATACGCGCAGCTACCTCCGGCTCCGCGAGCTGCTGCCGCTCGCGACCCTCGTCGACGCCACCGATGTGGTGCTGGAGGTCCGCATGGTCAAGAGCGCGGCGGAGATCGCCTGCATGCGCGAGGCGGGGAAGATGACCGCCCTGGGGCTTCAGGCCGCGATCGACACCGTTGCCGAGGGACGGACCGACAACGAGGTGATCGCCGCCGCCTACCACGCCATGATCAGCGCGGGGAGCGAGCTGATGTCGATCGACCCGATGATCATGGCCGGATACCGGACCGGCTGGATGCCGCACATCGCCTACAAGCGCTACGCGCTCCGTCGGGGCGACCCGATCTACCTGGAGCTGACCGCCACCTACAACCGGTACAACGCTCCCTCGATGCGGAGCGCGGTCGTGGGACCGCCCTCCGACGGGATCCGCCGGCTCGCCGACGCGAGCATCGCCACGCTCGAGATCCTGCTCCGCGAGATCCGCCCCGGACGAACCGGCCACGAGGTCGCCCGGGAGGCGAAGAAGGGCCTGGCGACGGTCCCCGAAGCGTACTTCCACGGCGGCTTCGGCTACTCGATCGGGATGGGCTTCCAGCCGACCTGGACGGAGGCCCCCATGTACATCGCCGACGGCGTCGAGCGCGAGCTCGCGCCGGGGATGACCTTCCACCTGCCCATCTGCACCTGGGTGCCGCGGGCCTATGGGATCGGCTTCAGCGAGAGCGTCGTGGTGACCGAGACCGGCTGCGAACAGCTCACGCCGGTCCGCGACCGGTCGCTCGCGGTCAGGTAGTCAGCGCGCGGGCGCAGCGACCCGGGAGGACGAGATGAAACGGATCGCCCTCGTCGGCGGGGCCGGCCTGATGGGGCGCGCGACGGCGCGCGACCTGGTCGGATCCGGCTTCGCCGTCACCATCGCCGACATCGACCTCGACGGGGCGCGGCAGATGGCGGCCACGCTCGGCCCGGACGCCGCCGCGGTCCGCGCCGACGCATCCGACGTCGCCAGCCTGCTGACGGCCTTCCAGGGGGCCGACGCGGTCGTCAACGTCAGCCAGTACTACTTCAACCTGCCGGTGATGGAGGCCTGCCTCGAGGCGCGCCTCTCCTACTGCGACCTGGGCGGCCTCTACCACACCACCCTCAAGCAGCTGGCGATGGGCGAGCGGTTCGCCGACCGCGGGCTCCTGGCGATCCTCGGGATCGGCTCGGCGGTCGGGCTCACCAACGTGATGGGCGCCTACATCGCCGACCGACTGGCGACGATCGACCACCTGCGCTGCTACGACGCATACGCCCCCGCCGAAGAGGGGCTCTCGTGGGCCTACTCGCTGGAGACGATCTTCGACGAGATCATGAGCCGCCCGATGGTCTGGCGCGACGGCCGGATGCTCGAGCTCGACCCGCTCAGCGAGCCCGAGCGATTCTTCTTCGACCACGGGATCGGCGACCGGCTCGTCCACCACACGCTCCACTCCGAGGTGGCGACGCTCCCCTTCAGCTGGCCGGAGAAGCGGGTCGGCGAGGTCTACTTCAAGATCGCGTCGTTCGGCTACACTCCCGAGGCGCTCGAGCGACTCAAGGTCTTCGCGGACGTCGGGCTGGCGGACCGCGAGGGGATCGAGGTGCGCTCGACGTCCGGCCAGGTCGTCGCCGTCCGGCCGCGGGAGCTCCTGGCCCGGGTGCTCGCTCGCTGGCGCGAGGCCCGTCCACCGGCCGAGGCGCCTCCCGACGATGTGGAGGAGGTCGTGACGGTCGGCACCGGCCGCGACGCGGCGGGGCGGCCGCTCACCTATCGCGTCGGCACCGCTGCCTGGCACCACGCTCGCTGGGGCCTCGACGCGGGTACGATCCTGACCGGCGTTCCGCCGTCGATCGCCGGGCAGTGGCTTGCCGAGGGGCGGCTGGAGCGGCGCGGCGCCGTCGGCCCCGAGCTCGCGCTGCCGGCCGAAGCGTTCCTCCTGGAGCTGGCGAAACGCGGCACGCGGACGACGGTCCAGGTGACCGAGAACCTCGCGGGCTGACGTGCGGCGGGTCGGCGTCGACACCGGCGGCACCTTCACCGACTGCGTCCTGGTCGACGAGGCGACCGGGGACCTGGCCGTCGCCAAGGTCCCCTCCCAGCCCGGCCACCCGGAGCGGGCCGTCGCCGCGGGCCTCACCCGGCTCCTTGCCGCGGCCGCCATCAAGCCGGGGGACGTCGGCTTCGTGGCCCACGGCACCACCGTGGCCACGAACGCGGTGATCACCGGGCAGCTCGCCCGCGCCGGCCTCATCACCGGAGAGGGGAGCCGGGACGTGCTCGAGATCGGCACGCAAATGAGGCCGCGGCTCTACGCGCTCACCCAGCCGCCGCGTCCCTCGCTGATCCCGCGCGACCGCCGCGTAGAGGTCCCCGGGCGCCTCGCCTTCGATGGCACCGAGCTCGATGGGATCGACGAGGCGCGGACCCGCGAGGCGGCCCTCCGGCTCGTCGAAGCGGGCGTCGAGTCGATCGCCATCGCCTGCCTCTTCTCGTACGTCGACCCCAGGCACGAGGAGCGGATCGAGCGGATCGTGCGCGACTGCGCGCCCGGCCTCTACGTCGCCCGTTCCTCGGCGGTCTGCCCCGAGATGCGCGAGTACCCCCGCTTCGCGACGACCGCCATCAACGCCGTGCTCGCGCCGCTGCTCGACCGCTACATCGGGGGGCTCTCGGGGATCCTCGAGCGGGAGGGCGTCCACGCGGCGCTCTTCGTCATGCAGAGCAACGGTGGGATCGGCACAGCGGCTCGTTCCGTCGCACGAAACGCGCACCGCCTGATCCTCTCGGGCCCCGCGGCCGGCGTCCTCGGCGGAGCGGCGGTCGCCGCCGCTGCCGGACTGCGCGACGTCGTCACCCTCGACATGGGCGGCACGAGCGCGGACATCGGGATCGTGCCCGGCCACGTTCCGCGAACCCGCCTGGGGATGACGCTGGCCGACGTGCTGCCGCTTCAGATCCCCGCCCTCGAGGTCGAGGCGATCGGGGCGGGAGGTGGGAGCATCGCCTGGGTCGATCCCGGCGGCGCCCTGCACGTCGGACCGGCGAGCGCCGGCGCCGCACCGGGCCCGGCCTGCTACGGCCTGGGCGGCACGGAGCCGACCGTGAGCGACGCGCATGTCGTGCTCGGCCGCCTCGACCCCGCCTCCTTCCTCGGTGGCGAGCTGACGCTCGACACGGGAGCGGCGCGCGCGGGCTGCGCCCTCGTGGCCGAACGTCTCGGCTGTTCGGTGGAGGCGGCGGCTCGCGGGATCCTCGCCGTCGCCGAGGCCAACATGGTCGGGGCGATCCGGCGCGCGGCGGCACGTCATGGCGACGACCTGCGCGAGTTCGCCCTGGTCGCAGCGGGCGGCGCCGGGCCGCTGCATGGCGTGGCGCTGGCCCGCGCTCTCGGCATACAGACCGTCTGCGTGCCGCCGCGCCCGGGGCTGCTGAGCGCGCTCGGCCTCCTCGCCGCAGACCTGCGCAACGACTTGTCGAGGGCCCTGCTGATGTTCGCCGATCGACCCGACCCCGTGGCCGTGGAGGCGATCTTCGACGAGCTCGAGATCGAGGCGCATCGCCTCCTCGACGAGGACGGTATCGCCCCGGCGGCCCGCCGCCTCGAGCGGGGCCTCGACCTGCGGTACGTGGGGCAGGAGTGGTCGCTCACCGTGCCGATCTCGGCTGGCGAACCGATGACGCGGATCGTCGGGCGCTTCCACGAACTTCACGAACGAACCTACGGCCACGCCGCGCCGGAGGAGCGGGTCGAGACCGTCAGCGCGCGGCTGATCGCCTGGGGGATCCTGCCTCGGCCCGCGATCCGCGCGAGCCCGCCGGGCGCCCGGCCGCCGGGCGCCCGCGTGCGAGACGTCTGGTTCGACGGCGCGGGTGGCGCGGTGCGCACGACGATCCTCCGGCGCGACGATCTTGTCGCGGGGGCGACGTTCGCCGGGCCGGCGATCGTGGAGCAACTCGACTCCACGACCGCCGTTCCGCCCGGCGCCACTGCGCGGGTCGACCCGTCCGGCGCCCTGCTGATCGAGGTCGGTTGAGATGCCAGCCGACCCGGTCACGGTGGCGGTCATCGGGAGCGCGCTGACCGCGACGGCCGCGGAGATGAGCGAGGCGCTCCATCGCAGCGCCTACTCCCCGATCATCCGCGAGATGCTCGACTACTCGTGCGCCGTCTTCACGCCGGAGGGCGAGACGGTCGCCCAGGCGGAGAACATCCCGGCGCTGCTGGGCTCGATGGCGATCGCGCTCCAGGCGATCGTCGCCGACGGGATCGGGGATCCTCCGGCGGCGGGGGACATCTACATCGCCAACGACCCCTACCGCGGTGGGACCCACACCCCCGACATCCACATCTTCGCTCCCGTCTTCGACACGGGACGGCTGATCGCCTGGACCGGGACGCTGGCCCACCACGCCGATATCGGTGGCACGAACCCGGGTACCGAGGGCTACGCCAACCGCACCATCTTCGAGGAGGGCCTCCGCTTCCCGGGGATCCGCCTCTTCGAGGGCGGCCGCCCCGTCGAGCCCCTCTTCCGCTACATCGAGGCGAACGTCCGCGAGCCCAGGGCCACCTTGGGCGACCTGCGCGCCCAGGTCGCGGCGGTGAAGTTGGGCGGCCTGCGCGTCGTCGAGCTGGGAGGCAAGTACGGACTCCAGACGCTCTCCGCCGCGATGACCGGGCTGCTCGACCAGGCGGAGCGGCGGCTGCGAGCGCGGATCGCCGAGCGGC
>MGMJ01000051.1:22880-28144 GCA_001794945.1 Chloroflexi bacterium GWC2_73_18
TCGGCGGCCCGCCGATCCGCGTGCAGGTCACGGTGGCGGTGGTCGGGGACGAGGTCGCGGTCGACTTCAGCGGCACGGACCCGCAGATGCGCGGCGGCATGAACGCGCCGCGGGCGGCGACGATGTCGGCCGTCCTCTTCGCGGTGAAGGCGATCTTCGACCCCGACGGCGCGCAGAACGGTGGCTGCGCTCGCCCGATCCGCATCACGCTGCCCGAGGGGAGCCTGGTCAATCCCCGCTACCCGGCCGCGGTGAGCCTGCGCCACCTGACCGCCCAGCGGATCACCGACACCCTCGTCGCCGCGTTCGCCGACCTCTACCCTGAGACCGCCGTGGCGGGCTCGTTCGTCGGCTTCTCCAGCATGGCCGCCGAGGGGCGCCACCCGCGAACCGGCATGCCGACCGTCATCCAGGACGACCTCGGCGGCGGCCTCGGCGCCAGCGCGGACACGGACGGGCTCGACGCAGTCGACACGTACCTCGGCAACGTCGGCATCCTGCCCGCCGAGATCTGCGAGACGCAGTACCCGGTGCGGATCCTGCGTACCGAGCTGGTCGCCGATTCCGCGGGCCGTGGCCGCTGGCGCGGAGGACTGGCCATCCACCGCGCTTACGAGTTCACCGACACGTGCGACCTCGTCGCCTACTCGGAGCAGACCGATCCGCGGTACGCGCCATGGGGGACCCACGGCGGCCATGCCGGCACGCCGGCCCGACTCGTCCTCCACCGGCGCGACGGGAGCGAGGAGCGGATCACCAAGACGCGCGTCACCGTCGAGCGAGGCGACCGCCTGCTCGTCTGGACCGGCGGGGGAGGAGGACACGGGGATCCCGGCGAGCGCGACCCCAAGGCGATCGAACGCGACCTGCGGGAGGGGAAGATGAGCGCGGCGGCGGCCGCCGCCCACCACGGGCCGGGCGGGGGTTCAGGCGAGCGCGATCAGCACGAGCGCTCCAGCCACGAGCCCGACCCCCAGCCACTGGTGGGGTCGGAGCCGCTCACCGAAGAAGAGGAGGCCGGCACCGATCGTCGCCGCCGGGCCGGTGGAAGAAGCGAGGCCGACCAGCCAGGCGTCGGCGACCCGTAGGCCGTTGGCCATCGCGAGGATCCCGGCCAGGTCGACCAATCCGACGAGCGCCACCAGGAGAACCGTCCGCCGGGCGAGGCCCGCGTCCGCCACGGGGCCCGCGTATACCGGGGCGACGAGGGGTGGCTCAGGCGCGTCGGGCGCGACCACGAGCTCGCCGGCCACGACCTGCCCGCCGGCGCGGCGGGAGCGACCGAGCACCAGGCCCAGCACCAGCAGGGTGAGAGCCGTGTTGAAGACGCGCGAGATGAACATACCCGGGAAGAGGCCGATCTGGCGGACCGGTGCCTGCAACCCCACCGTCGCCGCGGCGAAGCCGACGACCGACACGGCGGCCAGGAGCGGCCCGGCGCCGATCATGCGGGGCCGTCGCGAGCCGCGTTCGAAGGTCACCGCAGCAAGGACGGCACCCGCCGTCGCCACCGGGACGGCGAGCCACTGCAGCGGGGCGAGCTGCTCCCCGAGCAGGATCACGGCGAGGACGACCGTCACGGCGCCCCACGTCTCGCCCACCGTCGTCACCACGCTGATCGGACCAAGGCGGAGACCCTGCCAGTAGGTCAGGTAGCCGATCGATGCGAACAGCCCGGGGAGGCCGGCCCGGATCCACCAGCCCGGGTCGGCCGGGAGCGAGGCACCCGTCGCCGGGAGCGCCAGGGCCAGCCCGAGGAGGCTGATCACCTGGTTAGCCGCGACGACCCGGACGGAGCCGATCCGCCGGGCCGTCACCGCGACGAGCACGTTGGTGAGACCGTAGGCGAGGCCGGCTGCCAGTCCGAAGAGGAGTCCCTGGGTCACAGCGCCCGATCGTACGGGAAGCCCGACCCGCCGCGGGAGGCGGCGGTGCGCGGACGCCATCGACCTTCGGCGCGCCGCGCCGGTACCCCCGTGCCATTGCCCGCCGGAGGGGGTCGTCGTACGGTACGGGCGAGCCGTCGGAACGACGCGCCGGGACCACCCGAGGCGTCGACCACGACCCGCGGACCGTCAGTCCACCTCGACCTTCAGGGCGGGCTTCGACCCGGCGAAGAGGGGACACGGCACGGGGCACGAGTCGAGTAACCGGGGCACTTCGGCCTCGGGCCGACGCCCCGACGGCAGGCATCATCGGGCCGTGCCGGACGCCCTGCCTGCGCGCGGGGCGTCCGGTTTCGTGCTGCCTTCAGGCGCTCTCGCGATCCTCCCCGCGGCCGTCGCGACGGACGCCGAAGCCGGGGGTCGAGGCGCGGTGCCGGCGCGGTACCCCGAGGCGGTCGAGCTCCTCCCGGACGACGCGCGCCGCCACGACCAGGTCGCGGTCGTGCGAGATGGTGCGGGCGACCCAGTCGATGTAGGTCGGCTCGAAGGCGGCGACCTCCCCAAGCGTGTGGCCGCGGAAGCGCCCGAAGGCCAGGGCGGCGTCCAGCGCCTCGGCGAGCGTCGGGCGGGGCGCGGCGCGACCGGAGCGGCGGCGGACCGGCCCGCACGGCTCCGACGCGCGGAGCGGCTCCCGAGGAGGCGCGAAGTCGTGGCGGCTCCGCGGCGGGAGGCCCGGTGGCGAGGCGCGCATGCCGGGCGGCGTAGTGGTGGCGTTCCGTGCCCGGTAGAGGGCGCTGGCGTCCACCCGGCCGGTCACCGGCGTGGCAGGGCGCGGCCGGGGCGGTCCCGCCGGCCGCTCGCCCGGCTGCGGGGCGACGAAGCGGCGGTCGCCGGCCCAGCCCGGCGCGTGCGCGATCCCGTGGCGGCGGTCCCAGGCGGCTCGCCGCTCCTGGTCCGAGAGCAGGTCGTAGGCGCCGTTGATGCGCGCCATGCGGCTCGTCGCCTCGGAAGCCGCCTGCGGGTCGGCGCCGGCCAGGTCGGGATGGTGCTGGCGGGCGAGGCGGCGCCAGCGCGCCTTGATCGCCGCCGGCGTGGCGTCGTGACCCACGCCCAGTACCATGTACGGGTCGCCGCGGAAGCTCACCCTGGTCATCGTGGCCCGAGCCTAGCAGAGTCGCCCGGCCGCCCGGTCCCCGGGAACCGGGGCGAGCGGCACCGCGTCACGGCCACGTGATCCGGGCCGGCCGCCTCGTGCTTCTCTCCCTCGTCTTCGCGGCCTGCGCCGCGACGACCGGCGGCACGGCGAGCCCGGCGAGCCCGACGCCGATCCCTTCCCCCTCCTCGACCGCCCCGACCGCGCCGCCCGCCACCGGCGAGCCCGCCTCCCCGGCGCCGCTCGGACCGAGCGACGTGGCGACCCTCCTGGCGAACCAGCTCGCCGCCGACGGGCAGCTCGCCAGCGTCCGCGCCGGCTACTGGTCGAACGGCGCCGACCAGTTCCTCGCCGACGCGTTCCTGGAGTCCTACCCGCCGCAGATCCCGGCCGAGCGGCTCCGTCTCGAGGGCGAGATGCCGGCCGAAGTCCTCGCCGGCCTCGAGTCGACGGCCGGACGGCCCGGCTTCGCCTTCGTCGCCTGGGGCTGGGTCGAGGTGACCGGCATCTTCCACGCCGAGCGGGGTCCCGTCGCGCCCTCCTTGGAGATCCGCGCCGCGGCCCTGACCCCCTGAGCCGCCACATCTCCCCTACCCTGTAGGGCGATGGAGACCCGGCAGTCGATCCGTCGCGTCCGCGCGGTCCGTCGCTTCGCCGATCGGCCACTCCCCGGCGACGTCGTCGAGCAGATCCTCGATGGCGCCCGCCACGCCGGCTCGGCCAAGAACCTGCAGCGCTGGGACTTCATCGTCGTGACCGACCGGGAGACGCTCGCGCGGCTCGGCGCGGTGGGGCCGTGGGCCGGCCACCTCGCCGGTGCGGCCGTCGCCATCGCCCTCGTCACCCCGGAACCCCGCGGCCCCGGCGCACCGCTCTCGGTCGCCTTCGACCTGGGGCGTGCGGCTCAGAACATGGTGCTCTCCGCCTGGGAGCTGGGCGTCGGGTCGGTGCCGGCGACCGTCTACGACCAGGGACTGGCACGCGGGATCCTCGGCTACCCGGCCGACCGCCACTGCGAGTACATCCTTTCCTTCGGCTATCCCGCCGACCCGGCCGACCTGGCCCGGCCGCCGCGCGCGGGCGGCCGGAAGCCGCTCGGGTCGATCGTCCGCCGCGAGCGCTGGTAGGCCGTCTCGCTCGATCAGGTCGGCTGCCCGCAGGAGGGGCAGGCGAGGTGCGCCGCGACATCGAAACGGTAGCCGCAGCGCGCGCAGTCGTGGCCGCGCGGATCGTCCTTCGCCAGCGGTGGCGGCAGGTCGGGTGGCGGCGTGGGGGTCACCGGGCCGGCGGTCGTCTCCGGCGGCGCCGCGAGGCCCGCCTGCCGTGTCACGGCCCAGGTGGCGAGCGGATCGGGGTTGACCTGCGTGTAGACGTCGCGGACGACCGGTTGGACGACCCCGGCGACCGCGTCGCCCGCGCCGCTCCGGTCGCCGTCGAGCGCCTTGCCCACATCGCCGAGGTCGAGATCGAACTTGCCGTCGGACTTGGCGATCAGGATCAGGATGAGCGCCACGACGGCGAGGATCGCCAGGCCGAAGATGCCGAGGATGATCGCCAGGCGGAGCGCCTTGTCGGGTTCGCCGCGTTCCCAGCCAAGGCAGGCGACGTAGACGCCGGCCGCGTAGAGCGGGCCGAAGACCGCGAGTCGGATCGCCGCGTCGGTCCCGCTGATCGTGACATCGCCCCAGTAGGCGACCGCGGTGACGAGCAGCGCGGCCATGGCGCCGAGCGCCATCGCCCCGCCCACGAGGATCTGCACCACGGGGCGGTCGCGGCGCCGCTCCGGCAGGGGCGCGGCTCGGATCTCGCGGGCGCGCTCGCGGGCGGTGCGCGGCCCGACCGCGTAGGCGTTGACGACCCGCGAGCGCCGGCTCTCGGTCACGGCGCCATCATGCCCCCGCCGTCAACGTGCCGTCTCCGCGGCCTCACAGCCGCTTGCGCAGGTAGCTGGTCACGCTCGGGTCGTATCCGAGCGACTCGTAGAGCTGGCGCGCCTCCGGCCGGTGGTGGCCGGAGGTCACCTCGATGAAGGTGCAACCGGTGGCTCCGGCGATCCGCTCTGCCTCGGCCATCAGCTGGTGGCCCAGGCCCCGTCCACGCTCGGCCGGGTCGACGACGAGCGCCAGCACCCGCGCGATCCGGTCGCCGTGCTCGAAGCGGGGCATGACGTGGACGGCGACGAAGCCGAGCACCTCCCCGTCGAGATCGGCGACGCGGACGGTCGA
>MGMJ01000051.1:28170-28291 GCA_001794945.1 Chloroflexi bacterium GWC2_73_18
GCGCCTCGATGTCGGGCGGCCCCGCCGGGTACCCCTCATCGGTGAAGAGGGTGGCGATGCGCGGGGCGTCGGCAGCGGTCGCGGCGCGGATCACGATCTCGGACATCGGGTCACTCCCAGC
>MGMJ01000052.1 GCA_001794945.1 Chloroflexi bacterium GWC2_73_18
CCCGCTCGAGGAGGGCGCGGTACTCCTCGACGGCGTGGCCGCCGGTGTGGAGCGCGGCGTGCTGGACCGACCAGAGACTCGCCTTGAGCTTCACGATCCAGCCTTCGCCATAGGGGTCGCTGTTGGCCAGGCCGGGGTTCGTGGCCAGCGCCTCGTTGACCGCCACGATCTCGCCGTGGAGGGGGGTGGGGACCGGGCCGACCCATTTGCCGCTCTCGACGGTGGCGACGCTCTGGCCGTGCTCGACACTCCGGCCGACGCGCTTCGGAGTCACCGCCACGATCTTCGCGGCGAGCTTCTGGGCCGGGTCGGTGATCCCGATGGTGACCACGTCGTGGCCCTCGGGGCGGACCCAGACATGCTTCTCGATCCAGTAGTAGAGGTCCTCGGGGATCCGACAGCCCCGCACTTCGCTCATCCGGCTGACTCCTGGGACGCCTCAGGGGGGATCGCTGGCAGGCCCACCAGCTCGGCGTGCGCCGCGTGGAGATGGTAGAGGAGGAGGTCGAAGGCGACCAGCGCGATCTCCCGGTGGAACTCCTCGAGGAAGCCCGGTTCGCGGCCGCGCGGGTTGGCGACACGCTCGAGCCCCTCCTCGCAGAAGGGGCAGTCGAGGGCGAAGCGGAGCTGGTCCTTCGGCTCGTAGCGGAAGGTCCGCACCCGGTCGATGTGCTCGCGCCCCAGGTGCGCGTGGGTCTCCATGCGCGTCCCCGTCGCGTCGCAGTAGGGGCACTTCACGGGGTCACCTCCCCGGCCCGCCGCGCCAGCTCGTCTGCCAGGGCCAGGAGCGCCTCCCCCAGCGGAGTGAGCGTCACCCGGTCGGTCTCCAGCTCGCGGCCGAGCAGGCCGGCCTGGGAGAGTCGCCCGACCCGGTCGGCCAGCGCGCTCCGGTCGGTCGACCCGGGCGGTCCATCCGCCAGCTCGGCCAACCGGCGGCCGTCCGGGCCGATCCGTTCGAGGAGCGCCAGCGTGCCGGGCTCCCCGGCCTCCCGCAGCGTGCGCGCCACGAAGTAGCGCCAGTCGCTCGCCGTGGCACCGCCCGGCGTCGGTGCCACGGGCTCGCCCTCGCGGAAGACGAAACGGGCGAGCCGTTCCTCGGCGCGAGCCTGCTCCTCGACCCGCCGGCGGATCCCGCGGGCGACGGCGTCGAGGAGCGCCTCGCCGTCCACCGCCGTCCCGCTACCCCGCCGTCGCCCCGGCCGCCGCGGCCGCGGCGGCGGGCGACTCGGGCCCGGGCTCGGGTTCGTCGATGGCGAGCCCGGTGGCGACCGCGACCAGCTCGATCAGGTCACGTACGACGAGGCGGCCCTCCAGTCCGGTCGCCTTGACCGCCGCGCTGTACATGGTGAGATCCTTGGGGCAGGCGGTCACGAAGTCCGTGACGCCCTCCAGCGCGGCCGCCTCCCGGACCCGCTGCTCCGAGGGGCGCTCGCGGAGCATCGAGTCGTCCATCCAGATCCGCCCGCCGCCGGCCCCGCAGCAGAAGGTGTTGGCGCGGTTGCGCGGCATCTCGACCAGCTCCGCGCCGATCGCCTCGAGCACCTCGCGCGGCGCCTGCGTCACCTTGGAGTAGCGCGCCAGGTAGCAGGGGTCGTGGTAGGTGACGCGTCGTCCGAGCGGCCGCTCGGTCCGCAGCCGGCCCTCGCGGAAGAGCCAGATCAGCAGCTCGCTGTAGTGCCAGACCGACCAGTCGCCGCCGAGGGCGGGGTACTCGAAGCGCATCGTGTTGAGGGTGTGCGGGTCGGTCGTCACGACGCGCCGGAAGGTCGCCTTCGAGAGCTGCCCGATGTTGTGCTCGGCGAGCATCTCGAAGAGCCCCTCCTCGCCGACGCGCCGCACGTCGTTGCCGGCGTTCCGCTCGCCCTCGTGGAGGATCCCGAAGTCGAGTGCAGCGTCCTGGAAGACCCGCGCCACCAGGCGCGTCGCCCCCTGCACGCGCGCGTCGAAGGAGGCGAAGTCGCCCACGAACCAGAGCCAGTCGACGGGTTCGCGGCGGGCGTCCGTGACGGGCGTGGCCAGCCCCTCCGTCCACTTCGCGCGCGTGCGGCCCGACTGGCCGAAACTGTTGCCCTGCTTGGCCAGGTTCGTCAGCGCGGTCTGCAGCATCGGCTCGAGCTCACCCTGGTCGATCAGCGAGCGGCGCATCCCCACGATCGCCGGCACGTGCTCGATGCCGACCGGGCAGGCCTCCACGCAGGCGAGGCAGGTGGTGCAGGACCAGAGCGTCCGGGGCCCGATCAGTCCGCCGGCGACCTGCCCGCCGGTGCGGCCGTTCCCGTAGGCGCGGTCGGAGCGACGCTCGTGCCCCGGCGCCAGGACCGCCCAGGCGGCGTCGGCCTGCTGACGCAGGTCGAGGACGAGATCGCGCGGCGAGAGCGGCGCCCCCGAGGCGGCGGCCGGGCAGGCGACGTGGCAGCGGCCGCACTTGGTGCAGCTGTCGAAGTCGAGGAGCTGCTTCCAGCTGAAGTCGGCGAGATCGCGCAGGCCCAGGTGTCCGTCGGCCGGGGCGACCGCCGGCAGGACCGGCAGGCGCCGGCCCGCCAGCGGCGAGCGGAGGGCCAGGTTCACCGGGTCGCCGAGCATGTGGAACGCCTTGGAGAAGGGGATGTAGGCGACGAAGCCGAGGGCCAGCAGAGCGTGCCCCCACCAGAGTGCGAGGCGGAGCTCCGGGGCGGTCCCGCCGCCGACACCCAGGGCGGCGAACGCCCTGCCCAGCACGTACCCGACCGGCGCGAAGACCTCGAACCAGGGGAAGTCGTCCTGGGCGATGCGGACGCCCTCGACGATGTACCCGGTCACGCCGAGCACCAGCAGCCAGCCGAGGAAGAGCCGATCGCCGCGCAGGAAGCCGCGCCGGTCGGTCGATGCCTCCGCCAGGTCGACCCGCCCGTAGTCGAGCTGCGGCTTCTTCATCCGGGCTCGCCGGTAGGCCATCGCGGCGAGGCCGACGATCATGACCACGCCCAGCGCGTCGAGGACGAAGGAGTAGACGACGTAGAAGGCGCCCCAGAAGAAGTGGTACTGGGGCGCCACGATGCCCACGATGTCCGTGTCGATGGTGAGGATGGCGGTCCCGATGAAGAGGACCACGAAGCCCCACATGACCGCGGCGTGAAAGAGGCCGGCGAACGGATCCCGCTTCCGCACCGTGGTGTTGGCGGCGGCCGCCCCGAGGCCCCGCAGCGCGCCGGCCAGGAAGCCGCGCCATGAGCCGATGCGGTCCTCCCGCCGGCCGCGCAGGTACTTGCGCAGCTTGATGGCGAGACCGGCGAAGAAGACACCGATGGAGAGCGTCGCCAGCACGTAGAAGAGGAGCTCGCCCTCCGGCGAGAGTCCCTCGAAGACGATCCGCGTCACCGAGCGGTCGAGCATCCCGTCCGCCTCCCTGCCTCCGCGCAGCCGGTCGCCGCGTCAGCCGCCGGGCCGTCTCATCCGGCGAGCCGCCGGGTGAGGGCCGGGACGAGGTCGAGGAGGTCGACCGTGGCGCCGTAGTGGGCGACCCCGAAGATGGGGGCCCGCGGGTCGGTGTTGACGGCCACGATCAGCTCAGCGTCGCGCATCCCCTCCAGGTGCTCCGGCGCGCCGCTGATGCCGAGCGCGAGGTAGAGCTTCGGCTTGACGCGCAGGCCGCTCTTGCCGACCTGGCGCGTCCGCGGCAGCCAGCCGGAGTCGACGATCGGGCGCGACGACGAGACGGCGCCGCCGAGTGCCCCGGCCAGCTCCCCCACGATCTCGAGGTTCTCCTGCTCGCCGATGCCCCGTCCCACCGAGACGAGGATCGCCTCGCGGGTGATGTCGACGTCGCCGGCCTCCGGGCGATGGAGGGCGACGAAACGGACGCGCGAGTCGGCGGCCGGCAGCGCCACCCGCTCGACGGGTGGGCTCCCGGCGACCTGGCCGGCCGCGGCCGGGAAGGCGCCCGTCACGACCGTGGCGATCCCCCGGCCGTCGCGGAAGCGGACCGTCGCGTCGATCTTCCCGCCGTAGATTCGGCAGGTGACGCGCGGTGCCCCGCCGTCCACCTCCACGGCCGTGGCGTAGGCGGCCAGCGGCAGGCCGGTCGCCGCGGACGCGCCGGCGGCGACGTCCATGCCGATCCCGCTGTTGGGGACGAGCGCGAGGAGCGGCTGCCGCTCGCGCAGGATCGCCACCAGGGCGGCCTGGTAGGCGGCGGGGGTGGGCTGGGCGAGGGAGGGATCGTCGACGGTGAGGACCCGCGACGCCGCCCCGAGCTGGCCGGCGAGGGCGTCGATCCCCGACCCGAAGACGACGGCGACCGCCTCGCCGCCGGAGCTCCCGGCCAGCTGCCGTGCCCTGCCGAGCAGCTCATGGGCGCTCTCCGCGACGACCCCGTCGCGGTGTTCGACGAGGACGAGGATGTCGTTGCTCATCTCGGTCTCCCTACGCCTTCAGCAGGCCGCGCTCGCGGAGGATGGCGACGAGACGGTCCGCGACCGCGTCCGCGCCGCCGCCCAGCATCTCGGCACCGGCTCCTGTCTGGGGGAGCGCCATCGCCTCGACGACCAGCCCCGAGCCGCCGTCGGTCGGGGCCTCGACGTGGCCCATCTCGGCCGTCTTCATCAGCTGGCGGACACGGCTGACCGGCGCGTATCGCGGGGTGACGCGCGACGTCTGGACGCCGAGGACCGCCGGCAGGTCGACCTCCAGCTCGGCCACGACGCCACCGGCGTACTCCTGGTTGACGGTGGCGGCCCGTCCGCCGGGGCCGATCGCGATGTGGGTGACGACGCTGACGTGGGGCAGGTCGAGCTCGGCCGCCACCAGCGGGCCGACCTGGCCGTCGAGGTCGTCGATCGCCTGAACGCCGGTCAGGACGAGGTCGTGGGGGACCCGTCCGAGGGCGGTGGCAAAGGCGCGCGCCGCGGTATGCGAGTCGGGCTGACGCTCGAACGAGCCGACCTTGATGGCGCGGTCGGCGCCCTTCGCCAGGCAGGTCGCCAGCAGCTCGTCGGCCGAGCCGGTATCGAGGGCGAGGCAGGTGACGCTGCCACCGGCTTCGTCGCGCAGCTGGAGCGCCTCCTCCAGCGCATAGTCGTCGAACTCGTTGGTGACGAGCGTCATCCACTCGCGCTCCAGGTCGGTACCGGAGGCGTCGATCTCCAGCTCTTCGGCGAGATCGGGGACCTGCTTGAGCAGTACGGCCAGTTCCATCGTGCGTCCTCTCTCAGTGCCGGGCTGACGTGCCGGGTCGGTAACGGGGTGGGAAGGGGCTCAGCCGGCCGGCGGCCCCATGGCCTGGTCGATCAGCTCGATGATGTCGCGCACGATAAGGCGGCCGTCGTGGCCGGTCGACTTGACGGCG
>MGMJ01000053.1:0-323 GCA_001794945.1 Chloroflexi bacterium GWC2_73_18
GGATGATGGGTCCGGGCGGGATGATGGGTCTCGGCGCCGGGCCGACCGCTCCCGCCGGGACCTCCGTGCGGATGGCCGGCTCCCGCTTCGAGCCGTCGGTCCTGACGATCGCCCAGGGCGAGGCCGTCCGCTGGTTCAACGACGATGCGCTGCCGCATACGGTCTCGGCGACCGACGGTTCGTGGGACTCGGGCAACCTGGCGCCCGGCCAATCGTTCGAGCGGCGCTTCGATGCGATGGGTAGCTACCCGTACCTCTGCCGTTATCACCCCGGCATGACCGGCACGGTCGAGGTGACGGGTCCCTAACCTAGCGGTCACGGC
>MGMJ01000053.1:396-16443 GCA_001794945.1 Chloroflexi bacterium GWC2_73_18
TGCAGCCTACGCGTCGTGGCGCGCGACGACGCTGGGCGCGATCAGCGAAGCGATCGAACAGCGCCTGCTCCTGGGCTTGATCGGTGACGTCGCGGGCCGGCGGGTGCTGGATGCCGGGTGCGGCGACGGAGCATTCATCTGCACGCTCGCGTCGCGTGGCGCGGACGCCACCGGTGTGGACGCCGACCCCGGGGCCCGCCGAGGCCGACTATCCGTCGGCCACCGCCGCCAAGCAGCGGCGTGCACCATGGCCGATCGTGCTCGTCATCCGGCGGGCGAGCAGTTGGCGTGCGCGTGGCCGGCCCCGCGGGCGGACCGATCCGCCTTGAGTGGGGGCGCCACGCCCCCTTGCGGGCTCGAACCCCGACGAGGAGGTTGCTCTTCGAGGGCGGAGCGGTCCCACGGCCGCCTCTGGACCGCGTCGCCCCGGCGCGCCGCCGCCGAGTGTCGCGATTCGACAGTCGCCGGCGCTTCCGCACCCCGGGAGGGGCCGTCACCAGGTCAAGAGCGCCGCCCGGATCTGGGCGCGGAAGAGCTCGTTGCCGGCCTTCGTGAAGGCGTCGTTGGCGGCCTTCCAGGAAGGGCATCGCGCGGCGTAGGCGTCGTTGCCCTCGCTCGAGCCCTTGAACGTGCAGTTGATCGCGAGGCCGTCCACGAACCGCCCGAAGACGTAGTACCTCGGCACGATCGTCCCGAGCCTGTTCTTGAACGGCAGCTGGATCCGCCCCGCGGCCGTGCGCGTGTAGATGTACGGCGGGTTGCAGGAGCCGCTCGCCGGGCAGCTGTCGTAGCTGCCGCCCTTGGAGCGGACCTGCGTGTTCGCGATGAAGGCATCGGCGACGGCGGTCGTCTTGCCCAGGCTGGTCGCCTCCTCGCGCACGATCTTGGCCAGCGCGCCCGATGCGTCGATCGCCCCGCCGAGCAGCGTGTTCCAGAAGGTGGTCGCGTTGCTGCCGCTGAGGAACGCGGCATTGGAGACACCCTCGTAGAGCTTCCCGGCGTCGACCAGCGTCAGCTCGTTGTGGTGCCAGGGCTGCGGCGACGATGCCGCCGGACAGCCGATGCGATGGTAGAGCTGCGTCTTCGTCATGCCGGCGAGGTCCGCCGTTGCGTTGAGGGCCGCGAAGCCGTAGCGTCGCACCAGCGCGTCGGTCGTGCGATTGTCCGACTGACGCATCATCTGCATGAGGACGACCGGCCCCAGGTCGTCGACGTAGGTCACGCTTGTCTGCAGGACACCGGTGTCGGTGTAGGCGCACTTGTTCTTGTCGTCGCCGTAATCGGTCTCCCCCGGGTAGCGCGCCGGGTCGGTCGGCTTGGCATACCAGGTGATGTCCGTGGTCAGGAACTCGGAGCCGGCCTGGACGCGGCGCAGGGCGTGCAGCAGGTGGAGCGCCTTGAGGGCGCTGGCGGGCTCGAAGATGACGCCCTCCTGGAGGTTGACATCGGTCCCGCTTCCGATCCGCTTGAGGTAGACGCCGTAGCTGCCACCGTCGAGGCCGCCGCGCATGATCTCGCGCAGGCGCGACGTCTCCGCGTTGACGTCGTTGATCATCAACGCGGCGAAGTAGCGTACCCCCAACACGGTGTACGACTCGATGTCGTAGATCCGCGCGCCGTTCTGGGAGGCGAGCGTGCCGATCGAGCTCGCGCTCTTGCCGTAGTACCACCACCAGTACTCGGAGCCGGCGGCCTGCATGATGACGTTGTAGGTCCCGGAGCCCGCCCGTTCGATGTCGATCAGCCGGGCGTGGTTGGTGTTCAGGTACGAGCTGATCTGGGACGGCGTCACGTTCAGGTACCACCACCAGCTCTTCGCGTCGACGCCGGTGTTGGCGATCATGACGGCCGAGTACCGGGTGACGCCGCCCACGACGTACCGGTCGATGTCGATCAGCCGGCGCCCCGCGAGCTGCGAGGCGATGTAGGTCGTCGTCGTGCCGTAGTACCACCATCAGCTCTTCGCCGCGCTGCCGGTGTTGCTCACCATGACGACGGCGAACCTGGTCTGGCCCGCGACGTCGTAGGGCTCGAGATCGATGATCCGGGCGCTATTGGCGGTGAGGTAGCCGCTGACCTGCGCGGCGGTCACGCCGTAGTACCACCACCAGCCCCGCGCGTAGGTCCCGCTGTTCTTGACCAGCGTGGCGCTGAACGTGGGGCCCGTGGTGGAGTGGATTTCGATGTCGATGATGCGCAGGCCGCCGGCGCTGATGGCGTTGTTGAGCGTCGTGGCCGAGACGCCCGTGTACCAGGCCCAACCGGTGAGCGCGGTGCTGTTCCGCTCCGGGTCCTGCGCGAGCGTGACGGCGGATGCGCTCGAGGGCACGAGCGCTGTGAGCAGGATGACGACTGCCAGGATGGACGCCGCGCTGCGCGGGGAAACGCGGTTGCGGGCGCGCCGGCGCCGCTGGGTGAGCCAGGACATTTCCTCTCCTCGTGTCTCGTGGACGGCCGGGTGAGGTCCTCCCCGGCGAGTGAGCCGCGCGCAAGGGAGGTGGGAACGCGCCCCGTTCGCGCTGCTGCCGTCTGCTCGCTCAGGGGGGACGCCGTCCGGGACGCCCGGATCCATCCTCCTCTGGGCGCCAACGGTACCTCCGGCCGAGCGGTGGCGCAAGCCCTCAGCCAGACGTGCGACCCACGACGCCGCGCCGAGGGGACCGCGCGCCCGCTCCGGGTGGCGGTCGGGCGTCGGTCGGAGCCCGGCAGTGGCACCGGGTGCCGCCAGAGCCACGGGATCAGGCCCCACAGGACGACGAGGTGATCCAGGCGGATCCACCAGTTGATGTCGGTGCGGGGCACGCCCCACGCGAGCACGGCCGACACCTGGGTGAGGGTCTGGGGCCAGATCGCGAACGCGGCCGGGAACCACTTCGTCGCCGTCGCCATGCCCCGGAGCGCGCCGCCCACCCTCGCCGTCGCCCACTGGGCAGCCTAGACGGCGAGCCCGAGGAAGAGGGCCGCGTTACCCAGCTCGAGGATCAGACCGATCGGGGCTCCGGGGACGAGGGGCACGGCATCGTTGAGGTGGCGCGCCGCTGGCCTTCCCGCGAACCCACGGGGCTGACTCGAATCACCTCGCCGACGGGCTGGCGCGGGACCCGGTCATGACCGCTGCCGGTCTAGGATTGCGTCGCGGGCTCCGGTGAGCGCGCAGAGGACCTGCGTCACCCTGCCCAGACCCTGAGCCGACCGCAGGCGGGATGCTGGCCAACCCCGCGCGCGTCCCGCGTCGACCGCGACCTCCCGAAGAGCGGTCGCGACCAGTTTGTAGCTGCGCGGCGTGCGACCCGCAGCCGCGGCAGGGTTCGGCTCAGCGCAGGTCGGCGGTCATGCCTTCGACGCCGGCCACCCAGCTTCGCGCCTCCTCGTCGAGAAGGGCGGAGACGATGCCCACGTCGCGAACGGCGTAGTTCGCCCGGGGACTAGTCGCCGCCACTCCGCAGCGACCCGGACGGCGTGGAGCTTAGCCGGGTCGCCGCGCAGCAGCATGAAGCCGTTGAGGTCCCCGCCGTCGGCTTCATCATCCCGCCGATCGCTCCGGCGGGTCCGGGTCCGGCCGAGGTTGGGCCGGGGCCGACCGACGGTCCGGTCATGTTTCAGCGCGTCGGCAATCTCGACGTCCCAGCCGGCGAGCTCGAGCCGGTCGTGGACGACGCGGGCGCCGTTCATCGACTCGATCAGCCTCCAAGCAGAGCGGCACGGCACGGCATGGGCGTCGTATGATCTCGGGGCCTGTCGCCGACGACGCGCTGGCGGTGATCCGGGGGGAGGAGGGACGGATCTCATGAAGCGGCTCGCGACAATCGTTGGACTGGGCCTTGCGCTCGTTGTCGGTGCCCCGGTAGGCGCCATCACCTTTGGCGAGCTCGATGGTGACGGCCATCCCTGGGTGGGCGCACTGATCGCACCGTGGCGCGAGGGCGGCGCACTCGACGAGTGGTGCTCCGGCACGCTGGTCGCCCCCACCGTGTTCGTAACGGCATCGCACTGCACGGCTGGCCTCGCCTCGAGGGACATCGGGCCGGACGACGTGTTCGTGACGTTCGACAGCGCGTTCAGCCTCGCCGGCAACCTCATTCCCGGCCACTACGTCACGAACCCCGAGTACGGCTTCTCCGGTCAGGGCGGGCACTCCGACCCGCACGATGTCGCGGTGGTCCTGCTCGCCTGGGCGCCGCCCGGAGTCACGCCGGCGCAGCTACCGACACACGCGTACTTGGACTCGCTCGATCTCCGTGATCAGCGCTTCACGGCGGTTGGTTACGGCACGGTCCGCGAGGACAAGACCAAGGGCTTCCAGACCCTGTTCTGGGATCCGCAGCGCCGCTGGGCCGACCAGGGGTTCATGTCGATCACGAGGGCCTGGCTCAACCTGTCGATGAACCCATCGACCGGGAACGGCGGCACCTGCTACGGCGACTCCGGAGGGCCGCACTTCGTCGGCACGAGCAACCTCGTCGTGTCCCTCACGGTGACGGGCGACGCTCCCTGCCGGGCCACGGACGTCACCTACCGGCTGGATACGGACTCGGCACGGTCGTTCCTAGGGCAGTTCGTCACGCTGCCCTGACGGGCGGCTCCGCGCACGCACCCCTCCGGCTCGCGTCGCGCACGGGCGGCGCCGACGTGGCCGAGACGGCCTATGTCCCATTCGCCGACCAGCCCGCCGCTCGACCGGTCCGGCTCATCGTCCGCCGGGTCCGACCCACCCCGGGCAGCCAGCTCGCGCTGCTCACGCTCTACGACTACCACGCGTTCATCACCGACCGCGACGGCGAGACGCTCGTCCTCGAGGCCGACCATCGTCGCCACGCCGAGGTCGAGAACGCAATCCGGGATCTCAAGTACGGGGTGGGCCGCAATCACCTGCGGTCGGGCAGGTTCGGCGCCAACGGCGCGTGGCTCGCGGTGCAGCTGATCGCCCACAACCTCGCCCGCTGGACGAGCCGGATCGCCCTGGGCGAGACGCTCGTCACGACGAAGACCCTCCGGCGTCGGCTGTTCGGTCTCGTCGGTCGGCTGACCCGCTCGGCCCGTCGCTGGACGCTCCACCTGCCGGCGCGCTGGCCGTGGGCAGTCAGCTGGACCACCGCGCTCGCGCGCCTCCGGGCGCTCCCGCTCACCGCCTGACTCGCCGGGATCACCCGAGCCGCCCGGGGGGCCGGCGGCAGCATGGCCGCAATGCTCGGCGAAGCCCTCCCGGTCCCCGGTCGTCCCATCGGAGTACCCCGGACCCGGGGCATGCGGCGGCTCGGCCGTCGCTCAGCCGGCGCGATGGAGGTTTCGGCCCTCAATCCACCCGGTCAGCCGAGAGCTTCGGTGGATCCGGGATAAGCCGTCGCGACGGGGCTTCCGCGCGCCGGGCGCACGACCCAGCGGCAGTCGAGGAGTTCGACAACCCGCTCTTCGGGCACGGGCGCGGCGAGGCGGATGACCGCCGATCCGGAGCCGCCGCGTCGAGGGCGCAGCCGGACGATCTGGCGGCCGACGTCGGCGTCGCGCGAGCCACCGCCGGTGAGCGACGGCCGGAACTGGAGGCCCGCCGTCCGGGCGAAGCGCTGGCGCGTCCCGTTGACGTCGTCGACGGCCAGCTCGAGCGCCTCGAGCCGGACCGGCCCGCCGAGCGGCTGGGCCAAGGCCAGCCGGGCGGCACGGTCGGCCGGCGTCCACTCGGCCGAGGCCGCGTCATGCTCGATGAGGAAGGGCGGCTGGGACGGCCCGAGGAGGGCCGGCGTGGCGAGCCGCCAGCGGACGAGGGCGCCGCCGGCGCGCCGCCGTTCGCCACCGATCGGGTCGCCCAGATCAGAGCCGGCGGCGCGGAGCGCGGCCAGATCGGCCTCCAGCGCGTCGGTCGCGATCGCCCAGGTGGCGAGCCCGCCACCCAGCCCCACCATCCGCACCGTCGGCGCACCGATCCACGAGCGCTCGGCCAGCGCCCGCGCGAAGACGCCGATGAGCTCGAGGTAGGTGTCACCCAGCCAGACCAGCCGGTTGAAGGTCCCGAGCGCGTCGTGCCGGCCGCCGCCGGTGGCGGCGAGGCCAAGCTCCCCTTCGAGCTGCGCGGCCGCGTCGTCGGGATCGGCGACGGCGATCACGAGATGGTCGATGCCGAGGAACATCCGGGCAGGGTAGCAGCCCCGGGGGCGGCCCCTCGGCCCCAAAGATCCTCACCGCGTGCAGCGCCACGCCCTGGCGCTTGGCACCATCTTGCCATCGTGTCGGTCGATCGCTCTGATCGTCACCCCAGCGTGGCGCCGCCTACCCGATGACGAACCAGGCGAACCTCGTGGCGGCGGTGGCGTTGGCGGTGAGGTAGACGGTGAAGGTGTCCGCGGTGACGTTGGCGGCGACGCGGTGCAGGTAGACCGTCGTGCCGGGGTTGCCCATCAGGGTGACGAGGACGAGCGAGGCGGGGGTGAGGTCAACGCCGGGCGTCACCACCTTTGACTTGGTACCGGCGGCGATGGTGGCCCAGCCGGCCGTCTTGAAGCTGACTCGCCCCGCGGCGTGGAACGGCTTGCCGGAAGTACCGGCGGCGGCGTAGACGCCGATCCCGGTGCTCGCGTAGCCGTGGACGCCGCGCCCCGACGTGGCGAGCCCATTGACCCCGCGGCCCGCCGTCGTCCGGCCGGTCACCCCACGCGCGAAGCTGTCCTGGGCGGCGTAGCCGTAGACGCCGGTCTTGGCCGGAGCGGCGGGATAGAAGCCGGAACCGCTGAACCCGCCGGGTCGCCAGCCTGCACCGCGTCGACGCTCAACCGGGCGGTCACGATCCCACGATCGTGTTCATCTCCGACGCGCGGGAGGACGACTCGTAGCACGCCGTTGCCCCGGGAAGAGGTTCGGCAGCCCGCGCCCCTCGGCGTACACTGTCTCGCCGTGAACGGCGCCCATCTCTTCACTCGCTCCGACGCGAACCCCATCCTGACCGTCCGTGATCTGCTCTACCCGGCCAACACCATCTTCAATCCCGGCGCGGCGCTCGTCGACGGGGAGACGGTCCTGCTCTGCCGAGTCGAGGACCGGCGCGGCATCTCGCACCTGACGGTCGCCCGCAGCGCGAACGGCGTGGATGGCTGGCGGGTCGATCCGGAGCCCACCTTCCGATCGGCGCCCGAGCGCCACCCCGAGGAGGTCTGGGGCATCGAGGACCCTCGTATCACCTGGCTGCCCGAGCGCGGCCAGTGGGGCATCGCCTACACGGCGTACAGCCGCCTCGGTCCGCTCGTCTCACTCGCCGTCACGAACGACTTCCGCCACTTCGAACGGCTCGGGCCGGCGATGCCGCCGGAGGACAAGGATGCGGCGCTCTTCCCGCGACGCTTCGGGGGCCGCTGGGCGCTCCTCCACCGGCCGACCCATGCGCGCGGCCCCGCCAACATGTGGGTCTCGTACTCGCCCGACCTGCGCCACTGGGGTGACCTGAGCCTGGTCCTGGAAGCCCGCGAGGGCGCCTGGTGGGACGCCGACAAGATCGGGTCCGGCCCGCCGCCCCTGGAGACGCCCGAGGGCTGGCTCATCATGTACCACGGCGTCCACGTGACCGCGAGCGGCTCGCTCTACCGGGTGGGGCTGGCGCTGCTCGACCTGGACGACCCCCGGATCGCCCTCCGCCGCAGCGACGAGTGGGTCATGGGACCGACCGAGGCCTCCGAGCGTGCCGGTGACGTCGCGGGCGTCGTGTTCCCCTGTGGGTGGGTCGTCGACGAAACGACCGGCCTGTTGCGCATCTACTACGGCGCGGCCGACACCTCGGTCGGCCTGGCGACGGCCCGCCTTGCCGACGTGCTCGACTACGTGCTGCACTGCCCGAGACCGCGCCGCCTCAGGCGTACCGACCGCCCCTGAGGGCTGTCGGATCCTGGGGGCGGAGCCGAGGGTCAGCGGGCCCCGGGCAGCGCTTCATGCACGACGCGGTGGCAAGGTCCAACGACGACCCGCCATCGTGGCCGCCTACCGGCATGGTATTGCATCCACCGTTTGGGCGCCATTTGACGGGCTGGCTCATGGGGTGCACCATGGATGTCCGCCGCGGCGTTCGACGTCCGCGCTGCGACGAGCAGCGGATCGTGCGTGCCGGGCGGAACCCCTTCGTCCGGGCCCCAATCTTGGTGCCGTGCGCGCCTGTTCGATCGCCTGAACGGCCGATCTCTTGGAGCGCGGATCTGCCCTGGGTCCACGGTAGCGTTCGAGTCTGCGGCGCTCGCTGACAGGAGCTACGAGATATTGCGCACGGCCTTCGTCTCTACCTACCCCCCCCGACGGTGCGGCATCGGAACCTTCACCCACGATCTTGCCGCGGCCACCGGTGGGCGGGAGATCGTCGCCCTGCACCCACCGGACCAGCTGGGCGCGTACCCCCTCGAGGTGCACCATCGCATCCGCCGCGATGTGCCCAACGATTACGTCGCGGTCGCGCGCGCCCTGACCCGCTGCGGCGCGGGCGTCGTCTCGATCCAGCATGAGTACGGGATCTGGGGCGGCGCGGACGGGGCACACGTCCTCGACTTCGTCCGTGCCCTCGATGTCCCCGCCGTCGCCACGCTCCACACGGTCCTCCGCCGTCCGACCCCCACCCAGCGGCGGATCCTCGTCGAACTCGTGCGGACCGTCGCGGCCACCGTCGTCATGTCGCGCTCGGCCGCCCGGCTCCTGACAGAGGCGTACGGCGTCGCTCCCCGCCGTCTCGACATCATCCCCCATGGCGTGCCGGACCTGCCGCTCGTCGATCCCGAGACGGTCAAGGCGGCGCTCGACCTGGCCGGGCGCGCGGTCATCCTGAGCTTCGGCCTCCTCGGACCAGGCAAGGGCTATGACCTCGCGATCGAGGCGATGCCGGCGGTCGTGCGGGCGCTCCCGACGGCCTGTTACGTCATCCTCGGCGCCACGCATCCCGACCTGCTCCGGCTGGAGGGGGAAGCCTACCGGCACCGCCTGATGGCGCGCGTGCACGAACTCGGCCTTGCCGATCACATCCGGTTCGTCGATCGCTTCGTGGGGCGGGCCGAACTGGGGCGCTGGCTTGAAGGCGCCGACCTCTGCGTGACGCCGTACCCGAACCTCGAGCAGATCGTCTCGGGGACGCTCTCCTATGCCATGGGCGCCGGCAGGGCGGTGGTCTCAACGCCCTACGCGTACGCCACTGAACTGCTCGCCGATGGGCGCGGGATCCTCGTCCCGGCCGGTTCACCCGACGCGCTCGGCGCGGCCCTCATCGAGCTGCTGGGTGATCCCGTGCTGCGTGCGTCGGTCGGTCAGCGTGCGTACGAACACGCCCGGCGGATGGTCTGGTCGGAGGTCGGCGCCGCCTACCGGCGCCTGTTCGCGCGCGTCGTCGCTGCCGCGCCGCCCCCGCTCCGGATCCCGACCTCGGCGGCGACGGTCCATGCCTGAGCTCGCGCCCCTCTTCCCGGTCAACCGGCGGCACTTCGAGGCCTTGTCGGACGCGACCGGCATCGTGCAGCACGCGGTCGGATCGGTGCCCGATCCGACGCACGGCTACTGCACCGACGACGTTGCACGGGCCCTGACCGTCGACCTCCTCCATGCGCGGTCACTCGGCTGGGCCGCGGTGGAGGAGAGCGCCTGGCGCTCGCTGCGGTTCCTGGCCGACGCGCTCGAGCCCGGGCCGGGATGGTTCCGCAACTGCCGGGCAGTCGACGGCGCCTGGATCGCGGCAGCGGGTTCGGAGGATGCCCAGGGGCGGGCGATGCGGGCGCTCGGCGAGGTGGTCCTGGAGGCGCCCGATGCGGCGATGCGCGCACTCGCCGCCGCCCTCTTCGAGCACGCCCTCCCGGCCACGCGGGCACTCACCGCACTGCGAGGACGGGCCTCGGCGGTCCTGGGCTGCGACGCTGCCATGCGCGGTGGCCTCGATGGCGAGACGCTGCGCGCGCACCGGGAGCTCGCGACCGGCCTGTGGGCGACGTTCGAGGCGGGCGCTGGTGCCCAGGAGTGGCCCTGGCCGGAAGACGTGCTGACCTACGAGAACGCGCTGCCGGCGCAGGCGTTACTCGTGGCCGGGCAGCGCCTTGGCGCCCGCATCGTCCGCGCGGGCCAACGAGCCCTTGACTGGCTCATCGGGATCCAGATCACGCCCGATGGGCACCTTAGCCCGGTCGGTAATGGCGGCTGGTGGCCGCGCGGCGGGGCACGGGCGCAGTTCGACCAGCAGCCGATCGAGGCCACGGCGCTCCTGCTGGCGGCCGAGGCGGCCCATGCCGCGACCGGCGACGACCGGTACGCGCGCACGATGGAGTCGGCCTATGGCTGGTTCCTCGGGCAGAACGACCTCGGGGTGCGGCTTGCCGATCCCGAGCGTGGCGCGTGCTGCGACGGTCTGACACGGCGCGGGGCGAACGAGAACCAGGGGGCGGAATCGACCTTGATGTGGCTGATCGCCCTGGAGCGGGTCCGGGCCGCGCGACCGGCGAGCACCCGTGTCGCGCCCGTCCCGGGTGCGGGGCCGCGCCCGCGACCCGGTGCAGATGGGGCGGTCCGGCCCGCCCGAGACTGATGCGGATCGGGATCCTCAGCCCGATCGCCTGGCGGACGCCGCCGCGCGCGTACGGTCCGTGGGAGCTCGTCGCCTCGAACCTCGCCGAGGGCCTCGTCGCGGGCGGCCATGACGTGACGCTGTTCGCTACCGCCGACTCGATCACGGCGGGGCGGCTCGAGGCGGTCGCCCCGCGCGGCTACGAGGAGGACCCATCGGTCACCCCGAAGGTCTGGGAGGCGCTCCACATCGCCCATGCGATGGAGCAGGCCGGACGATTCGACCTGCTTCACAACCACTTCGACTTCCTGCCCCTGGCCTGGTCGCGGCTCATTCCGGTCCCGCTCGTGACCACGATCCACGGCTTCTCCTCGCCCGCGATCCTGCCCGTGTACCAGGAGTACGTTCACGATGTCTTCTACGTCTCGATCAGCGACGCCGATCGCGACCCGACGCTGCGGTATGAGGCGACCGTCTATAACGGTATCGACCCGGCCCTCTTCACGTTTCGCCCCGCGCCCGGCGAGTACGCCGTCTCGTTCGGCCGGATCCACCCCGACAAGGGCGTCCACCTTGCGATCGAAGCGGCCCGCCGGGCTGGGGTGCGGCTCGTGATCGCCGGCATCGTCCACGACCGCGCGTACTTCACCCGCTCGGTCGAGCCGCACGTCGACGGAGACCGGGTGCGCTACGTCGGTAACCTCGGGCCGGTGGACCGGGACCGCCTCCTCGGCGGGGCGCTCGCGCTCCTCCATCTCGTCGCCTTCGACGAGCCATTCGGGCTCGCGATGACCGAGGCGATGGCCTGCGGGACGCCGGTGATCGGGACGCGGAGGGGCGCCGTGCCCGAGGTCATCGAGGAGGGGGAGAGCGGCTTCCTCGTCGACGATGTCGACGGTGCGGTCGAGGCGCTCGGGCGCGTCCGGGAGATCGATCGGACGCGCTGCCGCCGCCGGGTCGAGAAGCGCTTCACCGTCGATCGGATGGTCGACGGCTACGTCGCCGTCTACGAGCGGGTCCTCCGAGCGTGGGCCGGTCGCCACGATCGAACGACATCGCCGGGCGAGTCGCGGCCGGAGTCGTCGCCCGGCGCCGGGGCCGCGCTCGCGTGACCACCCCTCCGGCAGACGCGATGGCGGCCGCTCCGGCCGGGGGACCCGAGGCGGGCCGGGCGTTCGTTCGGGCGGTCAACTACTGGCCGGCCCGAACGGCGATGTATTGGTGGGAGGACGTCCGGGCCGCGGAGACCCGCCGCGACTTCGGGCGGCTCGCCGATTGGGGCTTCCGCGAGGTGCGGATCTTCCTCAGCTGGGAGGCCTTCCAGCCCGCGCCCGAGACCGTCGCGGGCGCCGGCCTCCGAGGGCTCGAGATCGCGCTCCAGGCGGCCGAGCGATGCGGGGTCGGCCTCGTCCCGACGCTCTTCTGCGGGCACATGAGCGGCGTCAACTGGCTGCCGCGCTGGGTCCTCCGCCCCGACGCCCCCGTCAACCCCTTCCGATCGATCTGCGGTGGCCGCGTTGTGCGCGGGTGGGGGGCGGGCGACATCTACGCTGATCCGGCGCTCCTCGACGCGCAGCGCCTTCTCGCGACGCGGCTGGCCTCGACGTTCGGCGGTCACCCGGGCCTCGCCGGCTGGGACCTCGGCAACGAGTTCTCGAACGTCCGCCGACCCCGCCGTGCCGAGGATGCGGCCACGTGGAGCGCGCTCCTTGCCGAGGCGCTCGCTCCGGCCGGCCTCCCGGTGACCGGCGGACTCCACTCGCAGGATCTCGAGGAGGACCGGGCCATCCGACCGTCCCTCATCAGCCGGACCTGGGTCGTCGCCGCGATGCACGGTTACCCGCTCTACAGCCCGACCGCCCGCGCCGCAGACGATCCGGCATGGGTCCCGTTCCTCGTCGCAGTGACGGCCGCGATGACGGGTCGGCCGGTCGCGGCGCAGGAGTTCGGGCTACCGGACCACGAGCTCGGGGAGGCCACCGTGGCCCGGTACGCGGAGGCCGTCCTCGAGGGCACGTGGGCGGTCGGGGCGGTCGGCGCGGCATGGTGGTGCTTCGCCGATTACGACGCCTCCCTTCGCCACCGGCCACCGTTCGATCTCGCCGCCCACGAGCTCCATTTCGGGCTCGTGCGGGCCGACGGCAGCCCGAAGCCGGTCCTCGACGCCTGGCGCTCGTTCGGCGAGCGGTCCGTCCGGGCGATCGCGCCGCGTCCAAGGATCGACGAGGAGGCCTGGTACGGTGGGCTGCCGGGCTCGCTCGCGGACGCCTACCGGGAGTGGCTCTCGTCCGACCGCGCGGCCTGACGCGGAAGCCGGCCCGCGGGGCCGTGGCGGCGTCGCCGCGTCAGCCGCGATCCGATCGGCGGCGCAGGGGGGACGGGCAGTGCAGCGCGTAGTCGAGCACGTCGGACAGGCGCGCGTGGCGAGGGAGACGCAGGTGTCGCCCGCGTCGTAGTGCGCCGCGCTGCAGGCGACGATCGGATGGGTGCTCACGCCGCTGCCGCGAGGGGGTGCCTGGGATGTGATCTGGATCTCTCGTGCGCTTCGCGTCGGGTGCTCCGCGCTCCCACTCTGCTGGTCTGGGGTGACGCGAACGCGCGATCGCCCGATGACCGTCGCGCACCAGATTGCGCGATGCGATACCCGGTGCAAGGCTCGCGGTCATCTCCGGGGCCGGGCACGTTAGCAGCCTCCAAGAACCGGCCCGGTTCAATGCGCAGGTCCGCGGCTTCTGCACGTGACGCCGCGGCGCTCAACAGCGGTGGGTTTGCAGTCAGTGGCCAGCCCCGGCTTTGGGTCAGCCGCGCAGGGCGTCGGCGAACTCGGCGGCGGTGACGACCAAGGCTACCAGGGGCAGGATCTGCGTCATCGAGAAGGCCTGCCACTCATCCGAGACCGTCTCGCAACAATCCTCGAGGACGATCACGCGATATCCGCGATCCGAGGCGTCGCGCGCCGTCCCTTCGACAGCGAAGTTCGTGACACTTCCGGCGAGCGCGAGCGTGGAGATGTCCCGAACGTGAAGTAGCCGCTCGAGCTCGGTGCCAACGAACGCGCTGACGGCCCGTTTGCGGACGACGAACTCCCCGTCGACGGGGGCCACCGGCGCGAAGAACTCCACGCCCCAGGTTCCTTCCGTCGAGCGACCCACGGCCTTGGCGTCGTTCTGCCAGGGGGTGTGGGGATTGATGTCGGGATGGCCTTCGCGCCACGCGTTCTGGACGTGCACAACGGCGATCCCGGCCGCCTGGCCGCGGCGAGCACCTCGACGGTCCGCTCAAGCGAGGGGGCAACCCGCTCCACCAGCCCGGGGGTGGCCGACGCCCAGTAACCGTCCGGATGGACACCGTAGTTCTGAAGGTCGGGGAGCACCAGCGCTGTGCGCCCGAGATCGATCTCAAGCTGGCTCGCTCGCCCAGCCATCCTATCCAGAGCCCCGCCCGCACTGGCGTCTTCCGCCCACGGTAGTACAACTCCGCCGTTCCAGCTCTCGGGCAGACTCCATCGAGCCCTTCATGCCGCTTACCAGCTTACCCCGGTCGGCAGTCTTGAGCGGCCACGAGGTCACTCTCTGGTGGGTGATCCAGTATCGCCCACCACCTCCCCCACGACGCCTCACACCCGGGCCGGTTCGCCCCCCGTCGCCATGCCGCCGAGGACGTTGAAGATCAGGTAGCAGGCGAGCCGGCAGCTGATGAAGCTGGGGTGGTCGTAGGCGGGGGTCAGCTCCACGATGTCCATGCCGAGCGGCCGGCGGGCGCCGACCAGCTCGGCGGCGCGCAGCACCTCCCGCGAGGTGAGGCCACCCGGCTCGGGTCCGTCCGTGCCCGGCATGGCCGAGCAGTCGATGACGTCGGTGTCCCAGGTGACGTAGAAGCCCTGGGTCTCATCGGTGACGCGGTCGAGCGCGTCGCGGACGACCGCCTCGATCCCGCGCGCCTCGATCTGCCGCATGGTGAAGACGGCGATCCCGTGGTCGCGGGCGAACTGGAACTGCTCCGGCGGGTTGAGCGCGCCGCGGATGCCCACCACGGCCACGTTCTTGCCGTCGACGTTGTCGCGCTCGGCCGCGCGCGAGACGCCCGACCAGTTGGTGAACTTCTCGCCGTTGACGTCCGGCTGGGTGTCGAGGTGGGCGTCGAAGTGCAGGTATCCCAGCTTGCCGGGGAAGCGCTCCGAGACGGCGTCCATGATGGCGATCGGGATGGAGTGGTCGCCGCCGACGCAGATCGGCAGCGCGCCGGCATCGAGGACGCGGCCGACGTACTCGTTGATCACGGCGCGTGACCGCGCCGCGTTCCCGGGCACCACCGGCACGTCGCCGCAGTCGACCAGGTGGTACTCCTCGAAGAGGTCGATGTCGTACTCTCCGAGGTACGGCAGGAACTGCTCGGAGGCGGCCCGCAGCCCCTTCGGTCCGTGGCTCGAGCCGGAGCGGTAGACCGTCGCCTGGTCGAAGGGGACGCCCAGGATCGCCACCGTCGCGCCGTGCGAGCGGATCGTCTCCGTGTCGCAGGCGATCCAGGGCGCCCCGATGAACGACGGGAGCCCCGACTGGAGCAGTCTCGCGCGCTCGCCTGCGATGGCGGGCTTCCGTGTCGTCGCCAAGGCACGTCCTCCTTCCGCTCGGCGGGCCAACTCGCGTGGGGCGGCCCGCCGGACCTTCCGCTGCTGTCTGCGGCACGCTACACGGCCGCCGGGCCGCCGGTCAACGAGCGCCCGTCGTCACGTCGCCGTCCGCCCCGCCATCCGCCCGCAGCGACCCGATACACTGGTCGGGCAGGCTCGGCGGTCGAGTCCTCGTCGCAACCACCGGGACGGTCGGCTTTCGTGCGAACGCACGATGGACGCGCACGGCGGCTTCCGCTATCGTGCGCGCCACCGTTCGGGGACGATGCGTGAACGGGAGTCGGGGAGCGAGCGACGGTCCGTGGCGTGAGCAGGACGACCAGCCTCTTCGTGGTGGCGGACATCCACGGCTCGGAGGTCTGCTTCCGCAAGTTCCTCAACGCGGCGCGGTTCTACGAGGTGGACACGCTGATCCTCGCCGGCGACGTGACCGGCAAGGCGCTGGTCCCCATCGTGCTGCGCGGGGATGGCAGGGCCGAGGCGCGCGTCGCCGGCCGCGTGCAGACGGCGCGGGGCGAGGACGGGATCCGCGAGCTCGAGGCGCGGATCCGCTTCAACGGCTTCTACCCCTACCGCTGCGACGAGGCGACCTACCGGCGTCTCAGCGAAGACCCCGAGCACCGCGACCGCGTCTTCACCGAGGCGATGGCCGACGGCCTGCGCGGCTGGGTCCGTCTCGCCGACGAGCGCCTGCGCGGATCGAAGGTGCGTTGCCTGGTCATGCCCGGCAACGACGACGGCGACTACGTCGACGGCGTCCTCGCCGAGTCGGAGTCGATCGTCAACCAAGACGGGCAGATCGTCGATTTCGGCGAGGTCCAGCTCCTGGGCTTCGGCCCGTCCAACGTGACGCCCTGGCACACCCACCGCGAGATCGAGGAGCCCGAGATCGCCGCCCGGCTCGACGAGCTCCAGCGGC
>MGMJ01000053.1:16450-29823 GCA_001794945.1 Chloroflexi bacterium GWC2_73_18
CGACGTGGCGCCCAAGCTGAGAGAGGATCTCTCCATCGTCATCGAGGGAGGAGAGCCGGTGATGGTCCCGGTGGGGAGCACGGCGGTGCGCGACTTCCTGCAACGGACCCAGCCGTTCCTCTCGCTCCACGGCCACATCCACGAGTCGCGCGGAGCGGCACGGATCGGCCGGACGCTGGCGATCAACCCGGGCAGCCACTACTCGACCGGCGCGCTGTACGGGGCGATCGTCACCATCAGGAACGGGAAGGTGCAGTCGCACCAGCTCGTGGCCGGTTGAGGGCCGGCGGGCCAGTAGAGGGATGACGCCGCACGGCGGCGAGAAGGAGGAGAGGATGGCAAGCGTCGGTGGCACGGTGAGGGTCTTCACGCGACAGGCGACCGGCCTGACCAAGGAGATCGGCACCCTCGACACCTTCGTCTACAACGTCAACAACCAGAACATCGGCATCGGGGTCGCCTTCATCCTCCTCTTCGTCCCGGGCTTCTATGTCGCCGCGGACGGGGGGCGGGCCGACATGTTCCAGTCGATGGTCATCGCGGCGATCCTGGCCCTGCCGATGGCGGCCGTCTACGCGCTCTTCGCGGCGGCGATCCCGCGCTCGGGCGGCGACTACGTCTACATCAGCCGGACGCTCCACCCGCTGCTCGGCTTCGTGGCGTCCTGGAACTGGGTCGCCTGGATGACGGTCTACATCGGCGTCCCGGCGGCCTACTTCGCCAAGTACGGGCTCTCGGGCATGTTCCGCTCGATCGGCGTCGCCCTCGGTAGCGCCGACCTGGTCGCCTTCGCCAACAACTTCGTCGACCCGGTCTGGATCCTCGCCGTGGGGACGATCCTGATCGCCTTCTTCGCGGTCATCTTCGCCTTGGGGACCCGGATCTACTTCCGGCTCCAGAACGTCGTCTTCGCCATCGGCATGTTCGGCGTCGTCCTGGCGATCGCGCTCGCCTTCCTGGGCAACTCGGCCGACTTCGCCGCCAACTTCGACGCCTACGTCGGCGGCGCAGGCGGCGCGGCGGGCGCGAGCGGAAACGCGATCGAGGTCGGTGCGGCCAGCTTCGAGCAGACGCTCTTCTCGTCGACGCTGCCCCAGTTCATCGTCCTCTTCGCCATCACCTCGAGCTTCCTCGGTGGGGAGGTGCGCCGGGCGCGGGTGAGCCAGATGCTCGGCATGCCGGGCGGCGTCCTCTTCGTGACGGTCTGGATGATCCTCCTCGTCGCCGCGGTCCAGAACCTCGTGGGCCTGCCGCTCCTGGGCGGGATCAGCGGCGGCTACTTCTCGCCGGGCGACACGTTCGGCCTCTCGTTCGTGCCCTCCTACAACGAGCTCGTGGCGGCGGCCTACCCGGGCAACGTCATCGTGGCGCTGCTGCTGGGGTTCACCTTCGTCTTCTGGACCTACGTCTGGCTGCCGATCAACTTCCTCGCCTCGACCCGGGCGCTCCTCGCCTGGTCGATCGACGGCCTGATGCCGGCCAAGGTGAGCGAGGTGAACGAGCAGCGCCACACGCCGACGGTGGCGATCATCATCGTGGCGGTCCTCGGCTGGATCTCGCTCTTCATGTACACGATCGGGATCGGCGGATTCAAGATCGACACGCTCTACGGGATCTTCGGCTGGATCCTCTCGTTCATCCTGTGCGCAATCGCGGCGATCGTCTTCCCGTACCGGCACCGGGCGGTCTTCGAGTCGTCGCCGGTCAACTGGCGGGTGGGGGGCATCCCGCTCATGTCCATCGTTGGCGCGGTCGCCACGGTCGCCCTCCTCGTCGTCGAGTACATCTGGTGGGCCGACCCGATCAACGGGCTCGCCGGCACGCCGGCGATCTTCGAGAGCCTGGGGATCTGGCCGCCGATCATGATCGCCCTGACCGCCGGCGTCTTCGTCACCGGTGCGCTCTGGTACCTCGGGGCGCGCGCCATCCAGGCACAGCGCGGCGTGCGGATCGAGCGCGCCTTCGCGGAGATCCCGCCCGAGTGAGGCGGGCGTGACCATCGTCGGGCGGGCGGGCGCCGAGGCCCGCCCGCCCGTGGCGCTCGTCACCGGTGCGAGCAGCGGGATCGGGCGCGCCACGGCCGAGGCGTTCGCCGCCGCCGGCTACCGCGTGGCGGTCAACCACCGTGGCTCGGCGGCGGCTGCCGCGGCGCTCGCCCGCACCGTCGGCGGCCGCGCCTACCGTGCCGATGTCGCCGACGCCGGGGCCGTCGCCGCCATGGTGGCGACGGTCGAGGGGGAGCTGGGACCGATCGCGGTCGCCGTCTGCAACGCCGGCTTCTACGAGGAGCAGCCGCTGGCCGAGGTTAGCGACGCGCGGTGGGAGCGGATGCTGCGCGTGCACCTCGGCGGCTGCTTCCACGTGGCGCGGGCGGTCGTGCCGCGGATGCGGGCGCGCGGCGAAGGCTCGATCGTGACCGTCGCCTCGGAGCTGGCGCTCGTGGGAGGCGTCGGCGTGGCGCCCTACGTGGCGGCCAAGGCGGCGGTGATCGGGCTCTCGCGGGCGCTCGCCCGCGAGCTCGCACCGCTGATCCGCGTGAACGTCGTCGTCCCGGGCCCCGTCGACACGCCGCTCCTGCCGGATCGGGACAAGACGCCGGCCTACGCGCGGACGGTGCCGCTCGGCCGGATCGGGACGCCGCGGGAGATCGCCGCGGCCATCGTCCACATCGCCGAATCGCGATGGACGACCGGTCAGGTCTACTCCCCGAACGGCGGCCTTGTGATCCAGTGAGCGTCCTCCTCGTCACCGGGGCGGCGGGCGGCCTCGGCCGAGCGCTCGTGGAGCGCTTCACTGCCGACGGCTGGCTGGTCGCCGCCTCGGCCCGTCGCGATGGCGAGTTCGCCGCCGACGCCGGCGACAGCGGCGCGATCGCCACGGTCGTGGGGCGCGTCGTCGAGCGCTTCGGGCGTCTCGACCTGGTCGTGGCCAACGCCGCCGAGCTGCGCTTGGCGCATGTCGAACAGCATCCGCTCGAGGACTGGTGGGCCATCGTGCGGACGAACCTCTCGGGGCCGTTCTACCTGGCCCGCGCCGCGGCTCCGCACCTGGCCGAGGCGTGGGGGGCGATCGTCTTCGTCTCGAGCGAGTGGGGGATCACCGGCTGGCCGCTCGCCTCGGCCTACGCGGCGAGCAAGGCTGGGCTGATCGGCCTCACCAAGGCGCTCGCCCGCGAGCTTGCGCCGCGCGTCCGCGTCAACGCCATCGCTCCCGGGGTCATCGACAGCCCGCAGCTCTCCGTCGACGCGGCCGCGGCGGGGATCGGGCTCGACGAGATGAAGCGCCGCTACGCGGAGACGGCACCGCTCGGGCGGATCGCCACGCCCGCCGAGATCGCGGCCACGGTCGCCTTCCTCGCCTCGCCGGAGGCCGGCTACTTCACCGGCCAGGTGCTGCAGCCGAACGGCGGCACCACGATGGCCTGAGGGGAGACGATGGGCGACTTCCACTGGCCGGACGGCGTGCGCGCGGCGGCCGCGATCACGTTCGACGTCGACGCTGAGAGCGGCGTCCTGGCCGACGCGCCCGAGGCGGCCAGCCGCCTCAGCGTCATGACCCACCAGGCCTACGGCCCGCGCACCGGGGTGCCGCGACTGCTGCGGATCCTCGAACGCCGCGGGGTGCGCGCCACCTTCTTCGTCCCCGGCTACACCGCCGAGCGCCATCCCGACGCGGTCCGGGCGATCCGCGACGCGGGCCACGAGATCGCCCACCACGGCTACTGCCACGAACCGGTCTTCCGTGCCACGGCCGAGGAGGAGGAGCGCTACCTGCTGCGCGGCCTCGAGGCGCTCGACCGGGTCGCCGGCGTGCGGCCGGTCGGCTGGCGGGCGCCCTGGTGGGAGACGACCTACCGGACGCCGGCGATCCTGGCTCGCCATGGCTTCCGCTACGACTCGAGCCTGATGGATGCCGACCGCCCCTATCTGCTGGCCGCCTCGGCCGAGGCCGGCGCGCCGACGCTGATCGAGATCCCGATCCAGTGGGCGCTCGACGACTGGGAGCAATACGCGTTCCTGCCCGGCCTGACCGGCTCGGGCGTCATCGAGAGCCCGGCCAAGGTGCTCGAGCTGTGGACCCTCGAGCTCGAGGCGCTCGTGGCCGAGGGCGGCTGCTTCGTGTTGACGATGCACCCGTTCCTGTCGGGGCGCGCCTCGCGCGCGACGGCGCTCGAGCGCCTGCTGGAGCGGATGGCGGCGATCCCCGGGCTGTGGGTCGCCGCCATGGGCGAGATCGCCCGGCACGTGGCGACCCTCGATCTGCCACCGGTCGTGCACGAGCCGCCTCCGGTGCCGTGAACGGAGGCGCCACGCGTTCGCAGGCCGCCCACGGGCGGCGGGAAGGAGGGAGGTACCGATGACATCCCAGGCGGCACCGGGGATCTTCGTACGCCAGGCGACCGGCCTCGTCCGGGAGGCGGGGACCTGGAGCACGCTGATCTACAACATCAACTTCGTGAGCATCGGGTTGATGATGCTCTTCGTCATCCAGCTCGAGCCGGCCTTCTACCCGGGCGGGAACATGCTCGGCAGCTACGTCTTGGCGCTGCTGATCGTGCTGCCCACCAGCCTCGTCTTCGCCATGCTCGCGGCGGCGATGCCACGCTCGGGCGGCGACTACGTCTACGTCAGCCGGATCCTGGGGCCGCGGCTGGGGATGACCTCGTCGTGGATCAACACGGTCTGGTGGTTCATCTACGGCGGCGTGCCGTCCGCCTTCCTGGCGCGCTACGGGCTCGGCCCGCTCTGCCGCAGCGTCGGGCTGATCAGCGGCAACGGCGCCCTGATCGATGCCGGCAACTGGTTCGTCACCCCGGAAGGGACGGTGATCACGGGGGCGATCCTGATCGCCGCGCTGGTGACGGTCTTCAGCCTCGGCCTGCACGGCTACTTCCGGATCCAGAACGCCCTCTTCGTCATCGCCATGGTCGGGCTGGGGATCGTCGCGCTCGTCCTGCTGACCGGATCCGGGGCGACCTTTCAGGAGAACTTCGACCGCTTCTGGGGGCCAGTGACCGGGCAGGCGAGCACCTACCAGGCGATCGTGGACGGTTCGACGGCGGCCGGTTTCACGGAGGCGCCGTCCGACCTCTACTGGACGCTCATCCCGATCACCTGGATCTACCTCGAGCTCGTCTTCAACCAGTCGTCGGCCTACATCGGCGGCGAGGTGAAGCAGGCGTCGCGGATCCAGCTCTGGTCGATGCCCATCGCGGCCATCGTCTCGGTCGCCATCGCCGTCGTGCTGACGGCGCTCTTCCAGTCGACGATAGGGACGCAGTTCCTGGGCGCCGCCGGGTTCGACTACGGGGCGACGCTGGGGATCACCACCCCGCCGACCTTCTCGGAGCTCGCGGCGTACCTGTCGGGCAACGTGCTGGTGGCGCTCCTGCTCGGCGTCGGCTTCGTCTTCTGGAGCTACACCTGGCTGCCCGGGCAGATCCTCAACGCCTCGCGCAACCTCCTCGCCTACGGCATCGACGGGGTGATGCCGGCGAAGCTCGGCGCGGTCAGCGAGCGCCATCACACGCCGATCGTGGCCCTCGTCGTGGTCGGCCTTGCGAGCGCCGCGGCGCTCGTCGTCTACGCCTACAACCCGGACTTCACGACGCTGGTCGGGATCGTCGCCTTCATCGTCAGCTTCGTCATCGTCTCGATCGCGGCGATCGCCTTCCCGTTCCGCCGCCGCGAGCTCTTCGAGGCGTCGCCCGTCAACTGGCGCTGGGCCGGCATCCCCGTCATCTCCATCGTCGGGGCGCTCAGCCTCGGCGCCTGCCTGGTGGCGGAGTGGGCCTACCTCAACGACCCGCTCTCGGGCGTCAACATCCTCGACGGGTTCGGGCTCAAGCCGTTCACCGGCGAAGACGGCGCGCCGACGAAGGATATCGTCCGCTTCCTGATCGCTGCCGGCACGGTCGTCAGCGGCCTGGTCATCTACGAGATCGCCCGCTGGTACCGCGCCCGCCAGGGGATCCGCCTCGAGGCGGCCTACCGGGAGATCCCGGTCGAGTAGGGCGGTCGATCGGAGACCTCGAACGCGTCCGGGCGGGCCGACCCTCCTGCCCGGACCGTTCCTGCGGGGCCGGTCAGCCCCGAGAACGTGACGGAGGACCCTACCCGGGACCCGGTCCTTCCCGGCACGATGCTGCCGCGAGGCGGTGAGCCGTCTCGCCGATGACGCGCCCAAGGAGGCCAGGGATGTCCAGCGAGCTCAGGCCAGGCGCGGCCGTGGAGCGCCGGTTCTTCGACCAGGAGCACCGTGAGCTGGAGCTCGGCATCGGCCGCATCGAGGAGGTCGCCGGGCTGGCGGGGAGCCTCGCCGCGCGGGACCTCAGCAACGCGCTGCGCACCCTCCTGGACTGGCTGCAGCGGAGCCTGCGCCCCCACGTCGAGTGGGAGGAGAGCTGGCTCTACCCCGAGTTCGACCGGATCGGCGGGACGCCCTGGGTGACCAGGGTGATGCGCTGCGAGCACCGCCAGATCGAGCGCCTGATCCAGCTCCTCGAGGGCGACTGGGAGGAGCTCCGCCACGAGCCGACCCACCGTCAGCTGGTCGATCTGCGGGCCCGCCTCTACGCCCTCCACTCCCTCGTCCGCTCGCACTTCGAGAAGGAGGAGCGCTTCCTCCTGCCCCTCCTGGGGAACGAGGTCGAGGCGACCAGTCACCTCGACTGAAGGGACGAACGGCCGACGGCCTAGGCCGCCGGGGCGCGCAGGAGGAGCCCGATCAGGTAGCCGGCGAGCGCGGAGAGGAGCCCGATGGCGATCATCTCCAGGCCGGCGCGCAGGCCCGCCGTACCGGCCAACCGCGCGCGGTAGACACCGGCCCCGAACAGCACGGTGCCGCCCGCGGCGAGCGAGAGCCAGGGCGCGACCGCCATGGGGGTAAGGACGAAGGGGAGGAGCGGGACGGCCGAGCCGCAGATCGTGGCCAGTCCCACCGTGACCGCGGCGCGGAGCGGTCGCGTCTCGCGGATCGGTGCCAGCTCGCGGCCGAGCCGCTCGATCTCCTCGCGCCAGGCCTCGGCCTCGTCACCGCCGGCGGCGACCACCGTCTCGACCGTCTCGGGGGCGTGACCGGCCTGCCGCAGCGCCTCGGCGCGGGTGGCGATCCGCAGCGCCGCGCGGCCGGCCATGCCGGCACGGAGTCGCGCCCCGATCCGGGCGGCCCCTTCGCGCTCGGCCCCGCTCGCGGTGTAGGCGACGCCGGCCATGGCGATCGACTCGGCCAGCATGGCGGCCAGGCCAGCGGTCAGCACGACCCGCGTGTCGGAGGTGGCGGCAGCCATCCCGAGGACGAGCCCTAGGACGTTCACCAGCCCGTCCTGGCCGCCGAGGATGACGTCGCGCAGCGACGCCGCGGCGCGCGTCGCCGCGCCCGGCTCGCGGAGCCCCGGCGAGACGGCGGGGACGGCGGCGCCCGACGGGGACGGGTCCGGGGCGGCAGCGGCGGGGGAGCGGACGGTCTCGATCACGGGTCCATCGTTCCCTCCCGCGGGACCGGGGGACAGGGCGGGATGGACCGCCGGGGGCGGGCCGAACGGGACGATCCTGAGCGGACGGGTCGGGATTACCGCGCCGCGTCAGGGGCCGGCGCCGCGGCTCGGCCGCGCACCGGCTCGCGGCCCGCTCGCAGCCCCACGGCGAATGCCGCCAGGTCGGCGCGGAGCGCGTCGGGCTGCCTGGCCGCGACCACCTTCCGGATCGCCGCGCGGACGGCGGCGGGGCGCACGATCGGCCGTCGGGCGATCAGCGCGCCCAGGGCGATGAGGCTGACGAGACGGTCGTCGCCCGCCTCGCGGGCGAGCGCCGTGCAGGGCACCTGCAGCTCCTCCACGTCGTCCCGCCCGTACGCCTCCTCGACCAGCGAGGAATTGGCGATCAGCAGCCCGCCGGGCGCCACCTGCCGGCCGAACTTCGCCACCGACGGCGGGTTCATCGCCACCGCCACGTCGACGCGGTCGACGACCGGGGAGCCGATCGGCTCGTCGCCGACGATCACCGTGCACGAGGCGGTGCCGCCGCGCATCTCCGGACCGTACGAGGGGATCCAGAGGACCTCGAGCTCGTCGATGACGGCGGCGTGGGCGAGCACCTGGCCGGCGAAGAGGAGCCCCTGGCCGCCGAAGCCGGCGAAGACGACCGACCGCTCCACGGTCAGTCCTCCGGCCGGTCCGACACGGCGGACCGGCCACGGTCGATGAGGAGGCCGGGCGGGAACTCGGCCATCATCCGCTCGCGCAGGAAGGCGAGCGAGTCGCGCGGCGTCATCGCCCAGCCGACCGGACAGCTGGCGAGGACCTCGACGATGGCGAAGCCGGTCCCCTCGAGCTGCGCCTCGCAGGCGCGCTTCAGGAACGCCTTCGTCCGGCCGATCCACGCCGGGTCGACGAGGGAACCCCGCGCCGCGTAGGCGACGCCCGGCAGGAGGGCGAGCATCTCGGTGATGTGGAGCGGGTAGCCGGCGCTCGCCGCCTCGCGCCCGGCCGGCGACGAGGTCGTCCGCTGGCCGAGCAGTGTCGTCGGCGCCATCTGTCCGCCGGTCATGCCGTAGATCCCGTTGTTGACGAAGACGGCGGTGATCCGCTCGCCGCGCGCGGCGGCGTGGACGATCTCGGCGGTGCCGATGGCGGCGAGATCGCCGTCGCCCTGGTAGGTGAGGACGAAGGCGTCGGGCCGGACGCGCCGGATACCGGTCGCCACCGCCGGCGCCCGTCCGTGTGGCGCTTCGACGAAGTCGAGAGCGAGGTAGTCGTAGGCGAAGACGGCGCAGCCGACCGGCGCCACGGCGATCGTCCGCGGTCCCAGCCCCAGCTCGCCCAGCACCTCGGCGACCAGGCGGTGGACGACGCCGTGGCCGCAGCCGGGGCAGTAGTGGGTCGAACGCTCGGTGAGCAGCTCCGGACGCCGGTAGACGACGCGCGGGACGGCCGTGGCGGGCGTCGTGCTCACCGCTCGCCCCGCGGGGTCGTCTCCAGCGGGCGCCAGGCGTCGTCGCCGAAGAGGCTGAAGGTGTCGGGGTCGGGGCGCCGGTCGAGGGCGGCGGCCTCGACGAGCGGCAGCGTCCAGGCCGGCCGGACGCGCGCCTCGAGGCGACGGAGCGCGTCGATGACCCCGTCGGGGGTCGGCACCATGCCGCCGGTCCGCCCGTGGAAGGCGACCGGGAGGCGACCCTCCACGGCGAGCCGGACGTCCTCGAGCATCTGCCCGGCAGAGAGCTCGACCACCAGCACGCCGCGCACGCGGCTGGCGACCTCCGCCAGCTCGCGCTCGGGGAACGGCCAGAGGGTGATCGGCCGGAAGAGACCGGGCCGCAGCCCCTCGGCACGCGCCCGGGCGACCGCCGTCCGCGCCACGCGCGCGGCCGTGCCGTAGGCGACGATCGCCAGATCGGCGTCGTCGAGCCGCTCGCCGGCCCAGCGCACCTCGCCTCCGGCGATCTCGCGGTACTTCGCCTGCAGCCGCTCGTTGTGCGCCTCGAGCGCCTCGGGCTCGAGGTGGAGCGAGCGGACGACGCGGGGCGGACGGCCGGCCGCGCCGCCGACCGCCCACGGCGCCTCCGACCGCGGCGGGTCCCGGTAGCGCTGCTCGACCGGCTCCATCGCCTGGCCCAGGATCCCATCGGCCAGGATGAAGACCGGCGTCCGGTACCGCTCGGCCAGCTCGAAGGCGGTCGCCACCAGCTCCATCGCCTCGGCGATCGAGGAGGGGGCGAGGACCGGGACCCGGTAGTCCCCGTGACCGTGCCCCTTGGTCGCCAGCAGGTAGTCGCTCTGCGACGGTCCGATCGAGCCGAGGCCCGGTCCACCGCGCATGACGTCGACGACGACGACCGGCAGCTCCGAGCCGGCCAGGTAGCTCATCGCCTCGCCCATCAGGCTGATCCCGGGACCCGACGACGAGACCAGGACGCGCGCCCCGGTCGCCGCCGCGCCGAGCGCCATGTTGATCGCCCCGAGCTCGCTCTCGGCCTGCACGAAGACGCGGCCCTCCTCCGGCATCCGCCGCGCCATCCACTCGAACAGCTCGGCCTGCGGCGTGATCGGGTAGCCGAAGTAGGCGTCGCAGCTGGCGCGGATCGCCGCCTCGGCGATCGCCTCGTTGCCCTTCATCAGGACGCGCCGCCGCTTCGTCATCGCCTCAGCGCTCCCTTCGGCGCCGCGAGCACGATGAAGACGGCGTCGGGGCAGACACGGGCACAGAAGGCGCAGCTCGTGCAGCCCGCCGGGTCGGTCAGCCGGACCGGGTGGTAGCCGAGCCGGTTGACGGCCGTCCCGTCGAGGACGAGGACGCCTTTGGGACAGGCCGCCACGCAGAGATCGCAGCCCTTGCAGTACTCGCTGGCGATGATGAGCGGCGACCAGCTCCGCGGGGCGAGTGGCGCGACGGCGGGCGGCCCGGCCGCCGGTGTCATGGTCATCCCTGGTCGGGTCCCCCTGACGAGGTTCCCGACGCTGAGCCTCGCGCGGCGGGCGGCGCCCGGCAAGGGCCGAACGGCTGCTCCTGGAGGGTCGATGCGGCTCCCGGTCGGCGGTTCGCGGGCCGAACGGCTCTCCCCGAGGGGAACCCTTCCACTGTCCGCTACGATCGTGCCCGGCGAGACTGGAGGATGGGATGGACGTCTCGATCCTGATCGCGCTCGAGCGGGCCGAGGTGGCGGCGCGCGAACGGCGCCTGGCCGCGGAGGCCGAGGCCGAGGGCATCCTCGAGGCCGCCCGCATCGAGGTCCGCGCCATCGAGGCCGGCGTCGAGTCCGGCGTGGCCGCGGCGCTGGCCGAGCTGCGCGCCGGGCTGATCGGCCGGGCGCGGGAAGAGGCCGCCGGCGTCGAGGCGGAGATCGAGGCGCTGGCGGGCTCGAACGGAACGGAGGCGGCCGACCGGGCCGCACGAGCCCGCTTCGAGCAGGCGGTCGCCCGGATCGTGGCCGCCGTCCTGGGCGAGCCGGAGGGATAGGCCGTGCTCGTCGAGATGCGTCGCGTCGATCTCGTCGCCCCGCGCCGTCGCGCCCTCGCGCTCCTGCGGGCGCTCCACCGCGCCGGCGTCCTCCACCTCGTCCCCTTCGCCCCGCCGCCCGGGACGAGCGAGGCGGTCTTCGGCGCTTACCCGGCGCTCCCCGGCGCCGGCCCCTTCGACGCGCGGCTCGAGCGCGTCGCCGAGCTGAGCGGGATCCTCGGTGCAGGCAGCCCACCGACCGCGCTGGTGGCCGAGCTCTGGGAGCTCGACGATGCCGGCCTGGCGGCCCGCGTGGAGCGACTCGAGCCGGCCCGCTCCAGGGCCGCCGCCCTCGCCGCCGAGCGCGTCCGGCTGGAGGGTGAGCTGGCCCGCCTCGACGGGTACCGCCGCCTGGTCGAGGGGCTGCAGGGGGTCGTCGCCCGCCTGCCGGCGTTGCGCGGCTACGGCTCGACGGCGATCGTCGTCCAGGCGCGCTACCGCGCCGTCATCGGGGTACTGCGGGAGGAGCTGGAGGAGCTGACCGGCGGGCGCTGCGAGTTGATCGCGGCGGAGCTCGGTGGCGAACGCGTGGCGGCGGTCCTGCTCTACCCGCAGCGGCTGGCCGACCAGGTGCGCACGGTCCTCGGCGGCCGCGACCTCGAGGAGGTGTCGCTGCCGGCCGAGCTGGCCGGGCTCCCCTTCACCGAGCTGGAGCCGCGCCTGGCCGGCGAAGAGGAGCGGGTCCGCGACCGGATCGCCGCGGTCGGCAGCCAGCTGGTCGAGCTGGGGCTCGCCCACGGGCGCGAGGTCGGCGCCCTGGAGCTGGTGCTGCGCGACCGGGTGGCCGAGACGGGGGCGTTGCGCCAGACCGGGGCGAGCGAGCATCTCGTCGTCGTCTGCGGCTGGGTCCCCGGCGCGCGGGTCGAGACGCTGCGCGCCGCGCTCGTCCGGGAGGTCGGGCCGGAGACGCTCGTGGTCGAGCGCCCGCCCGACCGCGCGGCCGCGGCGGACGCCCCGGTCGCCTTCGAGAACCGGTCCGTGCTGCGGCCCTTCGAGCCGCTCGCCTCGTTCGTCTCGCTGCCCCGCTATGGCTCGCTCGACCCGACTCCCTTCCTGGCGGTCACCTTCCCGGTCTTCGTCGGGCTGATGGTGGGCGATATCGGCTACGGGCTGATCCTCCTCGCCCTCCTGGCCTGGGCACGGCGCCGCTGGCCGCGCTCGAGCCTCCTCTCGCAGGTGCTCCCCATCGCCCTCCTGGCGGCGGGCTCGACGATCGCCTTCGGCTTCCTCTTCGGGGAGCTCTTCGGCGAGGCCGGGGCGGCGCTCCTCGGACTTCGGCCGTTCTGGTTCGACCGCCGCGAGGCGGCGATCTCGTTCCTGGGCCTGGCGATCGCCATCGGCGCCGTCCAGGTGGTCCTCGGGCTCGTCCTCGGGATGGTCAACGCCGTGCTGTTGCGCGACCGCCACCAGCTGGCCGGGCGCGCCGCCATGCTGACCGGCCTCCTGGCGCTTCTCGTCCTGCTCGGTTGGATCGCCGGGCCGCTGCCCGCCACGGTCGGCTACCTGGCCGTCGCGGGGCTGGCGGTCGCCCTCGCCGTCCTGCTGGTGACGCTGGGGCTGGCCGGCCCGATCGAGCTGCTGGGCGCCGTCGGCAACATCCTCAGCTACGCGCGACTCATGGCCATCGGGTTCGCCTCGGTGATGCTGGCGGTGGTCGCCAACGAGCTCGGCGGGCTGACCGGCAACGTGCTCGTCGGAGCGGTGGTGGCGGTGCTCCTCCATGCGCTCAACCTGGTGCTCGGCTTCTTCGATGCGTCGATCCAGGGGCTGCGCCTCCACTACGTCGAGTTCTTCACCAAGTTCGTGGAGCCGGGCGGCATCCGCTTCGAGCCGTTCGCCTCCGCCCTCGTCGCGGGTGCGGGGCAGCTTCGCCCGCGGTCCACAGGAGGTCGATGAGATGGATGAGGGGCTTCGCTACATCGCTGCCGCCATCGCGGTCGGGCTCGGCGCGCTCGGCACCGGCTGGGCGCAGTCGCGCATCGGGTCGGCCGGGGCGGGCGCGATCGCCGAGAAGCCGGAACTGCAGGGGATCATGCTGATCTTCCTGGCGCTGCCGGAGACGCTGGTCATCCTCGGGTTCGTCGTGGCGGCGATCATCCTGCTCGTCCGCTGACGCGACGGTGAGCGGCGAGACGATCCTCCGCGCCATCGAGGCGGAGACGGCGACCGAGGCCGAGCGGATCGTCGCCTCGGCGCGGGAGCGCGCCGCCCGCCTCGTCGAGGAGGCGACCGGGGCGGCACGTGCGCGGGTCGAGGCGGCCCGGCAGGCAGCCGAGCCGGCGCTCCGCGCGGAAGCGGCCCGCATCGTCAACGCGGCCCGCCTGCGTCTCCTCCACCGCCGGGCGGAGCTGGCCGCGGCGACGGCGGAGGCGGCCTGGGTCG
>MGMJ01000053.1:29855-39751 GCA_001794945.1 Chloroflexi bacterium GWC2_73_18
CGGCTGACCTCCGAGGCGCTGGACGTCGCCGGGCCGGGCGCGGTCGTAGGGGTCCGCGCCGCCGACGCCTCGACGATCGCCCCGCTGGTGGCGGACGCGGGCGGCCGGCTCGAGCCGTTCGAGGAGGGCACGGCCGCCGCCGGACCGACCGTCGGTTCGGCCGACGGTCGGATCGAGGTGGTCGCCACGCTACCGGCGCGGCAGGGCCAGGCGCGGACCGCGCTGGCCGAGGAGGTCGCCAGTCTCCTCGGGCTCGGGGAGTGAGCGATGTACGACTACGGTAACGCCCGCGTCGCCGCCCTGCGGAGCCGGCTCCTCGACGCCGCCACCCTGCGGCGCCTGGAGGAGGCCGAGTCGCCGGCCGCCCTGCTCGTCCTCCTCGAGCGCTTCGATGACTGGCGGCCGATCCTCCACGAGCTGGGTCCGCTGACGATCGACCCGCGGACGGCGACCGAGCTGGCGGTGGAGCGCCACCGCTCGGCCCGCCTCGGTGGGCTGCCGCCGACGTACGGGCCGCCGGCCCTCCCGCTCGTCGAGGCGCTCGTCCTTCCGCTCGACCGCGAACGCGTGCTCGAGATCCTTCGTCGCCGGCATGCCGACGAGCCTCCCGAGACGGTGGCGGCGACGGTCGGCGGCGGCGCGTTGCTCGACGCGCGCCGTCTGGCCGCGATCGCACGCGCCCCGGGCGCGCCGGCCGCCGTCCGCCTGGCCGGGCGCTTCGGCCTGATGGGGCGGACCGCCGCCGAGGCGCTGGCGCGCGGCTTCGAGCGCGACGCCGAGTGGCCGCGACTCGAGGCGGGACTGGTGGCGGCGAGCGAGGCGGCGCGCGAGGCGCGCGCCGCGGGACCGGGGGCCGACGCCGGACTCGTGCGGGCGGTCCTCGCCGCCGAGCGCGACGAGCGGGCCGAGGTCGCCGCCGAGCTGGAGTACGGGGGGGCCGCCGCGGCCGCCGAGCTGGAGCGGACCAGGAGCCTCGCCAGGCTCGATCGCCTGGACGCCACCGCGCGGCGCGACCCGCTGGGGATCGGCGCCGTGGCGGGCTACGTGGCGGCGGTCGAGGCGCAGGCGATCCGGCTGCGGGCGATCCTGGCGCACGTCGTCGCCGGATGGAGCCGCGAGCGGACCGGCGCCTGGCTCGCCCTGGGGCGAGGCTGACGGGCCGTGGCCCGCCTGGTCGTCCTCTCGGCCCCCTCGCTCGCCGACGGTTTCCGCCTCGCCGGCGTGGCCACCATCATGGCGCGGCCGGGCCCCGAGACGCTGGCCGCCCTTCGCGCACTCGTCGCCCAGGGCGACACCGGGCTCGTCCTGGTGACCGCCGAGCTCTGGGCCAGCCTCGACGACCGGACTCGCGACGGGCTCGAGCGGCTCGCCCGGCCGATCGTCCTGCCGGTGCCGGCCGGCGCCCCGACCGACGTCACCACCCGAGGGGAGCTGATCGGCGAGATGCTCCGGCGCGCCATCGGCTACCGGATCCAGCTCGGCGGAGGGGGGCCGTGAGCACGCCCGCCGCCCCTGCGTCCCCGGAGGCGCGCGGCCGGATCGTGGCCGCCGCCGGACCGGTCGTCCGGGCCGCAGGGCTGCCCAGGCTCGTCGTCGGGGAGATCGTCCGCGTCGGGCCCTCGCGCCTGCTCGGCGAGGTGATCAACCTCCAGCCCGACGCGGCCACCATCCAGGTCTACGAGGAGACGGCCGGCCTCCGCATCGGCGACCCGGTGGAGGCGACCGGCGCGCCGCTCCGCGCCTGGCTCGGACCAGGGCTGCTCGGCGCCACGTTCGACGGTCTGCAGCGCCCCCTCGCCGCGCTCGCCGCGGCGGGCGCCTGGACCCTGGCGCCCGGGCTCGAGGCGCCCGCTCTCGACCCGCAGCGGCGATGGTCCTTCACGACGCGGCGCCGGGCGGGCGAGGAGGTCGGGCCGGGCGATATCCTCGGCGTGGTGGCCGAGGGCCCCTTCGAGCACCGGATCCTCGTCCCGCCCGACACGTCAGCCGGGCGCCTCCGGGCGATCGAGACGGGCGACGTCACCGTCCACGAGGAGATCGGGCGCCTGGCCACGGCTGCCGGGGACGTGCCGCTCCGGCTGGCACACGCCTGGCCGGTCCGTGCCATCCGGCCGAGCGGCGGCCGGCTGGGGGCCGGCGAGCCGCTCGTCACCGGCCAGCGCGTCCTCGACACCTTCTTCCCGGTGGCCCGCGGCGGGACGGCCGTCGTGCCGGGCGGCTTCGGGACCGGCAAGACGGTCCTCGAACAGGCCCTCGCGCGCTGGTCGGACGCCGACGTCGTCGTCTACGTCGGCTGTGGGGAACGCGGCAACGAGATGGCCAGCCTGCTCAGCGAGTTCGTCGAGCTGGTCGACCCGCGGACCGGCGGCCCGCTCCTCGCCCGTTCGGTCCTCATCGCCAACACCTCGAACATGCCGGTCGCGGCGCGCGAGGCGTCGGTGCAGCTCGGCGCCACGATCGCCGAGTACTTCCGCGACCAGGGCTACGGGGTCGCGCTCCTGGCCGACTCGACCAGCCGCTGGGCCGAGGCGATGCGCGAGATCAGCGGCCGCCTCGAGGAACTCCCCGGCGAAGAGGGCTTCCCGGCCTACCTGGGGAGCCGCCTCGCCCACTTCTACGAGCGCGCCGGGCGGGTCGTCGCCCAGGGCACGCCCGAGCGGACCGGCTCGTTGACGATCGTCGGTGCCGTCTCCCCGCCGGGCGGCGACTTCAGCGAGCCGGTCACCCAGGCCAGTCTCCGCCTCGCCGGCACGTTCTGGGCGCTCGACACCGAGCTGGCCCACGCCCGGCACTTCCCGGCGATCGGCTGGACCCAGTCGTACTCGCTCTACGTCGAGCCGCTGACGCGCTGGTACCGCGAGGAAGTCGGCGCCGACTGGGACGAGCGGCGCACCGAGGCGATCGCCCTCCTCGCCCGCGAGCGGCAACTCCTCGAGATCGTCCAGTTGGTGGGGCCCGACGCGCTCCCTGACGAGGACCGCGTCGCCCTCGAGGCGGCGCGCCTGCTCCGCGAGGCGTTCCTCCAGCAGCACGCTCTCGACCCGGTCGACGCGGCGCGTTCGCCGCGCGTCCAGCTCGCCATGTTGCGCGCCGTCCTTGCCGCCCGTGCCGGCCTGGGCGCTGCCCTCGCCTCCGGGATGCTCCTCGAGCAGGCGCTAGAGGCACCCGTCCTCCAGGAGCTGCGACGGGCCAAGGGGTGGAGCGGTGACGATGTCGAGGCTCGCCTCACCGCCCTGGCCGCCCGGCTGGCGAGCTGGGATCGACCCGGCGTGGGGCCGGCCGCCGGGGCGCCGCCGGGGGAGGGGAGCGCGCCATGACGCTCTCGGTGCGCCGCCTGCGTGGCGTCGAACGCCTCGCCGGCCCGCTCCTCGTCGTCCGCCGCGTCCCCGGTGTCGCCCTCGGCGAGGAGGTGCTGGTGCGCGGCCGCGGCGGCGCGGTCCGCCATGGGCAGGTGCTCGAGCTCGACGCCGAGGCGCTCGTCGTGCAGGTCTACGAGGGGACGGCCGCGCTCGATCTCGGCTCGACCGTCGTCGAGCTGACCGGCGGCCCGTTCCGCCTGGGCGTCTCCGCGCAGATGCTCGGACGGGTCCTCGACGGGCGCGGCCGGCCGATCGACGGCGGCCCGCCGATCGTGCCGCTCCGCTCCGCCGACGTGAACGGACGGGCGATCAACCCCTCCGCGCGGGCCAGCCCCGAGGACTTCATCGAGACGGGGATCAGCGCCATCGACCTGCTCGACAGCCTGGTGCGCGGCCAGAAGCTGCCGATCTTCACCGGCGCCGGCCTGCCCGCCGACGAGCTGGCCGCGCGCATCGCCACCGGCGCGCGCGTCCTGGGCGAGGAGCGCTTCGTCACCATCTTCGCGGCCATGGGGACCCCCCGCCGCGTGGCCGACTTCTTCCGGGCCGCCTTCGAGTCGTCCGGGAGCCTCGACCGCGTCGCACTCTTCCTCAACCTCGCCGACGACCCGGCGATCGAGCGGCTGTTGACGCCGCGCTGCGCGCTGACGCTGGCCGAGCACCTCGCCTTCGACCTCGGCATGCAGGTGCTGGTGGTGATGACCGACGTGACCAACTACGGCGAGGCGCTCCGCGAGCTGGCGACGGCGCGGGAGGAGGTGCCCGGCCGTCGCGGCTACCCGGGCTACCTGTACACCGACCTGGCGACCCTCTTCGAGCGGGCCGGGCGGGTGCACGGCCGGCCCGGATCGTTGACGGTCCTGCCGATCGTGACCATGCCCGACGACGACATCACGCACCCGATCCCCGACCTGACCGGCTACATCACCGAGGGCCAGATCGTCCTCTCGCGCGAGCTGCACGGGCGTGCCGTCTTCCCGCCGATCGACGCGCTTCCCTGCCTGTCGCGGCTGATGAACGCGGGGATCGGCGAAGGGAAGACGCGGCCCGAGCATCGCGCCGTCGCCGACCAGCTCTACGCCCTCTACGCCCGCGGACGCGAGCTGCGCCGCCTGGTCACGGTGATCGGCGAGGCCGCGCTCTCGACCGCCGAGCGGCGGGTCCTCGCGTTCGCGGATCTCTTCGAGACGCGCTTCGTCGGCCAGGGCGCGACGCGGCGCAGTCTCGACGAGACGTTCGCCCTCGCCTGGCAGGTGCTCGGGGAGCTGCCGCGGGAGGAGCTGATCCGCGTCCCGACCGATGTGCTCGACCGCTTCTGGCGTCCGGCGAACGGCGGCGCAGCGAACGGCCGCGCCCGGGAGGGTGGGCCGTGACCCGGCCGCGGACCCGCATGGCGCTCCTGGCCGGGCGCGCGCAGCTGGCGCTGGCGCGCCAGGGGCAGGCGCTCCTGGAGGAGAAGCGCGACGCCCTGCTGCGCGAGCTCTACCGCGAGGTGCGCGTCATCTACGCCGCGCGCGAGCAGCTCGAGACGGCCGCCGACGCGGCCCGGCTCGCCCTCGAGGAGGCGCGCGTCCGGCTCGGCGACGAGGCGGTCGCGGCGGGTGCCGCGGCGGCGCGCGGCGAGGCCGCGGTCGAGCTGCGGGTCGCCGTGGTCATGGGCGTCGCCGTGCCGGCGATCGAACCGCGCAGCCTGGTGCGGGCGACGGCCGCCCGCGGCCGCGCGCCGGAGGCGTCCGGACCCGCGCTCGAGCTCGCCGCCGAGCGCTTCGAGCAGGAGCTGACGGTGGCCGTTCGTCTCGCCACCGTCGAGGCCCGCGTCCGGCGCCTCGCCCGCGAGATCCGCCGCACCAGCAGCCGCGTCAACGCCCTGCGCACGCGCATCATCCCCGAGCTCGAGGCGGAGACGCGCGCCATCCGGCTGGCCCTCGAGCAGCGCGAGCGGGAGGACCGCTTCCGGCTCAAACGCGTCAAGACCCGCCGCCGCCGGCAGGCCGGCGGCCGCCGCGGGAGAATGGGCCATTCGGCCCTACCCTCGGGAAACCCGAGCTGGGAGCATACACGGTGACCCGGAGAGGTCACGAAGCAGAAGAACCCGAGATCACATCAAGGGGCCGGACGTGGAGAGATCCCTCCGGGTCGTTCCTTGCCCGCCGCGTCCGGTCCGGAGGCGACTGCCGTGAGCGAGACGCCGCCCCGTGGCCACGAGATCCTGGCACACACCGCCGACGCCGGGCTGCGCGCCGAGGCGCCCGACCTGCCGGCGCTCTTCGAGGAGGCGGCCGCCGCCCTCGGTGAGCTCGGCGGCGAGGTGGCGCCGGACGCGCCGCTCGGGACCCCTGACGCCATCGCCCTCGAGGCGTCCGACCTGGCCGCCCTTGCCTTCGCCTGGCTCAATGAGCTGGTCGGGCTCGCCGACCTGCGCCACGCGGCGCTGGCACGCGCCGAGGTCACGCGTGTGCAGGGGATCGACGGAAGCTGGCGCCTGACCGGGCGGGCCTGGTTCGTGCCCCGCGATGGACGCTCCGCCCGCCCGCGACGCGACATCAAGTCGGCGACCTACCATGGCCTGGCGGTCGAGCGCTCCGGCGGCGGCTGGCGGATGATCGCCTACCTCGACCTCTGAGGAGCCTGACGATGGGCGTGAAGCGGGCCGGCAGGGGGAAGGCGGTGCCGGGGACACGGCGCCGCCCCACGGGGAGGCCGGCGCCGGAGCGGCACGGTCCGTACGCGGCCGCCCCGGTCCGCGGCGGGGGACCGCTCCCGCTCGAGCGGCTCGACCCGTACCGCTGGCGGATCCCGCGCGACGAGCGCGCCGGGATGCGCGTCGACGGGATCGTCTACGCCGACGAGCGCCTGATGGCGACGCTCCGCGACGACCCGGCGCTCACCCAGGTCGCCAACGTGGCGACCCTGCCGGGGATCGTGGGGGCGTCGCTGGCGATGCCCGACGTCCACTGGGGCTACGGCTTCCCCGTCGGCGGCGTGGCGGCGACGCGCCTGGACGACGGGGTGGTCAGCCCCGGCGGGATCGGCTTCGACATCAACTGCGGCGTCCGTCTCCTGCGCAGCGACCTCGAGGCGGCCGACGTCCGACCGCACCTGGCGCGCCTGGCCGACGCGCTCTTCGCCGCGGTGCCATCCGGGATCGGGGCGCGCACGGGCCGGCGGCTCGCCCGCCCCGAGCTCGACGCCGTCCTCCGCGAGGGCGCCGCCTGGGCGGTGGCCAGCGGCCACGGCTGGGCCGAAGACCTCGAGCGGACCGAGGAGGGCGGCGCGCTCGCCGGCGCCGACCCGGCCGCCGTCTCGCCGCGGGCCCGCGACCGCGGCGCCGACCAGCTCGGCACGCTTGGCTCGGGCAACCACTTCCTGGAGGTCCAGGCGGTGGACGAGATCTACGACGCCCGGGCGGCCGGCGCGCTCGGGCTGCGCCGTGGCCAGGTGACGGTCCTCATCCACTGCGGGTCGCGCGGGCTCGGCCACCAGGTCTGCACCGACCACCTCGCGGCGATGGACCGGGCCGTGGCGCGCTACGGGATCGCGCTGCCCGACCGCCAACTCGCCTGCGCCCCCCTCCGCTCGCCGGAGGCGGAGGCGTACCTCGCCGCGATGGCCGCGGCCGCCGGCTTCGCCTGGGCCAACCGCCAGGTGATCGCCCACGCCGTGCGCGAGACGTTCGCCCGCCTCTTCGGCCGGAGCGCGGAGGCGCTCGGGCTTCGTCTCGTCTACGACGTCAGCCACAACATGGCCAAGTTCGAGCGCCACCAGGTCGGCGGGAGGATGGAGATGCTCTGCATCCACCGCAAGGGCGCGACGCGCGCCTTCCCTCCCGGTCACCCGGACGTGCCCGCCGTCTATCGCGACGTCGGCCAGCCGGTGCTCGTGCCCGGCGACATGGGCCGCTACTCGTACGTCGGCGTGGGGACGGCGGGGGCGATGGCGGCCGCCTTCGGTTCGACCTGCCACGGCGCCGGACGGAACCTCTCGCGCCATGCCGCCATCCGCGAGCTGCGCGGCGTCGACATCACGGCCGAGCTGGCGGCGCAGGGGATCGTCGTGCGCGCCGAACGGCACGACCTGCTGGCCGAGGAGGCGTCGCTCGCCTACAAGGACGTCGCCGCCGTCGTCGAGGTCGCCGAGGGCGCCGGCCTGATCCGGCGCGTCGCGCGCATGCGCCCGATGGCGGTGGTCAAGGGGTGAGCCGTGCTGCCGCCCGCAGGGACGCCCACCGGGCGGGACCTAAGGCTCTGGCGGCCGACCGGCCGGTGCGCCATGCTTGCCGCCGCGGCGATGTCAGCCGCGGGTCGGTCGATCCGGCACGAGCGAGAGGAGGCGAAAGGCGATGACGACGGCCACCACCGACGGCGCCCCCGGGTCCCTCGAGGACGAGCCGCTCGAGATCTCGTTCCAGCTCACGCCCGGTGGCTGGGAGCCGGCCGACTACGTGGAGCCGGGCGAGGACTGGCAGCCGCTGGAGGACGGCAGCTTCGAATCGCCCGATGGGAAGACGCGGACATGGCCGCGGGCCGATCCGGCGGGCGGCTGAGCCGGCTCGGCCTCCCCTGGCGCCGCCCCGCCGGCGCGCCGGGGGCGCCGGCGGCGCCGGACGAGGGCGGGTCGGTCGCCCTGCCGTTCAGTGATCGCGCCGCGGCGGGCCGCCAGCTGGCGCGGCGGCTTGCCGGAGCGGGACTGCCGGCCGACACGCTCGTGCTCGGCATCCCGCGCGGCGGGGTCCCGGTCGCCGCGGCGGTGGCGCGCGAGCTGGGGCTCGAGCTGGACGTCCTGGCGGCGCACAAGCTCGGTGCGCCCTTCAACCCGGAATTCGCCGTCGGGGCGGTGACCGCCGACGGGACGACGCTCACCGAGCCGTGGGCGCTCGACGAGCCCGACGTGACCGAGGCGTTCCTCGAGCGCGAGAGCCGGGTCGAGATCGCCCGGGCCCGCGAGCGGGAGGAGCGGCTCCGCCGGGGACGCTCCGCGGCGTCACTCGCCGGACGGACCGTCGTGCTCATCGACGACGGGGTGGCCACCGGCGCTACCGTGCACGCGGCGGTGCTGGCGGCACGGGCGCGCGGGGCGGTCCGGGTGGTGGTGGCCACGCCGGTCGCGGCGACGGAATCGCTGCGCCGGCTCGGCACGATCGCCGACGAGGCGATCGCCCTGGCGACGCCCGAACCGTTCATCGCGGTCGGGCTCTGGTACGAGAGCTTCGAGCAGGTCGGCGATGCTTCGCTGGCGGAGATCCTCGAGACGGGCGCCGCGGGCGCCCGGGGAGCGGGCGATGCGACAGAGGACGATGGCGGGACAGGAGCGCGCGGCGGTCCGGCGTGAGCTGATCGTGCCGGCCGGTGCGCGCCGGCTGGCCGGGGATCTACACGTCCCCGGCACGGCGAGAGGCCTCGTCGTCTTCGCCCACGGGAGCGGGAGCAGCCGGCACAGCCCGCGCAACCGGCGCGTGGCGCGGGTCCTGGAGAACGCGGGCCTGGCGACGTTCCTGCTCGACCTGCTGGAGGAGACCGAGGCGGGCGACCGCCGGCTGGTCTTCGACGTCGACCTGCTCGCCCGGCGGCTCCTCGCCGCGACCGATCACCTCGCCGGCCTCCCGGAGACGGGAGCGCTCCCGGTCGGCTACTTCGGGGCGAGCACCGGCGCTGCCGCAGCCCTCATCGCGGCGGCGCGGCGAGGTCCCGGCGTGCACGCCGTCGTCTCGCGCGGCGGACGCCCCGACCTTGCCCGAGCGCACCTCGACCGCGTCGAGGCGCCGACGCTCCTCATCGTCGGCGGGCGCGACGTCGACGTCCTCCGCCTCAACCGGGAGGCGCTGGCGGCGCTCTGCGGCGAGAAGCAGCTCGTCGTCGTCCCCGGCGCGACGCACCTCTTCGAGGAGCCCGGCGCGCTCGAGCAGGTCGCCTCGCTGGCGCTCGACTGGTTCCGTCGGCACCTGCCTGCGGAGGGGACGACGTGACCGGGCCGGCGGCGGAGCGCGAGCGCGCGCCGGCCATCGCCGGGACCTTCTATCCGGCCGAGCCCGGCGCCCTCGCCCGGCAGGTCGAGGCGCTGTTCGAGGGCCTGGCACCGCCGGTCGGCTTCGCGCCGCCCGGCCCGGCGCCGATCGGGCTCCTCGTGCCGCACGCCGGCCTCTCCTACTCGGGCCGGGTCGCCGCGCATGCCTGGGCGACGCTGGCGGCCGACCCGCCCGACACGCTCGTGATCCTGGGGACCAACCATTTCGCCGGCTGGGTGCAGGGCGTGGCGGCCTGGACCGGCGGCCCGTGGCGGACGCCGCTCGGGCGGGTCGAGGTCGACCGCGCGCTCGGCGAACGGATCGTGGCGCTCGGACCGCCCTTCGCCGCCGACGATGCCGCCCACCGCGACGAGCACTCCATCGAGGTCCAGCTGCCGCTGCTGGCGCGCGCCTGCCCCGCCGCCCGGATCGTTCCCCTCCTCGTCACGTGCCGGGTGCCGGCCGCCTGCCGAGAGGCCGGCGAGCGGCTCGGGCGCTTCCTCGCCGGGCGGCGCGCCGCCGGGGAGCGGCTCGTC
>MGMJ01000053.1:39763-44466 GCA_001794945.1 Chloroflexi bacterium GWC2_73_18
CATGCTGGTGCCCATCCTGGGGCTCGATCCCTGGGAGCTCGCCCGCCGCGAGGAGCGCGCTAGGGGCGAGGGGATCCCCGGCCTCGTGTGCGGGCTCTGCGGCCTCGACCCGGTCCTCGCCGCCCTGGGCGCCGCCGCCGCCATGGGCGCGACACGGGGCGAGCTGATCGCCGAGGCGACCTCGGCCGACGTCCCCGGCGGCGACCCGCGGCGCGTCGTCGGCTATGCCGCCGTCGCCTTCGTCGCCTGACCCGGTCCGCGGGCGGCTCAGCGCGCGCCGGGCATCCCCCGCGGCGGCGTCGCGCCGGCCCCTGCGCGCAGGCGCGCCAGCAGCTGCCGCGGGGTGAGCGGCGGCGACGGCGCGCCCCTGACGGTGCGGGTCCGGCCGTGGGCGCGGTCATCGTCGCGGAGCAGCCGCTCGAGATGCTCGCGCACCGTGCCGGGACCCAGGATCTCGACGTCGTCCTCCGGCGCGATCCGCTCCGCCACCTCGTGCAGGTAGCGACGGAGGTGCTCGATCCGGTGCGGCTCGTGGGCGTCCTGCTCGCGCCCGCCGCCGTGGCGGATCGCCGGGTCGATACGCACGTGGCCGGTCGAGCGGCGGTGCGCCGGCACATCGGAGACGACCCGGACGGTCGTCGGCCCGCCGGCCCAACGCAGGATCACCGCCTCGTCGGCATCGAGCCAGACGAGGGTGAGCCGGTCGCTCGGCCGCTCGGGTGGCTCCATCGTCGCCCGCCGTCGTTCGTTCGTCATCCGGGCGCCCACGCTACGAGCGGATCCAGGCGGGACGGGTGTCGACGTCGATGGCGAGGTCTCCGTAGGTGACGTGGGCGGCCCGTTCCCAGGCGCCCCGGTCGACCAGCACGGCGAACCGGTGGCTCCCCGCATGGAAGGTGATGACCGGGTCCGCGCGGACGGCGAAGTCGGCGTAGACCGGGAGCCCGAAGAGCTCGCCGACCGGTGGCATGGTGCCCACGTCGCAGCCGGGCAGCCACTCCGTCAGCTCTGCCTCGGTCATGAGGCGGACCCGGCCAGCGTCGAGGACGCGGCGCGCCTTGACCAGGTCGACCTGGTCGGTCGCGTCGACCACCACCAGGGCGTGGCGGCCGTCGTCGGTGGCGATCCCGAGCGTCTTGGCGAAGGTCGCCGGATCGACCCCCTCGGCCCGCGCCGTCTCCCGCGCCGTGTAGGTGAGCGGATGCTCGTGGAGCTCGTGCTCGATCCGGTGGCTGGCCAGCCAGTCGAGCAGGCCGGCGTGCGGGCCGCTGACGGTGGCGACGTCGGCGGCGTTCATGGTGCGCTCCTTTCCGGCCGCGGCGGAGGCCGCGCCCACCACCGTCGCGCGGCGCCACGACCCGAGCGTCATGGTCGCACCGGAGCCTGCCGGGCGTCAGGGTCAGCGGTCCTGACCGCCCGGGACCGACGGCCCCTTCGTTGCCGTAGGGTCCGAGCGGCACGGCGGAGGGGGCCGGGCGGCCCTGCACGCCTCGCGCGGACCGCCCAAACTGGGGAGGCGATGACCAGATCCGCGTCCCCTGCCACCGCGCGCCCGCCGCGCTACCGCGGCATCCCCGCCATCGTCGACGGATCCGAGGCGATCGCCCACGTCGAGACCCGCATCAGCGAGGCGGCCTGCGCCTATCCGATCACCCCCTCGACCACCATGGCGGCGATCTACCAGGCCGCGGTCGCGGAGGGGAAGACGAACCTGTGGGGGACGCCCCTCCGGTTCCTCGAACCCGAGTCGGAGCACTCGTCGGCCTCCGCCGCCGAGGGCTTCGCCCTGGCCGGGGGGCGCGTCACGAACTTCACCGCCGGGCAGGGGCTGATCCTGATGAAGGAGGTCCTCTACGTCATCAGTGGCAAGCGCCTGCCGGTCGTCTTCCACGTGGGGGCGCGCGCTCTCACCAGCCAGGCGCTCAACATCCACGCCGGCCACGACGACGTCATGGGCGTGGCCGACACCGGCTGGGGGATCCTCTTCGCCCGCAACGCCCAGGAGGCGGCCGACCTGACCGCCGTCTGCCGGCGTGTCGCCGAGGAGACGGAGACGCCCTTCCTCTGCGTCCAGGACGGCTTCCTGACGACCCACACCATGGAGAACGTCGTCCTGCCCGAGGACGAGCTGCTCCGGGAGTTCGTGGGTGACCCGCGCGAGGGCCTGCGCGACCTCTTCGACCCGCACCGGGCGCTGATGACCGGCGTCGTCCAGAACCAGGACAGCTACATGAAGGGGCGGATCGCTCAGCGCGCCTTCTACGACCGGCTCACCGAGGTGACCGAGCGGGCGATGGACGAGTGGGCCGAGCTGACCGGCCGGCGCTACGGTCTCGTCGCCCCGTACCGATGCGACGACGCGGAGACGGTCCTGGTGGCGATGGGCACGATCGCTGACACGGCGCTCGCCGTGATCGACCGGTTGCGTGCCGATGGCCGCCGCGTCGGCTGCCTCGCCGTCACGAGCTTCCGGCCCTTCCCCGCCGCCCGGCTCGCCGCGCTGCTGGCCGGCAGGCGGGCGGTCGCCGTGGTGGAGCGGACGGACGAGCCGGCGGCTGCCGACAACCCGCTCACCCGCGAGCTGAAGGCGGCGCTCGCCGATGCCGCGGCGGAGGGGCGACCGATCCCGCGCGTCGTCTCCGTCTCGGCCGGCCTCGGCTCGCGCGACGTCTCGGCAGGCGACCTCGCCGCCGTCTTCGACTGGCTCGACGATCCGGAGCGCCTCGGCCGTCAGCGTCACGCCGCCCTCGGGATCCGCCACCCGCTGGCGCTGGCGCCGGTCGCGCTCGACGTCCGGCCGCCGGGCGCCTACAGCCTGCGCGGCCACTCGATCGGCGGCTTCGGCTCGGTCACCACCAACAAACTGGTGGCGACGCTCGTCGGCGAGCTCTTCGGGCTCCACGTTCAGGCCTACCCGCGCTACGGTTCGGAGAAGAAGGGGCTGCCGACGACCTACTATCTGACGATCGCCGGCGAGCCGATCCGCCAGCACGGCGAGCTCGAGCGGATCGAGTTCGTGCCGCTCCACGATCTCGCCGCCTTCGAGCAGGGCGACGCGCTGCAGGGCCTCGTGGACGGGGGCGCCGTCTTCGTGCAGACGCAGGTACGGGAGCCCGAGGCGATCTGGGCGGCGCTGCCGGCGGCGGTCCGCGCCGAGATCCTGGCGCGGCATCTCCGCCTCTTCGCCCTTGACACCGTCGCCCTGGCGCGCGAGCACGCGCCGCGACCGGACCTGCTCGTGCGCATGCAGGGTGTCGCCCTCGTCGGTGTCTTCCTGCGCGTCTCGCCGTTCGCGGAGCGGGCCGGGCTCGACCGCGCGGCGCTGATGGCGTCGGTGCGCCGCCAGCTGACGCGCTTCTTCGGCAAGCGCGGCGGGGCGGTCGTGGAGGCCAACCTGGCGGTCGTGGAGGCCGCCTACGATGGACTGATCGACGTGACCGGAGCGCTCGCCGGCGAGTGGCTCGCGGCCGCATCGCTGGCCGGAGCCGTGGAGGCGTCCCGATGAACGAGATGAGCGCCGGCCAGACCGTCGGCGAGCTGATGACCCCCGAGCCCATCGTCATCCACGAAGACGAGCCGCTGGCCAGGGCGGCGATGCTGCTCGACGAGCACCGGATCAGCGGCCTGCCCGTCGTCGACGCGGCGGGGATCCTCGTCGGCGTCGTGACGCAGAGCGACCTGCTCCGGGCGCGGGCGACCGAGCACCTCTGGAAGAGCTGGCCGGGGCTTTCGGTGCGGCACCTGATGAGCCGCCCGGTCCTGACCGTCCGCCGCTCGTCCTCGGTGGAGGAAGCGGTGCGGCTGATGGAGCAGCAGCGGGTCCATCGGCTCGTCGTCGTCGACGACGCCGGCCGGGTGCCGGTCGGGATCTTCTCCACCACGGACGTGATCCACCAGATCGCCGGAGCACCCGAGCGTGAGTGACGTGAGTCTCGTCAAGGAGGCCGGCGAACCGAAGGAGGTCCACGAGGGACGCCTCGCCGAGACCGAGGAGCTCGTCTTCGACGTCGACGCTTACGTTGAGGACTTCAACCGCTCGGTGATCGGCGCCTACCGGCGGGGCGTCGCCGACGCCGAGCTGCCGGCCGACATGGGCGTCGCCCGCAGCGTCATCCCGCCGGGCACGGCCGCCACGCGCGACTTCAGCCACCTCGCCCCGCGCATCCCCGACTTCCTGCGCGAGAAGTGCGTCGGCTGCATGACCTGCGTCAACGCCTGCCCTGACACGGCGATCCTGGGGATCGCCCTGCCGGAGTCGGAGACGGAGCGAAGGATCGAGGCGTTCGCCGCGGCCCAGCCCGACCCGGCGCTGGCGGCGGAGACGGCGCGCGCCCACTTCGTGCGGACCCAGAAGTACGCCGAGGTGCCGGCGCGCAGAGGGCTCGAGCCGGCCGCCTTCGGCATCTTCGTCGAGCCGATCCACTGCAAGGGCTGCGCCGAGTGCGTCGAGGTCTGCGCGGCGCTCGGGTACGACGCGCTGGTGATGATCGACAAGGTGCCGGCCGAGCCGACCGGCGAGAGCACGCTCGAGCGCTATCAGCGCGACAGCCGCCTCTTCCGCTCGTTGCCACCGACGCCCCCCGAGTACCGCAACGAGCGGGCGCTCGCCGACCTGATGCTCGGCGAGCATGCCGTCGGCTACGTCGGCGGCGCCGGCTCGTGCGCCGGCTGCGGGGAGGCGACCGCCATCCGCATGCTGGTGG
>MGMJ01000053.1:44483-83779 GCA_001794945.1 Chloroflexi bacterium GWC2_73_18
TACGGCAGCACCTACCCGTTCAACCCGTACCTCGTGCCCTGGACCAACTCGCTCTTCGAGAACGGCCCGGCCGACGCGATGGGGATCCGCGCGCGCTGGGACCAGGCGGGACACCCGGAGCGACGCCTCTGGGTCCTCGGCGGCGACGGGGCGATGTACGACATCGGCTTCCAGTCGCTCTCGCGGATGGTCGCCGCGGGCGCCGACATCAAGGTCCTCGTCCTCGACACGCAGGTCTACTCGAACACCGGCGGGCAGGCCTCGACCGCCAGCTTCGGCGGCCAGGTCACCAAGCTCTCCGCCTACGGCCGCGAACTCCACGGGCGGCCCGAGCGGCGCAAGGAGCTGGCGCGGATCCTGATGGCGCACGGCGAGGTCTACGTGGCGCAGACGACCGCCGCCCACATCAACCACTTCTACCGCGCGGTGATGGAGGCGAACGAGTACCCCGGTCCGGCGGTGATCGTGGCCTACACGGCGTGCCAGCCGGAGCACGGGATCGCCGACGACGCCTCGACCCGCCAGGCCAAGCTCGCCGTCGACTCGCGCGCCTTCCCGCTCTTCACCTACGACCCGCGCCGCGGATCGACGATCAAGGAGCGCCTCTCGCTGCAGGGGAACCCGGCGCTGCGCGAGGACTGGACGAAGCTCCCCGACGGTACCGTCGTCGACTTCCTCACCTTCGCCCGCACCGAGGGGCGCTTCGCTCCGCACTTCGCCCCCGACGGGACGCCGACGGCGGAGATCCAGGCCACGCGCCAGGACCGGCTCGCCAACTGGCGGGGGCTTCAGGAGCTGGCCGGCCTGCGCTGAGGCGCCCGTCCGCCGCCAGTGGACTCCCGCGGCGATGCGCATCCTCGTCCTGAACGCCGGATCGAGCTCGCTGAAGGCGAGCGTCCTCGAACCGCCCGGCGAGGATCCGCTCCTCCGCGCCGGCGCCGACTGGGGCTCCGACGCGACCCGGGCAGCCGATCGAACGGGCGACGTCGCGGCGCTCTTGGCGAGACTGAGCGACGGCGGCGTCCCGCTCCGGTCGATCGAGGCGGTGGGGCACCGCGTGGTCCACGGCGGGACGCGCTTCACTGCCCCCGTGTGGATCGACCGCGAGGTGCTGGCGGGGATCGAAGCGCTCCGGGAACTCGCGCCGCTGCACAACCGGATCGCCGCCGAGACGATCCGGGCGGCGCTCGCGGCGCTGCCCGGCGTTCCGCACGTCGCCGTCTTCGATACCGCCTTCCACGCGGGGCTGGCGCCAGCCGCGCACGTCTATCCGCTGCCCTGGGCCTGGTACGCGGAATGGGGGATCCGGCGCTTCGGCTTCCACGGCCTCGCGGTCGCCTGGGCGGTGGAGCGCGCGGCCGAGCTGCTCGGGCGTCCCGCCAGCGGGCTGGGGCTGGTCGTGGCACACCTCGGCAGTGGCTGCTCGGTCACGGCGACGTGGGGCGCTCGTTCGCTCGACACGTCGATGGGGCTGACGCCGCTGGAGGGCCTGATGATGGGGACCCGGGCAGGCTCGATCGATCCCGGCATCCTGCTCGCCGTGCTCCGGGACGGCCGGCTCGACCTCGACGGACTGACCGACGCGCTCGACCATCGCTCCGGGCTGCTGGGGGTTTCCGGGCGCACGGCTGACACGCGTGAGCTGCTGCCGGCGGCGGCCGCCGGTGACGAGCGCGCCGTCCTCGCCCTCGACATGTTCGCGCGCCGCGCCGCGGCCGGGATCGCGGCCGTGGCGACCTCGCTGCCGCGGTTCGACGGGCTCGTCTTCAGCGGCGGCATCGGTGAGCATGCCGGCACGGTCCGCGCCGCGATCGTCGCCCGGCTCGGGCCGCTCGGCATCGCTCCCGTCCCCGCCCGCGAGGTGGAGGCGGACGCCGTCCTGAGCCGGCCCGGGGCGGCGGTCGCCGTGATGCGCATCGAGGCCCGGGAAGACGTCGTCGTCGCCCGCCAGGTGGAGACGTTGCTGGCACGGCCCTGAGCAGGCCGGCGGCGTGACCATCCGGACCGGGCCGTTCGGTCCCCTGCCGGCCCGCCGTGGACCGGCCCGGACCGGTCCGATGGCACTTGGGCCCGGGCCCCGGCGTTTGCCAGATTCCGTCTGGCCGGGGCACGCTGCCCAAGGGCGGGCCCCGACCTCATTGGCCCGTACCTGGAGGAGTGTGCCGTGGTCGGCTCGACGACGCTGGACGCGAGGCCGCTCACCCTCTTCGAGGAGCTCGCCCGGCGCGGCGTCTCGCGCCGGCGCTTCCTGCGGTTCTGCACTGCCATGGCGGCGACGCTCGCGCTGCCGGCGAGCTACGCGCCGCGAATCGCCCGTGCCCTGGAGACGAAGCCGAAACCGGTCGTCGTCTGGCGCGAGTTCCAGGATTGCACCGGCAACACCATGTCGATGCTGCGGTCGAGCCACCCCGACATCGCCGAGTTGGTCCTCGAGGCGGTCTCGCTCGAGTACCACGAGACGATCATGGCCGGCGCCGGCCGGGCCGCCGAGGAGGTCGTCGAACGCGTCCGGCGCGAGCACCGGGGCGACTACGTCGCCATCGTCGAGGGCGCCATCCCGATCGCCGAGGGCGGCATCTACTGCACCATCGGCGGCCGCACCGCGCTCGACCTGGTCGGCGAGGTCTGCCGCGACGCGGCCTTGACGATCGCCATCGGCGCGTGCGCCTGGGACGGCGGCCTCGTCGCCCAGGGGCCGACCGGCGCGGTCGGCGTCGACGCCGCGGTCCCCGGCCTGCCGGCGCTCATCAACCTGGGCGGCTGCCCACATAACGTCGCCAACACGGCGGCGGTCCTGGTCCACTACCTGACCTTCGGCGAGCCGCCAGCGCTCGATCGCTACAAGCGGCCCCTCTTCGCCTACGGGCACGTCGTCCACGACCAGTGCGAGCGGCGTGCCCACTTCGACGCCGGTCGCTACGTCGAGGCGTGGGGGGACGAGGGCCACCGGAGGGGCTGGTGCCTCTACAAGATGGGCTGCAAGGGACCGCAGGCGACCTACAACTGCCCGACCGTTCGCTGGAACGACGGGACGAGCTGGCCGGTCAAGGCGGGGCATGGCTGCATCGCCTGCGCGTCACCGGACTTCTGGGCGACGATGAGCCCCTTCTACGCGCGGCTCCCCGACGTGCACATGATCGGGGTCGACATCGACGCCCAGACGCTCGGGGTGGGGCTGGTCGGGGCGGTCGCCGGCCTCACCGTCCTGCACGGGGCGGGGAAGGCGATCCAGCACCGGCGTGCGCGGCACCGGGCGACGCTCGACGCCGCCGGCCGGGTCGTGCCGGGCCCGCTCGAGCCGGGCCCGGTCGAACCGCCCGCGGAAACGCCCCCGACCGGGCCACCTGCCGAACCTCCTGCCGCGGAGCCGCCGGCCTGCGCCGGCCTGAGCTGAGGGCACCCCGATGCCGAACGTCATCATCGATCCGGTCACGCGCATCGAAGGACACCTGCGCATCGAGGCGAAGGTGGAGGGCGGCCAGGTCGCGGAGGCCTGGTCGAGCGGCACGATGTTCCGCGGCATGGAGCTGATCCTGCGCGGCCGCGACCCGCGCGAGGCATGGATCTGGGCGCAGCGGATCTGCGGCGTCTGCACCACCGTCCACGCCCTCGCCTCGGTGCGCGCGGTCGAGGACGCGCTCCGGATCGAGATCCCGCCCAACGCCCGTCTCATCCGCAGCCTGATGGCGGGCGCGCAGCAGATCCAGGACCACGTCGTCCACTTCTACCACCTGCACGCGCTCGACTGGGTCGACGTGACGAGCGCGCTGCGCGCCGACCCGGCCGCCACCGCGCGCCTGGCGGCGAGCCTTTCGGACTGGCCGAAGTCGTCGGCCGGCTACTTCCGCCAGGTGCGCGAGCGCCTCGAGCGGGTGGTGGCGAGCGGCCAGCTCAGCCTCTTCGCCAGCGGCTACTGGGGCCACCCCGCCTACCGGCTGCCGCCCGAGGCGAACCTGCTGGCGGTCGCCCACTACCTGGAGGCGCTCGACTGGCAGCGCGACGTCATCCGCGTCCACGCCGTCCTCGGCGGCAAGAACCCGCACCCGCAGACCTACCTGGTCGGCGGCATGGCGACGGCGATCGACCCCAACGAGCCGGAGGCGCTCAACCTGGAGCGGATCGGCTTCATCGCCGAGCGGATCCAGGCGATGCGTGCCTTCGTCGAGCAGGTCTACATCCCTGACGTCAAGGCGGTCGCCGGCTTCTACCCCGACTGGTTCGCCCTTGGCGCCGGGCATCGCAACTACCTCGCCTACGGCGGCCTGCCGCGCGGCAGCATCGGCGACCCGAGCACGTTCGACTTCCCGCGCGGTATCGTCCTGGGCGGGGACCTCGCGACGGTCCACCCGCTCGACCAGGCGAGGATCACCGAGTCGATCGCGCGCTCCTACTACGACTACAGCGGCGGCGACGCCGAAGTGCGCCACCCCTGGGACGGCGAGACGACGCCGCATTACACGGGCCCGACGCCGCCCTACACCGAGCTCCAGCGGGACGCCAAGTACTCCTGGCTCAAGGCGCCGCGCTACGAGGGGAAGGTGATGGAGGTCGGTCCCCTGGCCCGGATGCTGGTCGCCTATGCCGGTGGTGTGCCTCGCGTGCGCGAACTCGTCGACGGCGTCCTGCAGGACCTGGGCGCACAGCCCGCAGCGCTCCTCTCGACGCTCGGACGCGTCGCCGCCCGAGCGGTCGAGACCGCCTACCTGCTCGACCTGATGGACGGCTGGCTCGACGGGCTGGCGCACAACATGATGAGCGGCGACCTGCGGATCCACGACGGGAGTCGCTGGGAGCCGTCGACCTGGCCGGCCGAGGCGGAGGGGTGGGGAGCGCACGAGGCGCCGCGCGGTTCGCTCGGCCACTGGGTCCGCATCGAGGCCGGCCGGATCGCCGGCTACCAGGCGATCGTGCCGAGCACCTGGAACGCCGGGCCGCGCGACGCCGCCGGCCAGCCCGGTCCCTTCGAGGCGGCGCTCGCCGGCACGCCGGTCGCGGAGCCGGAACGTCCCCTCGAGCTCCTGCGCACGATCCACAGCTTCGATCCCTGTGTCGCCTGCGCCGTCCACGTCGTCGATGCGCGGGGGCGCGAGCGGGTCCGCGTGGAGGTCGCCTGAGATGGCCGAGCGGGTCCTCGGCGAGCGGGTCTACGTCTGGGAGCCGCTCGTCCGGGTCGTCCACTGGACGGTCGTCGTCTCGATGGTGGTGCTCACGATCACGGGGCTCTACATCCACGGGCCCTTCCTGAGCCCGGCCGCGGGGGACACCGCCGCGGCGCTGATGGCACAGGTCCGCTTCGTCCACGAGCTCTTCGCCATCGTCTTCACCATCGCCGTCGGGCTGCGCGTCTACTGGGCCTTCGCCGGCAACGGGTACGCCTCCTGGCGGGCGCTGGTTCCGCACACGCGGCCGCAGTGGCGCAACCTCGCCGAGACGGGGCGCTTCTACGGTCTGCGCCGCCTGGAACCGCCGCCGGGGATGGGGCACAACGCGCTGGCGGCCGTCGCCTACCTCGTCGTCTACGCTGGCTTCGCCGGCCAGATCCTGACCGGCCTCCTCCTCTTCGGCTGGATCGCCGGGGTGGGACCGGTGCAGGCGCTCTTCGGCTGGATCGTCGGGTTCGTGCCGGGCGGCATCATGACCGTCCGCCTCCTGCACTACATCCTGACCTTCCTCTTCCTGGTCTTCACCGTCCACCACGTCTACAGCTCGGTGCTGACCGACCTGGTCGAGCGCAACGGCCTCCTCTCGAGTATCGTGACCGGCTGGAAGACCCGCTGGCTGGGCCACCCCGGCGAGGCCGCGGAGGACGACGTCGATGCATGAGGCGGGCCTGATCGAGGCAGCCCTGGACGGCGCGCTGCGGAGGGCGTCCGCCCCGGCCGCGCTCGAGCTGCACATCAGCGACCCCGTGCGGGTCGGCGGCGAGGCGGCCCGGTTCCACCTCGAGCTGGCGCTGCGCGCCCGCGGGCTGGGTGAGCTGCCGGTCGAGCTCCGCATCGATCCGGTCGACTGCCCCGCCTGCGCCGTCGCCGTCGTGCCCGACCCGGCTGCCCCCTTCTGTCCGGGGTGCGGCTGGCCGCTGCCGCGGCGCGACGGCCCGGGTCTCGAGATCCGGGCACGGAGGCGCTAGCCCCATGTGCGTCTCGTTCCCGGCGCAGGTGGTGGCCGTCGACGCGGGCGGAGCGGCCGTCCTCAGCGAGGGCCGCACCCGCCGTGCCTCCACGCTCCTCTACCCGGGGATCGCCCCCGGGGAGTGGGTGATGGTCGCCGCCGGCACGATCGTGCAACGCCTCAGCGCCGAGGAGGCCGGCGAGATCCGCTCGGCGCTACTCGAGGCACTCCGTCTGGTCGAACGTGAGAAAGGAGTCGACGATGCCGCCCCGTCCTGAGCAGGCAAGGCCGCGTCCCCCGCGAATCCCCGCCACCGCGGCCTGGGGTGTCGGGCTCGCCGTCGCCACCGCCCTCATCAGCGGCCTGGCGATCTACCTCAACGCCTTCGCCGTCAGGCAGGTCCCCGACGCGGCCGTTTACACGACGCTCAAGAACGGGGTGGCTGCGCTCGTCCTGATCGCGCTCGCCACCGGCGGGGCGCGCCTCGATCGGCGCCCTCTCCGACCGCGGCAGTGGGGCGGGCTCCTCGTCCTGGGCGTCATCGGCGGCGGGATCCCGTTCCTCCTGTTCTTCAACGGGCTCGCCCAGGCGAGCGCGCCGAGCGCCGCCTTCATCCACAAGACGCTCTTCGTCTGGGTCGCCCTCCTCGCCGTCCCGTTCCTCGGCGAGCGGCTGGGCCGGGCGCAGGTGGCGGCCCTGGCGCTCCTGCTGGCCGGGCAGGCGATCGTGCTGCCGCCGGCCGGCCTCCGCTGGGGGAGCGGCGAGACGCTGATGGCCGCGGCCACGCTCCTGTGGGCGCTCGAGGTGATCGTGGCGAAGCGGCTGCTCGCCTCGGTTCCCTCCGGCATCGCCGCCGCCGCGCGGATGGGCTTCGGGCTCGTCTTCCTGGCCGGCTACCTGGCCGCCACCGGCCGGCTCGGCGCGCTCGTCGAGGTGAGCGCCGCCGGGTGGGCGTGGTCGGTCGTCACCGGCCTGATCCTGACCGGCTACGTGGCCACCTGGTACGCCGCGCTGCAGCGCGCCCCGGCGAGCGTCGTGGCGAGCGTTCTCGTGGTGGGAGCCGTGGTGACCGCGGCGCTCCAGGCGGCGGGCTCCGGGACCGCCCCGCAGCCGGCGGTCGTCGGCGGCTACGTGCTGATCGCCGGCGCCGCGGCGATGGTCGGCTGGCTGGCCCTGCGGCGCCGGGCGGCCCGGGCCGCGGCGACCGCCTGAACGGGGGACCGGGAGACGGCATGCCGGACGGCCGCGTCCCCGGGCCGGTCCTCTTCGCCCGCTACGCCTTCGGGCCCAACCGGCTCGGCTACTGCGGACCCGACGACGCGCGCGGGCTCCTCGATGCCGCCGTGGCGGGGGACGACGGCGACCTGCGCCAGCTGGCGCAGGGCTTCGAGGGCGCCTACCCGTATCTCGATCTGATCGCCCGCGCCAACGGGATCGCCGACCCGCTCGACGCCACCGTGGTGGAGGCGTACTGGCTCGGCAACGAGCTGCTCCGTCGCGTTCCCGCGGCGGCGCTCCACGACTCGCTCGGGGAGCGTTTCCGCCCGCGCCTCCGCCCCGAGGGCTGGCGCTGGCTCGCCACCAAGGCGCCGGCCGGGGCGCACCCGGTCCACGCCTTCCACGTCTTCGACGTCTTCCCGCGGCTCGGGTTGATGCGGAGTGGCGCCCTCGACGGGGCGCTCGGGGTGATGGACGCCTGCCGGATCCGCTGGGGCGAGGTCCGCTCGGTCGAGGGCGAGCGCCTGCTCGTCGATGTGGCGCCGCTCACCCTCGTCGAGGGGAAGATGCGCCTCGGGGAGCGGCGGCCCGAGCTGGTGCAGCGCTGGCTCGACGGGACCGGCTTCGTCGACGGCGTGGCCGCTGGCGACGTCGTCTCGATCCACTGGGGCTGGGCCTGCGACCGCCTTGACGCACGGCGGCTCCGCAACCTGGCGGCCTGGACGACGCGCCAGCTCCGCCTCGCCAACCGGACGGTGTGAGGGTGGCCGACCGCCGGCCGCGCTACGCCGTCCTCGGGTTGGGCAACCGGCTGCAGGGCGACGAGGCGCTCGGCGCCATGGTCGTGGAACGCCTGCGGGCCGAGCCGCCGGACGCCGGCCCCGGGTCGCTGGAGCTGATCGACGGCGGCACGGTCGGGCTCGGCCTCCTGCCGTACGTCGCCGGCCTCGACGGCCTGGTCGTCGTCGACGCGATCGAGGCGGGGCGCGCGCCGGGCACGCGGATCGACCTGGACGGGCGGCGGCTGGTGCGCCACGGGACGGCGATGGGCGTCCACGACCTGGGGGCCCGCGAGCTGCTCGGGGCGCTCCTGGTCACCGGCGCCCTACCGCGCCGCGTCCGGGTCGTCGGCGCGCAGCCCGCGTCGCTCGCGCTGGGGACCGACCTGAGCGCGGCCGTCGCCGCCGCGCTCCCCGGCGTCTGCCGGGCGATCCGGCGCCGCGTCGGCGCCTGGGCGGCGGCCGATGCGGCCCGCGCGGGAGGGCGGCGCGCCGCCTGAGAAGCCCCGGCCCCCGCCAGGAGCCGCCGGATCGGCCGAATGGCCCGGGCCGCATGGCTCGGGAGACCGGGCCGGAACGCACTGATGCGCATCTGCGCATAGGCCGATAGTGGCGCCATGGACGCCATCGACGTGCTCCAGGCCGAGGTGCTAAAGGCGCTCTCCAGCCCCCGCCGCCTGGAGATCATCCACCGCCTGGCCGATGGACCGCTCGAGGTGGGCCGGCTCGCCGAGGAGCTCGGGATCAGCCAGCCGAACGTCTCGCAGCACCTCTCGGTCCTCCGTGCCGCCGGTCTCGTGGAAGCCGAGCGGCGCGGCCGGGACGTCCGCTACGCCATCACCGACCCCGATGTCCTCGTCGCCTGCGAGCTGATGCGCCGCGTCCTGCGGCGCCGGCTCACCCGGCTCGCCGACCTGACCGACGAGCCGGTCGAGACGACTGGGGCCGCCACCGTCACCGCCTGAGGAGCCCTCCATGGAAGAACGCCTCGCCCTGGTCCTCTTCTCCGGGACCGATGACAAGCTCCAGGCCGCCGCCGTGCTGACGGCCGGCGCCGCGGCGCTCGGCCGACCGGTCCACATCTTCCTGCAGTACTGGGCGCTCGATGCCTTCCGCGCCGACCGGATCGCCGGGGACCACGGCCTCGCCCCCGAGGCGGGCGCCGAGGGCCGCGCCGCGGTCGACGCGCTGGCGAAGGCCGGCCAGGCGAGCTGGGCCGAGACGCTCCGCCAGGCCAAGGAGCTGGGCGACGTCCGGATCGAGGCCTGCTCGCTCTCGATGGACCTGCTCGACCTCGAACCGTCCGACCTCGATCCGCTCGTCGACGGCGTGGAGGGCGTCACCGCCTTCTGGGTGAACGCGGGCGAGGGGCAGGTCGTCTTCATCTGAAAGAAACCGGCGGCCAGGTCGCCCGGCCCCGCGCCGGCCCGCTACCGAAAGGAAGGAACCTAGATGACCGAAACGACGACCGAGCCGACGATCACCCGCACCATCGACGCGCGGGGCAGCTTCTGCCCCGGCCCCCTGATGGAGCTGATCCGGGCGATCCGCGAGGGGCAGGTCGGCGACGTGATCGCCGTCCGCTCGAGCGACCGGGGCTCGAAGGTGGATATCCCCAAGTGGGTCGAGAAAGCCGGCCACCGGCTGATCGGCGCCTTCGAGCGCGAGGGCTACGACGAGTTGGTCGTGGAGAAGCGCCGCTAGCGAAGGAGAGCCCCCCGTGCAGCGGATCCTCATCCTCGGTGGCGGCGTCGGCGGGACGCTCACCGCCAACCTGCTGGCGAAGAAGCTGCGCGGTCCGATCGAGAGCCGTGACGTCAGCGTCACGGTGGTCGACCAGACCGGGCAGCACACTTACCAGCCCGGCTTCATGTACATCGCCATGGGCCACGAGCGGGCCGAGCGTCTCCAGCGGCCCGAGCGCTCCCTCCTCGACCGCCGGGTCGAGCTGGTCGTCGGCGCCGCCTCGCGCATCGACGAGGCGGCGCGCACGGTCACCCTCGAGGACGGCCGCCGCCTCCCCTACGATCACCTGGTGCTGGCGACCGGCTCGCGGATCGTGCCCGAGGAGATCCCCTTCTTCGACCAGGAAGCCCACCACTTCTACACCGCCGAGGCGGCGCTCCGTCTCCGCCGGGCGCTCGACGCCTTCACCGGCGGAAAGGTCGTCATCGGCATCGCCGGCATGCCCTACAAGTGCCCGCCGGCGCCGCTCGAGGTCGCCTTCCTCATCGAGGCCGAGCTGCGGGAGCGCGGGCTGCGCGGGCGCTCGGAGGTCCACTTCTGCTCGCCGATCGGGCGTGCCTTCACCATCGAGACGGTGAGCGAGATGGCGACGCCGATCCTGGAGCAGAAGGGGATCGAGCTGCACACCTTCGTCAACATCGAGACGATCGACCCCGAGCGCAGGGTGGTGCAGAGCCTCGAGGGCGAGGAGTTCGCCTACGACCTGCTCGTGCTCGTGCCGCCGCATAGGGGCGCCAGGGTCGTCATCGACAGCGGCCTCGCGCCGCCGTCCGGCTGGCTCCCCACCGACCAGCACACCCTCCAGGTCGGCGGGCGGCCGAACGTCTACGCCATCGGCGACGCGACCGACCTGCCGATCTCCAAGGCCGGCTCGACGGCCCACTTCGAGGCTCCGGTCGTGGCCGAGCGGATCGCCGCCTCGGTCCGCGGCCGCGAACCCGACGCGAAGGCCGGCAACTACCAGGGCAAGGTCGTCTGCTTCTTCGAGATCGGGGACGGGAAGGGGACGCTCCTCCGCTTCGACTACCTGAACCCGCCGCATCCCCCGAAGCCGAACCGCATCTGGCACCTCGGCAAGATCGTCTTCAACAAGACCTACTGGTTCACCGTCCCGAAGGGTCGCGTCTAGGTTCTTCTCTCGCCCGCGCTCGTAGCGGCGGGCGGCCACGTACCATTGCGTCACCCGCGGCCCGGGTCGTGGTCGGGCGCCGCGGTCGAGGTGGAGGGCCTCCCAGGGCGGGCCGGCTCGGCGGCGGCTCTCGTGGGCGGCGGCAACGGCGTGGGCGGTGGGGTGGGCTGGCCGGCTCGCGTTCTGCTGGCCAGGACAAACCCCGCGTCGACCCGCCCCAACGCGCCCAGGGCCGCCCAGGGCCACGTAGCGCATCGACCGGGCGACGGAACGAAGACGCAGGGCCCCGGTCTGAACCGTCCTGCCGGCTGCCAGGGGGCACCTGGGGGGCCGCGGCTCCCGCCCCGGAAGGGGACCGGCGCGGGGCCCTGGTCTCGCCCACCGCCCTGGACGCGCGCCCCCGCCCGAACGCTCGCCTACCTCCCCGATAGGTGGCCGAGGGCTGGGCTTTGATCTACTGCGCAGAACGTCGGCCGAAGGCCGGCCGGGCAGGCCCCCACCGCGGCGAGGCCGGCCGCGAGGGCCGGTGCCGAGTCGCCGGCAGCGGCGACATGGCGGGGCTCTGTCTCTCGCCCGCGCTCGTAGCGGCGGGCGGCCACGTACCATTGCGTGATCCGCGGCGCGGGTCGGGGGTCGGGCGCCGCGGTCGAGGTGGAGGGCCCTGCATGCCGCCCCACGTCAGGCGCACGAAGATCGAGGAGGAGAGGGGCGGCCCCACCGCGCCGGGCACCGCCGCGCTCGAGGGCGAGCCGACCGCCGCGGTGGGGGCGGCTTACCGCGGCCTCGTCGAGGAGATCCCGACGGTCAGCTACCTGGCGGCGCTCGACGAGGTCGTCAGCACGCTCTACGTGAGTCCCGAGCTCGAATCCCTCCTGGGCTACACGGCCGTGGAGTGGCTCGCGCGCCCGGAGCTGTGGAGCGAGTGCCTCCACGCGGACGACCGCGCCCGCGTCCTCGCCGCGGTCGCGCGCACGCGGGAGACCGGCGAGACGGCACCGCTCGAGTACCGGCTCCTCCAGCGCGACGGCCGGGTCCGCTGGTTCCGCGACGACGCGGTGGCGCTGAGGGACGAAGCCGGCCGGCCGGTGATGCTGCGCGGCTCCATGACCGACATCACCGATCGCCGAGAGGCGGAACAGGGGCTCCGCGACGCGGAGGCGCGCTATCGCGCCCTGGTTGAGCAGATCCCGGCCATCGTCTTCCTCGACGAGATCGGTCCCGAGGGGATCCGTCCGCTCTATGTCAGCCCGCAGATCGAGGCGATCCTCGGTTTCTCCCCCGAGGAGTGGCTGAGCGACGCGGGGCTGCTCCAGCGCCGACTCCACCCCGACGACCGCGTCCGCGTCGTGGCCCAGATCGAGCGCCACCACGCCACCGGCCAGCCGTTCGTGAGCGAGTACCGCCTCATCGCGCGCGACGGCCGCGTCGTCTGGGTCCACGATGCCGACACCGGCTGGAACGCCGACGACGCGTCGTGGCCGCGCCGCTCGCAGGGGGTCATCCTCGACATCACCGCGCTCCGCGAGGCCGAGAGGGCGCTCCGGCGGCGTGACGCCATCCTCGCCGCGCTCGCCGACGTCAGCCAGCGGTTGCTGGCGGGCGACGCTCCCGACGAGGCGTTCCCGGCGGTGCTCGCCTCGCTCGGCGGTGCCGCGGGGGCGGCGCGGGCCTACGTCTTGGAGAACGACCCGGTCATCGGTGGTCCGACCTACCGGATGCGCCACGTGTGGCCGGACCCGGCCAGGGGCGGCTGGCCGGCGGCCGAACGCCCGCGCCGCTACCCGGGCGGCGCGCGGGGGCGCTGGGTCGCCGCGTTCCGCGCCGGACGACCCGTGGTGGAGACGGTCAGTCAGCTTCCGGCCGGGGAACGGCGGGCCGCGGTGGCGCGGGGGGTCGGCTCGTTCGCGGCCGTCCCGGTCTTCTGCGGCGGCGAGTGGTGGGGGGTACTGGGACTGGCCGACGACGCGGTCGAGCGGAGCTGGTCGGCGGCCGAGGTGGAGGCCCTGCGCAGCGTCGCCAGCGCCCTCGGCGCGGCGCTGGCCCGGCGCGCCAGCGAGGAGGCCGAGCGAGAGCAGCGCGGATTCGCCGAGGCGCTGGGCGACAGCGCCGCCGCCCTCAACAGCGCGCTGGAGGTCGACGACGTGCTCGACCGGATCCTGGCCGACGTCAGGCGGGTCGTCGCACACGATACCGCCGACGTCATGCTCGTCGAGAACGGCGTTGCGCGGGTCGTCCGGCACCGCGGCTACGCGGAGCTCGGGCTGGAACGCCACGTCGTCGATCTGCGGATCCGTCTCGAGACGATGCCGCTCCTGCTGCAGATGACGCGCGACGGGAGACCGGCCCTCGTCGCCGACACGCGCACGAACCCCGCCTGGACCGGGCTGCCGCGGCTCCGCTGGATACGCTCCTACCTGGGTGCGGCGATCCGCGTGGAAGGCGATGTCATCGGCTTCCTCAACCTCGACAGCGCGCAGGCGGGCTTCTTCCGCGAATCGGACGCGGAGCGTCTGCAGGCGTTCGCCGACCAGGCCGGCGTCGCCATCCAGCACGGCCGGCTCTTCGCGGAGCTGCGGGCGGGACGCGAGCAGCTCCAGCAGCTTTCGCGCCGCCTGATGGAGATCCAGGAGGCCGAACGACGTCACCTCGCCCGCGAGCTGCACGACGAGGTCGGGCAGGCGCTGACGGCCATCAATCTCGCGCTCGGGGCGACCGAACGAGCCGCGGCCGCCGATCGCGGCGCGGCGCTCGCGCAGGCCCGCGGGCAGGTCAACGAGCTGATCGCGCGGGTGCGAGGTCTCTCGCTCGAGCTGAGGCCGGCGATGCTCGACGACCTTGGGCTGCTCCCGGCGCTCCTCTGGCTGGTGGAGCGCTACGCGGGCCAGGGCGGGCTCCGCGTCGACTTCGAGCAGAAGGGCTTGGAGCGGCGCCTCCCCGCCCAGGTCGAGACGGCCGCCTACCGCGTCGTCCAGGAGGCGCTCACCAACGCTGCCCGCCACGCCGATGTCGCCGACGTCCGTCTGCGCGTCCGAGCCGGGACGCGCGCGCTGCGGGTCGAGATCCGCGACGAGGGTCGCGGTTTCGACCCGCAGGCGGCCCCGGCGCCCGGCGCCGCCTCCGGGCTGGCCGGGATGCGAGAGCGGGTCGCCCTGCTGGGCGGCCGGCTGGCGGTCAGCTCGGGGCCCGGGACAGGGACGATCGTCGAGGTCGAGATCCCGCTGCAGGGCGGCGGGCGGCGGCCTGCTGCCGGTGAAGCGGTCGGCGGGGCGTCGAGGTGACCATCTCGATCCTGCTGGCCGAGGATCACCACGTCGTGCGCCAGGGCCTGCGGGCGCTGCTCGAAGCGGAGCCGGGGCTGCGCCTGATCGGCGAGGCGGCCGACGGTCCGCAGGCGGCCCGGCTCGTCGAGCTGCTCCGCCCCGACGTGCTCGTCCTCGACCTCGTGTTGCCCGGTCTCCCGGGGCTCGAGGTGCTGCGCCTGGCGGCGCGGCGCTCGCCGCGCACGCGCGTCGTCATCCTCTCGATGCACGCCGATCCGGCCTACGTCTCGGAGGCGCTGCAGGCGGGGGCCCGGGCGTACCTGCTCAAGGAGTCGACCGCGGACGAGCTCCTGCACGCGATCCGCGAGGTCGCCGCCGGCCGGACCTACCTCGGTCCGCCGCTCTCCGACGAAGCGGTGGTGGGGTACCGCCAGCGCGCCCAGGCGGCCGGCGGCGATCCGTACCAGCTGCTCACCCCGCGCGAGCGCGAGGTCTTCCACCTGGCCGCCGAGGGGCTGAGCGCCAGCGTGATCGCCGCCCGCCTCGTCATCGGTCGGCGGACCGCCGAGACGCACCTCGCCAACCTGATGCGCAAACTCGGCCTGCGCGGGCGGGCCGAGCTGGTCCGCTACGCGTTCCGGCGCGGGGTCGCGCGTTTCGAGGAGTGACGGCACCCAAGCGGCGCCGTGGGACCCTGCGAATTCCGTAAGTCTACGGATGGTGGAGCGGCGTGATGGGGCGCATCCTTGCGCCGCGTCGCCGCCCTGGGGGGCGGCGGCGGTCGTGACGCTCGAGGCGTGCGCGGGGAAGTACGCCGGACCGGACGGGTCCCGAGCGGATTGACGAGCGCCCGTGGGGTGGGGACGTCAACGGGAACGCCGCTTCGGGGGGACCGGCGCCTCGACCCCGACGCCACGGGCGCACGCCAGTCGTCCCGGGTCGGGCACCTCCCGCCGCCCCGTGCCGTCCGTGCCGGTCGCCCCCGACCTGCGAGAATGGCCCCGACCGCCCACCCGTTCCAACGAGGTCCGACCGCCGTGCGCGCCTGGGACGATCGTCCGCCCGAGCCCGCGGCCCACGCCGAGCCTGTCGCTGCCGCGCGACAGACGCCGCCGGGGACGGACGCCCACGAGCACGAGCGCGAGCACGGGCACTCCCACGGGCGCGACCACGGGCTCGGTCGTCCGCGCATCGGCATCGTGGGAGCCGGGAGGGTCGGCACCGTCCTCGGCGTCGCCTTCCAGCGCGCCGGCTGGCCGGTGGCCGCGGTCGCCTCGCGCGATGCGGAGCGGCGCGCGCGCTTCGGCGCGCTGGTGCCCGGGGCGATCGGCGTCACCGGTCCGGAGGGCTTCCTCGACGCCGTAGACCTGATCTTCCTCGCCGTCCCGGACGACGCCATCGGCCCGCTGACCGCGGAGCTCCGCCTCTACAGCGGCCAGTCGCTGGTCCACACCAGCGGTCTCCTCCCGGCGGCGGTCCTGGCGCCGGCCCAGGCGGCGGGCACGATGGTGGCGAGCTTCCACCCGCTCGTCGCTTTCGCCGAGCTCGAGCGTGCGCTGCATGACCTGGAGGGCGCGACCGTGGCGCTCGAGGGCGACGAGCCGCTGGTCGCGCTCCTGGCCGACCTGGCCGAGGCGATCGGCGCGGTGCCGGTCCGCATTGAGGCGGGCGGGAAGGCGGCGTACCACGCGGCGGCGGTCCTCGCCGCCGGGGGCTTCGTCGCCCTCCTCGACGCGATCGCCCTGCTCGCCCGCGGCGCCGGCCTGGACGAGGCGGGCGCCCTGGCCGTCTACGCTCCGCTGATCCGCCAGAGCCTGGCCAACGCCGAGGCGCTGGGGATCGCCGCCGCCCAGACCGGCCCGATCGTGCGCGGCGACGCGGGCACCGTCGAGGCGCACGTGGAGGCGATGCGGCGGCTGGCGCCGGGGGCCCTCGAGCTCTACGCGGCGGCGGCGCGTCGGGAGATCGCCCTGGCCGAGGGCCGCGGCGGTCTCTCCTCCGAGGCGGCCGAGCGACTTCGTGCCTTGCTTGCAAAGAGGCGCTGATTCGGTACGATGAGGACCATGCAGCGCAGCCCCGGCAACCGGCAACTGGCCGTCCCCGCCACCCGCTTCGTGCGTCCCTCGCGGCGTACCCGCGAACGTCACCTCGGCCTTCACCGGCTCCTGCCCGGCCCCGTGCCGGCGGCCGCGGCCCGCCTCGCGGAGTCGCAGCGTCGTGCGCTGGTGGCCTGCCTTCGTACGGGCGCCGGCGGCGCCCGTCCCGCCCCTCGCCGGCCGGTGGTGTGCGGTCGGCTTCGCCCTTCGTTCCGCATCACCTGGGCGCCGGCCGAACGCGCGGTTCGGTGGCGCGCCTGAGGTCGGCGCGCGCGACCTCCGCCGGCGGGGTCGTCGTCCGTCACCGTGACGGCCGCGATCAGCTCGTCCTCGGTCGGCGCACCCGTGAGCGCGCCGGCGTCGTCTGGAGCCTTCCCAAGGGGACGCCGCAGCCGGGGGAAGCGGCCCACGCCACGGCGCTGCGCGAGGTGGGCGAGGAGACCGGCCTGCAGGTCCGCATCCTCGGGCCACTGCCGGACATCCACTATGTCTTCGTGCGCGCCGGTACGCGCTACTTCAAGACGGTCCACTACTTCCTGATGGAGGCGGTCGGCGGCGACCTCGCCCGGCACGACCGGGAGTTCGAGGAGGTCCGCTGGGTGGACTTCGCGGCGACGGCGGGCTTTCCCATGTTCGAGACGGAGCGGGCCCTCGTGGGGCAGGCGGCCGAGGGGCTCGGCACCCGTGCGGGGGAGAGCTCCCCCGCGTGACGCGAAGCAGCCCGCTCGCCGACCGACACCGCGCCCTGGGCGCGCGCTTCACGGAGTTCGGCGGCTGGGAGATGCCGGTCCAGTACGGCGGCATCATCGACGAGCACCGCGCCGTCCGGGCGCGCGCCGGGCTCTTCGACCTCTGCCACATGGGCGAGCTGTGGGTCGAGGGGCGGCAGGCCGGCGAGGCGCTCGCCCACGCCCTGGTCGGTGACCCGCCCGCGCTCGTCCCGGGTCGGGCCCACTACACCATGATCTGCGCCCCCGACGGTGGCGTCATCGACGACCTGATCGTCTACCGCCTGCCCGACCCGCGGCCCGGCGAGCGGCGCTACCTCGTCGTCGCCAACGCGGCGAACGCGGAGACGGTCGCCGCGGAGCTGCGGACCCGCCTCCACGGCTTCGTCGCGCGCTTCGACGACCGGACCGCCGAGACGGCGCTCATGGCGGTCCAGGGGCCGGCGTCCGCGGCGATCGTGAGTCGGCTGACCGACCTCGAGCTCGGTGCCATCGGCTACTACGCCATCGCCGCCGCTCGCGTCGCCGGCCACGAGGCGCTGGTGGCGCGGACCGGTTACACGGGCGAGGACGGCTTCGAGGTCTTCGTGCCGGTCAAGCTGGCAGGAGCGCTGTGGGACGCGCTCCTCGCCGCCGGTGCCGACGTCGGGCTCCTGCCGTGCGGGCTGGGCGCGCGCGACACGCTCCGCCTGGAGGCCGGCATGCCGCTCTACGGCAACGAGCTGGACCGCGCGACCAACCCCTACGAGGCCGGCCTGGGGCGCGTCGTCAAGCTCGACAAGCCGGGCGACTTCGTCGGCCGCGCGGCGCTGGTGCGGGTGGCGGCGTCCGGGCCGGCCAGGCGCCTTGTCGGGTTGATCGTGCGCGGCCGCGGCATCGCGCGCCACGGCTACCCGGTCCACCGCGGCGAGGGCGGCGCGGCGATCGGGACCGTCACCAGCGGCACGCTCTCCCCGACGCTCGGGGTGCCGATCGCGATGGCCTACCTGCCACCCGCTCACGCGGAGCCGGGTACGATGGTGGCGGTCGGCATCCGCGATGCTCTCGTCCCCGCCGAGGTGGTGCCGCTCCCGTTCTACCGACGTGTCGCCTGAGGAGAGCCGAGCCGTGGACGTGCCGAGCGACCTGCGCTACACCGACGATCACGAGTGGATCCGGGACGAGGGCGAGACGGGTACGATCGGCATCACCGCCTTCGCCTCGGAGCAGCTCGGCGACATCGTTTTCGTCGAGCTGCCGGCGCCCGGGACGCGCCTCGCCGCCGGGCAGGCCTTCGGCGTCGTCGAATCGGTCAAGGCGGTGAGCGACCTCTACGCACCCGTCGGGGGCGAGGTGGTCGAGGCGAACGGCGAGCTGGCGAGCCGCCCCGAGCTCGTCAACGCGGATCCCTACGGCGGCGGCTGGATGGTGCGGCTGCGGCTGGATGACCGCGCCGAGCTGGAGGGCCTCCGCGACGCGGCCGCCTACGGGACCCTCCTGGCCGAGGCGTAGGAGCCCCGCCGCCGTGCCGTACCAGCCGCATACGCCCGACGACCGGGCGCGGATGCTGGCGACGCTCGGGCTGACGAGCGTCGACGAGCTCTTCGAGGAGATCCCGCCGGCGGTCAGGGCGCGCGGCCTCGATCTGCCGTCGGCCCTGAGCGAGGCCGAGCTGTCACGGGAGCTGGAGCGCCTGGCGGCCCGCAACCGGACCGACCTCGTCTCCTTCCTCGGCGCCGGCGTCTACCGCCACTTCATCCCGGCCGCCGTCGACGAGGTGCTCCGCCGGGGCGAGTTCTACACCGCCTACACGCCCTACCAGCCGGAGCTCTCCCAGGGGACGCTGCAGACGATCTACGAGTACCAGTCGCTGCTGGCCGAGCTGACCGGCCTCGACGTCGTCTCGGCCTCCCACTACGACGGGGCGACGGCGACCGCCGAGGCGGCGCTCATGACAGTGCGCGCCACGCGGCGCGGACGGATCCTGGTGAGCCGCGCCGTCCACCCGCACTACCGCGAGACGCTGCGCACGTACGTCCACCCGACCGGCTTCACCGTCGAGGAGCTGCCGGTCGTCGCCACCGGCCCGGCCGCCGGGACGACCGACCTGGCCGCCCTGGAGGCCGCCCTGGCCGTCGACGCCGCCCCCGTGGCCGGCGTTCTCATCGCCCAGCCGAACCTCTACGGCCTGCTCGAGCCGATGGCGGACGCCTCGCGCGTGGCGCACGCCGCGGGCGCCCTCTTCGTGGCGGTCGTCGAGCCGGTCTCGCTGGCCGTCCTCGCGCCGCCAGGCGCCTACGGCGCGGACGTCGCCGCCGGCGAGGGGCAGCCGCTGGGAATCGCGCCGCAGTACGGCGGGCCGTACCTGGGGATCCTGGCTGCCACCGAGGCGCTGATGCGCCAGGTACCGGGCCGCCTGGTCGGCCTCGCCCGGGACCTCGAGGGCAGGCGCGCCTACGTCATGACCCTGCGCGCCCGAGAGCAGGACATCCGCCGGGAGCGGGCGGCGAGCAACATCTGCACCAACCAGGCGCTCTGCGCCCTGGCCGCCACCGTCTACCTGGCGACCCTCGGGCCGCACGGGCTGCGCGACGTGGCGGCCGGCGGCGCAGCTCGCGCCCGCGAGCTCGAGGTGACGCTCGCCGCCGCCGGGGCGCCGCGCCTCCACCCCGGGCCGTACCTCAACGAGTTCGCCGTGCGCGTGCCGGACGCACCGGACGCGCACGCTCGCCTGCTGGAGGACGGGATCCTGGCCGGCGTCCCGCTGGCGACGCTCGAGCCCGGCCGTGCCGACGTCGCCGGCGCCCTCCTCGTCTGCGCCACCGAGGTGACCACGGGCGACGAGATCGCGCGCTTCGGCGCCGCGCTTCGCTCGCTCCTGGCGAGCCCGGCCGCGGCGGGGGTGCGGTCGTGAACGGCGTCCGCCCGGTCCTCGAGCCGACCCTCTTCGAGCGCTCGCGGCCGGGTCGCGGCGACGGCAAGGTACCTCATCCGCCGCGGGACGCCCTGGCCGGCGTCCCCGCCGAGCAGCGTCGGACCGCCCCGCCGGCGCTCCCCGAGCTCTCCGAGCCGGAGGTGATCCGCCATTTCGTGCGGCTCTCGCACCTCAACTACTCAGTCGACGCGGGCTTCTACCCGCTCGGCTCGTGCACCATGAAGTACAACCCCAAGCTGAACGAGTGGGCGGCCCGCCTGCCGGGCTTCGCCGCGCTGCACCCGCTGGCCCCCGAGGCGCTGGCGCAGGGGACGCTGCAGCTTCTCTGGGAGCTGGAGCGGCTCCTCGCCGAGATCGGCGGCATGAAGGCGGTGACGCTCCAGCCGGCGGCCGGGGCGCAGGGCGAGCTGACCGGCATCCTGATGGCGCGTGCCTACCACGAGTGGCGAGGGGACGACGCCCGCCGGAAGGTGATCGTCCCCGATTCCTCGCACGGGACCAACCCGGCCACGGCGTCGATGGCCGGCTTCGAGACGGTCCATGTCGCCTCCGACGGGCGCGGGGACGTCGATCTCGAGACCCTCCGCGGCGCGCTCGGGCAGGACGTGGCGGCGGTCATGCTGACCAACCCCTCCACCCTCGGGCTCTTCGAGGAGAAGATCTGCGACATCCTCGAGGCGATCCACGCCGCCGGCGCCCTCGCCTACATGGACGGCGCCAACCTCAACGCCGTGCTCGGTCGCTTCAAGCCCGGGACCGCCGGCTTCGATGTCATGCACTTCAACGTGCACAAGACCTTCTCCACCCCGCACGGTGGGGGCGGCCCGGGCGCCGGCCCGGTCGGGGTGGGGGAGACGCTGGAGCCGTTCCTGCCCGGCCCGCGCGTCCTTCGCGATGGCGACGGCACCTTCCGGCTGGAGCGCCCCGGTGAACGGCCGGACTCGATCGGGCGGGTCCGCGCCTTCCACGGCAACGTCGGCGTGCTGGTGCGCGCCTACGCCTACATCCGTGCCCACGGCGGCCCAGGCCTCATGCGCGTCTCGGAGGACGCGGTGCTCGCCGCCAACTACGTGCGGGCCCGGATCCGGGGAGCCTACGACATCCCCTTCGACCGGATCTGCAAACACGAGTTCGTCGCCTCTGCGAAGTCCCTCAAGGCGCGGACCGGGGTGCGCACCCTCGACGTCGCCAAGCGCCTCATCGACCACGGCTTCCACCCGCCCACGATCTACTTCCCGCTGGTCGTGGAGGAGGCGCTCCTCATCGAGCCGACCGAGACCGAGACGCTCGAGACGCTCGACGCCTTCGCCGACGCGCTCCTGGCGATCGCCGAGGAGGCGGAGCGCGATCCCGGGACGGTCACCTCGGCTCCCCACGAGGCGCCGATCGGGCGCGTCGACGAGGCGACGGCGGCGCGCCAGCCGAACCTGCGCTGGTGCCCGGCGGCCGGCGCGGAGACGCCATGCCCGGACTGATGCGGCCGGCTCGAGGGCGCTGGCGACGCGGGACCTTCGGCACTGTCGGCGGTCCGGGCCGGCGACCTAGAGTGCCGTCACCGACGGTCCCCGCGTGCGGTCGCGCGTTGACACCGCTCGTCGCGGGGCGCCTATAATCCGCCGAGCCGCGGCGTCGTCGCACACGTGGCGAGGAGGCGCCGCCCGGGACGCGGGCGACGGCCGGCCCACGGGTGGAGCGCCGGCGGCGCGGGAGAAAGGATAGGAGAGGAGCGATCATGAGCAAACGCCTCATCGCGATCTTCGGGTCGGCGGTGATCCTGCTCGCCGCGTGCGGCGCCCAGGCGACGCCGTCGCCGAGCGCGACGGCTACCGCCACCACCCCGCCAACGACACCGCCATCGCCCACCCCGACGCCCGGGCCCGAGCCGCCGAACCTGGAAGGCTCGAACTACAAGCCCGAGGCGGTCGGCAACACCGGCGGCACGCTCGTCCTGGCCGAGTGGCAGACGCTGACCACGCTCAACGCCTTCTACGCCCAGGCGTTCACCGACGTCGAGGCGGCGACACCCTCGTTCCTCAGCTTGGTCGACACCTCGTACGACCTCAAGTACGTCCCGGAGATCTCCTCGACGGTCCCGCTGACGACGAACGGTGGCGTCACCGTGACCGGCACGAAGATGGACGTCACGTACAAGATCTTCACGGGGGCCAAGTGGTCCGACGGGCAGCCGATCACCTGCGCCGACCTCCAGGCGACCGTCGACTGGGTCATGGACACGACGCAGACCGGCCTGGCGGGCGGGATCATCGGCTACGAGGACATCGAGTCGGTCGAGGACAAGGGCGGCGGCGAGTGCGTCGTCCACTTCGGGAAGTTCTATGCCGGCTACATCAACCTCTTCGCGCCGCTCCTGCCCAAGCACTACATCGAGAGCATCCCGGTCGCCGAGGCGCACGAGAAGCTCTACCCGCTCGAGGACCTCGCCTCTGGCGTCTACAGCGGCCCGTACATCCCGAGCGAGTACCAGAGCGGCGCCCAGCTCACCTACGTCAAGAACCCCAACTACGAGTCGTGGACGGGCAAGACGCTCGCCTTCGACCAGGTCATCTTCAAGTACTACCCGGACAACCCCGACGGCATGATCGCCGGCTTCGACCTGGGCGAGTACGACCTGGGGATGAACCTGAACCACTCCGACATCCCGAAACTGCAGGGGAAGAACAGGGTCATCACCGAGGACACCGCCACCTACGAGCAGCACTCCATCAACAACCGGACGCTGGCCAAGAAGTTCGGCGAGGCCGACGTCGTCACCATCAAGCAGGCGCTCGCCCTGGCGACCGACCGGGCGGAGATCACCCAGCGCGCCCTGGGCGGCACGGTCGAGCCGATGGGGAGCAGCAACATCTCCCAGCTCTACTGGTACTACAAGGAGGAGCCGCCGCTCGAGTACGACCCCGACAAGGCGAAGGCGCTCCTCGACGGGGCCGGCTGGACGGTGGGGGCGGACGGCATCCGCGAGAAGAACGGCGTCAAGCTCGAGCTGATGTACTGCACCTCGACGCGGCCCTACCGGATCGACTCGCTCGGCCTCGTCGCGGCGCAGCTCGCCAAGGTCGGGGTCAAGGCGGACGTCAACATCGTCCCCGCCCAGCCCGACCTCTTCGGCGAGTGGGAGGCGGTCGCCGACGACACGCCCTGCAACCTGATCCACGGCAACTACGATGTGGCCCAGTTCGCCTGGGTCTCGCCGCTCGACCCGACCGGCAGCTACAACGCCTACCACTCCTCGGGGATCCCCGAGGACAACGAGGCGCACAGCGGGCAGAACAACACGCGCACGGAGATCCCGGAGCTCGACGTGGCCTGGGACGAGGTCCTCAACAACATCGACCTGATCAAGATCCGCGAGGCGATGTGGGTCGTCCAGGACATCTACGCCTCGAACGTGATCGAGATCCCGCTCTTCAGCTGGAAGAACGTGTACCTGGTCAACCCCAAGCTCCACAACGTGGTCGGCAACCCGACGACCGCTACGGTCGTCTGGAACATCGAGGACTTCTGGCTCGAGCCGTAAGACCGACTCGCCGGGCCTGGCCGGGCTCCGTCCCGGCCGGTCCTCCGACGAGCACCACGAGATGGGACTGCGGAGCCACGCGGCTCCGCAGTCCCCGCATTCCCCCCTAGAATGAGCGCGCCGTGATCCGCTACATCGTTCGCAGGCTGCTCGAAGCGATCCCGGTCGTCATCCTGACCTCGGTCCTCATCTACGGCATCCTGCTCATCGCGCCGGGCGGACCGACCGCCCGCTTCGCCCAGAACCCGCGCATCACTGGCGAGCAGATCGCCGCTTTCAAGCACCGCTGGGGCCTCGACCAGCCGATCCCGATCCAGTACTGCCGCTGGGCCGGGATCTGCAATCCGGACGGCGAGGGCCTCGGCATCTTCATCAGCAACAAGGGGTTGCCGAACATCCTCCCCGAGGCGCTCGGCGGCGGCGACAACGGCATGCTCCACGGCGACTTCGGTTTTTCCATCGTCGACGGTCGCCCGGTCACCAGCGTCATCTCCGAGCGGGTCGTGCCGACGCTGATCCTGGCCGGCACCGCCTGGCTCCTCTGGGTCGTGATCGCCTTCCTCACCGGCGTCTACGCCGCGGTGCGACGGTACGGACTCTTCGACTCGGCGCTCACCGTCTTCAACTACGTCGGCTTCTCGCTGCCGACCTTCTGGCTCGGCATCATGCTGATCGCCGTCTTCGCCAGCCAGCTCAGGATCTTCCCGGCGAGCGGGATGTGGGACACGCGGACGGTGCCGGCCTTCGGCACGGACCGCTACTGGACGCTCCTGGGCGAGGACCCGGGGTACGTCCTGACCGACCTGCTGCGGCACCTGGTCCTGCCGGTGATCACGCTCATCGTGGTCAGCATCGCCGGCGACTCGCGCTTCGTCCGCTCGTCGATGCTCGACGCACTCAACCAGGACTACGTCCGGACCGCCCGCGCCAAGGGCGTGCCCGAGTGGCGGGTCGTCACGAAGCACGCGCTGCGCAACGCGCTGCTGCCGGTCGTCACCAACCTGGGCCTCGAGATCCCCTTCCTCTTCACCGGCGCGATCGCCACGGAGACGATCTTCAGCTGGCCGGGGATGGGCCGCGCCTTCATCCAGGCGACCAACAACTACGACTACCCGGTGCTGATGGGGATCCTGGTTATCACCGCCATCATCGTGATTAGCGCCAACCTGCTCGCGGACATCCTCTACGCCGTGGTCGACCCGAGGATCAGCTATGGCTGAGCGTACCGTCGCCGTCACCGCCGACCTGACGCCGGCCGAACTCGAGCAGCTCCTCCTGGAGCGTCCCGACTACGAGGTCCAGCTCGAGTCGCTCAACCAGTGGCAGCTCGCCTGGCGCCGCTTCCGGCGCCACCGGCTGGCGCTCGCAGGCGCGGCGCTCTTCCTGGCCCTGGTGGCGATCGCCATCATCGGACCCTTCTTCGTCCACTACGACTACTACGAGATCCCGCACCCCGACGAGCTCGTCTACGCCGGCCGGCCGCCGTCGTGGATCAGCGGCGACTGGGACCCCCCGCTGCTGATGGGCGAGACCGCGCGGCTGCAGCGCGACATCCTGGGGCTGGTCGTCAACGGGGCACGGCTCTCGCTCGTGATCGGCGTGGGGGCGACGATCATCTCGGTGGTCATCGGCGCCGTCTGGGGCGGCGTCGCCGGTTACTTCGGCGGCTGGCTCGACTCGGTCATGATGCGGATCGTCGACAGCCTGCTCACGCTGCCGATCCTCTTCCTGATCCTCGTCGCCGGGAAGTTCCTGGGCCGCGGCGACTGGCCCTCGGTGATGCTGATCTTCGGGCTCTTCGGCTGGCTCGGCCTCTCGCGCCTGGTGCGCAGCCTCTTCCTGAGCCTGCGCGAGGAGGACTTCGTCGACGCGGCACGCGCCGTCGGCGTCTCCGACGGGCGGATCATCCTGCGCCACATCCTCCCCAACACGCTCTCCCCGATCATCGTGGCGGCGACGCTGAGCGTGGCGGGTGTGATCATCGGCGAGGCGTTCGTCAGCTTCCTCGGCTTCGGGGTCGACATCACCCAGCCGACGTGGGGAAACGTCCTGACCAGCTCGCTCGACTTCCTGCAGCAGGGCAACTGGTGGTGGGCGTTCTTCCCCGGCTTTGCCATCGTGCTGACCGTGCTCGGCATCAACTTCATGGGCGACGGGCTCCGGGACGCGCTCGATCCTCGGGCGCGCATATGACGAGCGTCCTGGCGTCCGCCCAGGGCGGCACCCGCGCCGACGACGTCGTCCTCGACGTGCGCGACCTGCGCACCTACTTCCACGTCATGGACGGGACCGTGCGCGCCGTCGACGGCGTCGACTTCCAGATCCGCCGTAGCGGGCGTCTCGCCCTCGTCGGCGAGTCCGGTTGCGGCAAGAGCGTCACCGCGCTGACGATCATGCGCCTGATCGACCAACCGCCCGGTGAGATCGCCAGCGGCGAGGTCTGGTTCGACGGTCGCGACCTGCTGACCCTCCCGGCGGACCAGATGCGGGCCGTGCGCGGCGGCGAGATCGCCATGATCTTCCAGGAGCCGATGACCAGCCTCAATCCGGTCCTCACCGTGGGCGACCAGATCGGCGAGGCGGTCAAGCTCCACCAGCACCTCCGCGACCGCGAGGCGTTCGAGGCCGCCGTGCAGGCGCTTAGGGACGTCGGCGTGCCGGCGCCCGAGCGGCGCGTCAAGCAGTACCCCCACGAGCTCTCGGGCGGGATGCGCCAGCGCGTCATGATCGCCATGGCCCTCAGCTGCCGCCCCAAGCTGCTGATCGCCGACGAGCCGACGACCGCCCTCGACGTCACCATCCAGCGCCAGATCCTGGAGCTGATCAAGGAGATCCAGGAACGAACCGGCACGGCGCTCCTGCTCATCACCCACGACCTCGGCGTCGTCGCCGAGACGGTCGACGAGGTGGTCGTCATGTACGCCGGGCGCATCGTCGAGACCGGCACGGTGGAGGAGGTGCTGCTCGAACCACGGCACCCTTACACGCGCGGACTCCTCTCCTCGATCCCGTCGAGGGGAAAGCGCGGGCAGCGACTGAGCGTCATCAAGGGCGTCGTCCCCAATCCCTTCCGCATGCCGCCCGGCTGCAAGTTCGAGCCGCGCTGCCCCTACGCCTGGGAGACGAGCGTCCAGGGGGAGCCGACGTGCGCCCAGAATGAGCCCGAGCTCCTCTCGCTCGGCGACGGGCGCGCCTCGCGCTGCTGGCTGCACGACCCGCGCTTCACCGGGCGCCTGCGCGACTACGAGCGGCCCACCGCCGGCGCGGAGGAGGCGCGATGAGCGGTCCGGACGGCGGAGCCGCGGGCGGCGGACCCGGCGAGGCCGGGAACGGCGTCCCGATCGTCGAGATCGAGGATCTCAAGACCTACTTCCCGATCCGGACCGGGATCCTTCGTCGCCTCGCCGGCTACGTCCGTGCCGTCGACGGCGTCAGCTTCGAGATCCGCCGCGGCGAGGTCTTCGGCCTGGTGGGCGAATCGGGCTGCGGCAAGACCACGCTCGGCCGGACGCTGCTCCGCCTCCAGCGGCCGACCGGCGGAGTCGCTCGGCTCGAGGGACGGAATGTCCTCGAGTTCCGCGGGCGGGACCTCAGGAAGATGCGGCGGCGGATGCAGATCATCTTCCAGGACCCGGTCGGCAGCCTCAACCCGCGCATGCCGGTGAGCGACATCATCGGCGAAGGGCTCCTTGCCCAGGCCGACGTGGAGAACCGCTGGGGCGAGCGCAAGGTGCGCGACAAGCGGGTCGGCGACTACCTCGAGGAGGTCGGGCTCCGCCGCGACTACGCCCGCCGCTACCCCCACGAGTTCAGCGGCGGCCAGCGACAGCGGATCGGCATCGCCCGGGCGCTCGCCCTCGACCCAGAGTTCATCTTCGCCGACGAGCCGGTCTCCGCCCTCGACGTCTCGATCCAGTCGCAGATCCTCAACCTGCTGCTCGACCTGCGCGACCGCCACGACCTCACCTACCTCTTCGTGGCGCACAACCTGTCGGTCATCCAGTACATCAGTGACCGGGTCGGGGTGATGTACCTGGGCAAGCTGGTGGAGCTGTCGCCGGTAGCGGAGCTCTACGCCAACCCGCGACACCCCTACACCATCGCCCTCCTCTCGGCGGTGCCCGACCCGGACCCGCGCGTCCGCAAGAAGCGGATCGTGCTGACCGGCGACGTGCCCAGCCCCGCCGCCCCGCCGCCCGGCTGCCGCTTCCACACCCGCTGCTGGCTGCGGGAGCAGCTTGGCGACCCCGAGGAGTGTGCGACAATCGACCCGCCGTTCAGGGAGATCGGCGGCGGCCACCGCGTCGCCTGCCACTTCGCCGAGAGGATCCGCGAAGAGGTTTCGACGGCGGCGGTGATCGGCGTGGAGGAGCCGCCGGGAGTCCCGGGAGGAGCGGACCCCATTTCACAGGCGTCCTGAGGAGATCACGAGACCGGCCCGGGCAGCGGCCCGCACCGTAGCCCCGATCGGAACAACGATCGGGAACAGGAGGAGGATCGATGCAGAAACCGAGACTGCTGGCCGTGGCCTTCGCCGCGGCCCTCGTCTTCAGCGCCTGCCAGGCACAGGCGACACCGACACCGACGGCGCAGCCGACGCCGACGCCCCCGCCCGGCGAGACGGCCGGCCCCACTCCGACCGCGGCGCCGACGCCGACGCCCAGCGGCGGCCCGGTGAGCGGCGGGACCCTCATCTTCGGCGCCTCGTCCGATCCGGCCACGCTCGACGTGGTGCAGATCCAGGACGGCGAGTCGTTCCGCATCGCCCAGCAGATCTACGACACGCTGCTGCGCCTCAAGCCCGGCAGCGCATCGGAGCTCGAGTCCGGTCTGGCCAAGACCTGGGACGTGACGGACGGCGGCACGACGATCGTCTTCCACCTCGAGGAGGGCGTGAAGTTCCACGACGGGACGCCGGCCGACGCCGAGGCCATCGCCTTCAACGTCAACCGCTGGAAGAACATGCCCGAGGAGCTGCAGGGCCTGCAGTACTACCCGGGCGCCGTCTTCGGCGGCTTCGGCGACGACTCGAACATCATCTCGGCCGAGGCGACCGGCGACCTCGACGTCACGATGAAGCTGAAGAACCCGCGGTCGGACATCCTGCTCGCCATGACCCTCATCCCGTTCGGGATCCAGAGTCCCAAGGCGCTCACTGACCACGAGGCCGACAAGGCCGACAGCGACTACTGGCAGACCGCCCCGACGGGGACCGGTCCCTTCAAGTTCGAGGGCGACTTCGTCGCCGGCGACCACTACACCATCGTGCGCAACGACGACTACTGGGACGAGATGCATCCCGCCTACCTCGACGAGGTCGTCTTCAAGCCGATCGCCGACGGCACCCAGCGCGTCGCCGCGCTGCAGGCGGGCACGGTCGACATCATCGACCAGGTCGATCCCAACCTGATCCCCCAGATCGACGGCGACGCCAACCTCCAGCGGCTCAACCGGACGCCGATGAACTCCGGCTGGATCGGCTTCAACCAGCGGCAGGAGCCGTTCGACGATCTCGACGTCCGCATGGCGGTCGCCTACGCGATCGACAAGCAGGCGATCGTCGACGCCTTCTTCCCCGGCGTCGGCCAGCCGGCCGACTCCGACATGTTCCCCTCGTTCGCGGCCTACGAGCCGGGCGCGTTCCCCGGCGAGTACAACACGGCCAAGGCGAAGGAGCTGCTCGAGGGATCGAGCTGCCCGCCGCCGTGCGCCATCGACTTCTGGTACCCGGACGAGGTCTCGCGCCCGTACATGGTCGACCCCAAGGGCGAGTTCGAGGCGATGCGGCCCATGCTCGAGGCGGCCGGCTTCGCGGTGACGCCGCAGCACAAGCCGTGGCGGCAGGGATACCTGACCGACGAGGCGAACGGCGCCTACGGGCTCTTCCTGATCGGCTGGATCTACGACTACGGCGACCCGGCCAACGGGCCGGGCATCTTCTACTCGAAGTCGACGGCCGAATGCGGCGGCGTCGTGCCGACCGGGCCGATCAACTGCGAGTACGGGCAGGAGAACCAGGCCGCCTACGACCTGATGCAGCAGGCGATCGCCGAGGCCGATCCGGCCAAGGCGACCGACCTCTGGAAGCAGACGATGAAGATGATCGGGGCGGACCTGCCCAAGGTCCCGCTCGTCTGGACGTTCGGCGTCCTGGCGGCGACCACGCAGGTCAACGGGTACGTTCCCAGCCCGACCCAGTCGGAGTACTTCAACCTGGTCTGGAAGTCGGCCGACTAGGCCGACCCCGAACCGACAGCGCGACCCGGTCCCCGGGGGAGTCCGCTCCCCCGGGGACCACGTGATTGCAGAGGGGACCCGGCGCTCCGCATGCTCAAGTTCATCGTCCGACGCCTCATCATGCTCGCCCCGATCCTGCTCGGGCTCTCGCTGGTGATGGCGTTCTTCCTCCACCTCCTGCCGGGGACCCCCTGCGCCAACATCCTCGGCGAGCGGGCCACCGCCGCGCAGCTCCAGAAGTGCGAGCACAACCTCGGCTACGATCGGCCGCCGATCGTGCAGTGGGCCGACTACGTCGTCAACGCCGTCCAGCTCGACTTCGGCACCTCCTTCAGCGGGGCCCGGCTGCCGGTCCTGGACGCCTTCCTTCAGCGCTTCCCCGCCACGATCGAACTGACCCTGGCGGCGATGCTCTTCGCCGTAGGCGTGGGTATCCCCCTGGGGATCGCCGCCGCCAAGCGCCGGCAGTCCCTCCTCGACGGGGCGGCCACCGTCGTCTCGCTGATCGGCATCTCGATCCCGATCTTCTTCCTCGGCCTCATCCTGGTCTACGTCTTCGGGGTCTGGTTGCACTGGCTCCCGGCCGGCGGGCGTTTCGACCTGCGGGAGTTCGACTTCAAGGGGGCGGGCACCAACTTCCTGCTCTGGGAGTCGCTCGTGATCGACCGCGACCCGGCCAAGTTCCTCGACGTCGTGGGCCACCTGATCCTGCCTGGCATCACACTGGGGACGATCCCGCTCGCCTTCGTTATGCGGATCACGCGCTCCGCCGTCATCGAGGTCCTCAACGAGGACTACGTGCGGACGGCACGGGCCAAGGGGCTGTCGGCGCGGCGGATCGACAGCCGCCACGTGCTCCGCAACGCGCTCCTGCCGGTGGTCACCGTCATCGGGCTGCAGTCCGGGCTCCTCCTCGGCGGCGCCGTGCTGACCGAGACCGTCTACTCGTGGGGCGGCGTCGGGACCTGGCTCTTCACCGCCGCCGTGGACAAGGACTACGCGGTGATCCAGAGCGGAACGCTCCTCCTGGCGAGCGTCTTCGTCCTCGTCAACCTGGCGGTGGACGTCTCGTACGCCTTCCTCAACCCGCGCATCCGGTACGCGTAGCGATGAGCATCGCCCAGCTCGAGATGCCGGCCCAGAGCGCGATCGTCAGCCGCGGGTTGTGGCGGGATGCGGCGCGTCGCCTGAGGCGCAACCGCGCCGGCATGGTCGGCCTCGTCCTGATCGCCCTCTTCGTCTTCGTGGCGATCGCGGCGCCGCTGATCGCACCCTACGGACCCAACGTCGGCCGGATCCAGGACAAGTTCCTGCCGCCCAGCCCCGAACACCTCCTGGGGACCGATCTGCAGGGCCGGGACCTGCTGTCCCGGATCCTCTTCGGGGCCCGCTCCTCGCTCTACGTGGGGCTCCTGTCGGTGTCGATCGGCTTCGGCGTCGGAGTCACCTACGGCGCCCTGGCCGGTTTCATCGGCGGCTGGATCGACTTCTGGGCGATGCGCTTCGTGGACATCGTGCTCGCGATGCCCGGGCTGCTGCTCACCATCGCCATCGTCGTCTGGCTCGGCCCCGGCCTCGATCGGATCGCCTTTGCCATCGCGGTCGGCAACATGCCGATCTTCGCGCGAATCGTGCGCTCCAGCATCCTCGCGCTCAAGGAGAGCGACTTCGTCCTCGCCGCGCGCTCGATGGGCGCCTCGAGCCCGCGGATCCTGCTGGCCCACGTGCTGCCCAACGCCCTGACGCCGGTCATCGTGCAGGCGACGCTCACCCTGGCGACCGCCATCATCGACGCGGCGGGCCTCCAGTTCCTCGGCTTCGGCGACCAGGACCCCGGGATCCCCGAGTGGGGCGCCATGCTCACCGACACGTTCCGCTACATCCAGGCGGGCGCCACCTTCACCGCCCTCTTCCCGGGGATGGCGATCGTCATCAGCGTGCTCGGCTTCAACCTGCTCGGCGACGGGCTGCGCGAGTCGCTCGACCCGCGCCTCAAGCGGTAGGGAGCGATGGTCCTCCTCTCCGTTGCGGACCTCGAGGTCCGCTTCCACACCGCCGACGCGACGGTCCACGCCGTCAACGGGGTGAGCTTCGAGCTCGAGGAGGGCGAGACGCTCGGGCTGGTGGGCGAGTCGGGCTGTGGCAAGAGCGTCACCTCGCTGGCGATCATGCGGCTCCTGCCCCAGCCGGCCGGCCGCATCACGGGCGGGACGGTGACCTTCCGCGACGCCATCTTGACGGAGCTTCCCGAGGACGAGATGCGCGATCTGCGCGGCAAAGAGATCGCCATGGTCTTCCAGGACCCCATGACCAGTCTCAACCCGGTACTGACCGTCGGGGAGCAGCTGACCGAGACGCTGATGGCGCATCGGCAGATGACGCGCCAGCAGGCGCGCGCCCGAGCCGTCGCGCTGCTCGAGATGGTGGGGATCCCGCGGCCGGCGACCCGGCTCGGCGCCTACCCGCACCAGTTCAGCGGCGGGATGCGCCAACGGGTCATGATCGCCATGGCGCTCGCGCTCGAGCCCAAGGTCCTCATCGCCGACGAGCCGACGACCGCCCTGGACGTCACCATCCAGGCCCAGATCCTGGACCTGGTGAGGAACCTGACGGCCGACTTCGGCACCGCCGTCATCCTGATCACCCACGACCTGGGCGTGGTGGCCGGGATGACCGGGCGCGTCAACGTGATGTATGCCGGCTTCGTCGTGGAGACCGGGACCACCGCGGAGCTCTTCGCCCATCCGCGTCACCCCTACACCGTGGGCCTCCTCCGCTCCATCCCACGGCTCGACGACACCCGCCACGAGGATCTCGTCCCGATCGAGGGTCAGCCGCCCGACATGACGGTGGCGCCGCGTGGCTGCCCCTTCGCGCCGCGCTGCGCCTGGCGGGAGGAGCGCTGCGTGGCGGAGAACCCGGCGCTCGAGCCGGTCGTGCCGGGGACGCCGATCGTCACCACGGGTCCTGGTGCCACCCACCGGGCCGCCTGCTGGTACCCGGCAACGGACGAGGAGGCGCGCCACGGCGCCCCGCTCCGGGCGGCCGGAGGTGCGGCGTGAGCACGTCGGACGGCGCGCTCCTCCGCGTCGAGGGGCTGAGGGTCTACTTCCCCATCAAGAGCGGGATCATCCTCGAGCGCCACGTCGGCGACGTGCGCGCGGTGGACGGCGTCGACTTCGAGCTCCGGCGTGGTGAGACGCTCGGGCTGGTCGGCGAATCGGGGTGTGGCAAGACGACGACCGGAAGGGCGATCGTTCGCCTCTACCGCCCGACCGCCGGCTCGATCCGCTTCGACGGGCAGGAGCTGGCCGGCCTCGAGGGCGAGGCGCTGCGCCGGGTGCGGCGGCAGATGCAGATGATCTTCCAGGATCCCTTCGCCTCGCTCAACCCGCGGATGACGTTGGGGAGCATCGTCAAGGAGCCGCTCACCATCCACGGGATCGGGTCGCCGAAGGAGCGCGAGGGGCGGGTCCGCCAGCTGCTCGAGGTGGTCGGGCTGAACCCCGGTTTCGTCAACCGCTACCCTCACGAGTTCTCGGGTGGGCAGCGTCAGCGGATCGGCGTCGCGCGGGCGCTCGCCGTCCAGCCGGACCTGGTCGTCGCTGACGAGCCGATCAGCGCCCTCGACGTCTCGATCCAGGCGCAGATCCTCAACCTGCTCGAGCGGTTGCAGGGCGAGTTCGGGCTGACCTACCTCTTCATCGCCCACGACCTCTCGGTGGTGCGCCACATCAGCGACCGCGTGGCCGTGATGTACGTGGGGCGCATCGCCGAGGTCGCCTCGTCCCGCGACATCTTCCTGGGGCCGCTCCATCCCTACACCGTGGCGCTCCTCTCGGCGATTCCGATCCCCGACCCGGCCGTCGAAGCCCGTCGGCGGCGGATCATCCTGAAGGGCGACGTGCCGAACCCGGTCGCCCCACCGCCCGGCTGCCGCTTCCACACGCGCTGCTGGCTGCGCGGGCGGCTCGGCAACCCGGCCGAGTGCGAGGCGGTCGACCCGCGGGTGCGCGACCTCGCCGCCGGGCACCAGGTCGCCTGCCACTTCGCCGAGCAGGTCGACGGCTCGGCCGAACAGCGCCTCGTCACCGGGCGCGGCGCGCCGCCGGCGTCGTCGCCGGCCTGACCGGCCGGACGTTACGCGCCGATGGTGAGGAGGGGGTCGCCGGCGTTCATCGCCAGCGAGGTGACGAGGAAGAGGACCTCGCCGCCCACCGGCGCCTCGACCCGCTGGAGGACCTGCCCGAAGACGTCCTGCACCTCGCCGACGTACTGCCCCGTCTCCACGTGCTCGCCCACCGTCACGGCGGGGTGGAAGCAGCCCGTCGCCGACGAACGGAGCCAGACGTCGCCCGAGAGCCGGCGCGAAGCCATCGGCGGCGCATCGGCCGGGGCCGCGAGCAGCCCGGTCGCGGCCAGCGCCCGCCGGAGGCCGCCGGCGTGGCGCGCCACGTCCGCCTCGGGCCAGAGCCCCTGGCCGCCCACCTCGCCCAGGAGCGCCGGGATCCCCAGCTCGGCGGCGCTGGTCGTGGTCGAGCCCTTGAGGCCGCCGAAGACCATGTAATCGAGCCCGTACGCCTCGGCCATCGCCAGGGCGACCGCGTCGACGGCCGGATCGCCGGTCTCCTCGAGGCCGGTGAAGGAGGTGAGCGCCTCGTTCATGTCGCCGCAGTGCATGTCGATGTAGCGCTGGGACGGGGCGATGACGCGGGTGTAGAGCCAGTTGGCGAGCCGCTCGGAGGCGCTCCCGTCGGGACTCCCCGGGAAGACTCGGTTGAGGTTCTTCCCGTCGAGCGGGTTGAGGTAGATCGAGCGCGCGGCGAAGGCGGCCGGGTTGGCGATCGGGACGGCCACGAGCGAACCGGCCAGCTCGGCCGGGTCGAGCGACATGGCGACGCGGCGCAGGGCCGCGATCGCGACGTACTCGGCGCCGTGGATCCCGGAGGTGACGCCCACGCGGGGCCCCGGGCGGGCGCCGTTGACGAGGATGACCGGCACCTGGACGGTCGCCGGTCCGAGGTCGATGCCGATGTGGCCGGTCGTCCGCTTCCCGGGAGCGGCGGCCAGCCCGTCGACGGCGAGGGCGGTGGCTTCGGACACGTGACACCTCGGGATCGCTGACGGTGTGCCCCTCCCGCGAAGGATAGCGAATCGTGCCGCGGCGCCCGTCCGCGCGACGGCGCGGCGTACACTCGGGCGGTGCAGCCGCTCCGCATCGCCCTCGCCCAGATCGCGCCCCGCCTCGGCGAGCTCGAAGCGAACCTCGCACGTCACCGTGAGCTGCTCGCGGAGGCGCGCGCCGGCGGCGCCGACCTCGTCGTCTTCCCCGAGCTGGGCCTCACCGGCTACCTGCTGCAGGACCTCGCCGCCGAGGTCGCCATGCGGATCGACGACCCGCGCCTGACGCGCCTGGCCGCCGGGACCGCCGGCTGTTCGGCCGTCGTCGGCTTCGTCGAGGAGTCGGCCGACCACCGCCTCTTCATCGCCGCCGCCCTGCTGGAGGACGGCGAGGTCCGCCATGTCCACCGCAAGGTCTTCCTGCCCACCTACGGCCTCTTCGACGAGCGGCGTTTCTTCGCCGCCGGGACCGTCCTGCGCGCCGTGCCGAGCCGGCTCGGAGTGGGGATCGGGCTCGCCGTCTGCGAGGACTTCTGGCACCTCGCCGTGCCGCAGCTGCTCGCTCTCGACGGGGCCCAGATCCTGGTCAACATCTCCTCGTCGCCCGGCCGCGACGTCGCCGCCGTAAACGAGGTCGGCCTCGGCACCGCCACCTCGTGGCGGACGATGATGCGCACCTACGCGCAGCTGACGACCTCGTTCGTCGTCTTCTGCAACCGCGTCGGCGTCGACGAGTCGGTCACCTTCTGGGGCGGCTCGGAGGTGATCGCCCCCACCGGCGAGGCGCGGTTCAGCGCGCCGCTCCACGACGAGGGGCTCTACACTGTCGACGTCGACCTGGCCGAGCTGCGCCGCGAGCGGATCGCCCTGCCGCTCCTGCGCGACGAGCGCCCGGAGATGGTGCTGCGTCAGCTCGAGCGGATCGTCCTCGAGCGCGCCGGCCTGGCGCCCGATTCGACCGCCGAGCCGGGGGCGGGACCGGGTCTCGACGTCGCCCCAGAGCCGGCGGACGCCCGCGGCAGGCGCACCGCGTGAGCGCAAAGGCGCTCTTCACGCTCCCGCCCGAGCTGGCGATCGACACCGACGTGGCCCGCCGGATCATCGCCGAGTTCATTCGCGGCCAGCTCCGCCAGGCCGGCTTCGAGCGGGCGCTCGTCGGCCTCTCGGGCGGCATCGATTCGGCCGTGGTCGCCTGCCTGACGGCCGAGGCGATCGGCCCGGAGCGGCTCCTCTGCGTCCTGATGCCCTACCGGACCAGCTCGCCAGCCTCGCGCGCCGACGCCGAGGAGGTGGTCGGCCGGCTCGGCTGCGCCGGCACGCTGGTCGACGTCAGCCCCATGGTGGACGGCTACTTCGGGGCGGCGATCGCCGGCGTGGGCGGCGGCGAGGCGAGCGCCGTGCGGCGCGGCAACCTCATGGCCCGCATGCGGATGGCGGTCCTCTACGACCACTCGGTCACGTGGGGCGGCCTCGTGGTGGGGACCGGCAACAAGACCGAGACGCTGATCGGCTACACGACGCTCTTCGGCGACTCGGCCTCCGCCTTCAACCCGATCGGCGACCTCTACAAGACCCAGGTGCGCCAGCTGGCGGTCGCCATCGGCGTGCCCGAGCGGATCATCACCAAGGCGCCCTCGGCCGACCTCTGGCCGGGCCAGACCGACGAGGGCGAGGTCGGCTTCAGCTACGCCGAGATCGACCGGCTCCTCTACTGGATGGTCGACAAGCGCCGCAGTGACGAGGAGCTGGCGGCGATGGGCTTCGAGCCGGGGTTCGTCGCCCGGGTGACGCGGATGGTCGCCACCTCGGAGTTCAAGCGCCAGGTGCCGCCGATCGCCAAGATCGGGCCGCGCACCGCCGGGATCGACTACCTCTACCCGCGGCGGCGGCCGGGTTCGGCGCGACGATCGGGTGGCTGAGGGAGCGACGGCCGGGGTGGGGGAGGGCGGGGGCGGCACCCTCCACGTCGTGGCCACCCCGATCGGCAACCTCGGCGACGTGACGCTCCGCTCGCTCGAGGTGCTGCGCGCGGTACCGCTCGTCGCCGCCGAGGACACGCGGATCGCGCGGCGCCTCTTCGCCCGCTTCGGGATCCGCACGCCGCTCGTGCCCTACCACGCCCGCAACGCCGCGGCGCGGACGCCGGAGCTGCTGGCGCATCTGGCCGGCGGGGCCGACCTCGCCCTTGTCACCGACGCGGGGACGCCGCTCGTGAGCGACCCCGGCGCGGAGCTGGTGGCCGCCTGGGCGGCGCGGGGCGGTCGGGTAGTCCCGATCCCGGGTGCCTCGGCCGTCCTCGCCGCGCTCGTCGCCAGCGGGATCGTGGCGCCGCGCTGGGCGTTCGAAGGCTTCCTGCCGCGGCGCGGACCCGAGCGTCACGCCCGTCTGGAGCAGATCGCGGACGACGAGCGCGCCACCGTCCTCTTCGAGGCGCCCGGCCGAGCCGCGGCGACGCTGGGCGACCTTGCCGCGACCTGCGGGGCGGACCGGCCGGCGGCCCTCTGCCGCGAGCTGACGAAGGTGTACGAGGAGGCTTGGCGCGGGGCGCTCGGGGAGCTGGCGGCGCGCGCGGCGGGCGAGCCGCCCCGCGGCGAGGTGACGATCGTCGTGGCCGGGACGGCGCCGGCGCCGCGGACCCGCGCTCGATCGCGGCCGCAGCTCGAACCGGCGGCGCGCATCACCCTGACCGAGGGTCGGGCGCGCGTGGCCCGGCGCGTCGCCGCCGGGGAGGGCCGGGCCGCCGCCGCCCGCGCGGTCGCCCGCGAGACCGGCCTCGACCGTCGCGCGCTCTACCGCGCCGGCGGCTGAGCGGCGGTCCGTCGGGATCCCGGCGCACCGGCGTCCGTGCGGCCTGCCCGCGCCGCGGCGGGCTCGAAGAGCCGCGCCTGGTCCCCGTCGTGCCTCCCCCGTGCCCGCGTTCTGCTGGGCAGAACAGACCCCGGTTGCGCGGCCGATCGGGGTGGCGGAGCGCCCCTCCGGGCGCTCGGAGCGGTGCCCGGGCCGCGCGGCAGGGAGTGAACGTGGCAGCCCCCGGCCGCCGGCGGACCGCCCGATCGGCCCGGCACGGTCCAGGAGCCGTCTTCCCGGTCCCGCGGCCGCCGGAAGCGACCGGGTCGACGCCCCACTGGTGGCGTTTGTCCTGCTGGGCAGAACGGGGGCCGGGCCAGGCTGTCACCGGCCCGCATGGCACGGCACCGGCCTCCGCGCCCGCGGGGACCGCGGCGCCGCGGCGCCCGTCCGGCCTGCCCGCGCCGCTAGACTGCGGGGGATGACCCTTCCGGTCCTGCGCGAGCTCTCTCCGCTCGGACGTGCCGCGCTCCTGGCCACCCTCGCCGCCAGCGTCACCACGCTCCTCCTCGAGTTCGTCCTCCACGCCGACAAGGCACTCATCTTCATCGTCAGCGGCGCGGCGATCCTGGGGCTCGCCTGGGTCGTCGGCTCGGCGACCGAGCGGATCGGGGCGCTCGCCGGACCGCAGGTCGGCGGCATCCTCAACGCCACCTTCGGCAACGTGGCCGAGCTGATCATCGCCTTCTTCGCGCTCGAGGCCGGGCTCCTCGACGTCGTGAAGGCGTCGCTCACCGGCTCGATCATCGGCAACCTGCTCCTCGTGCTCGGCGCGGCGCTCGCCCTCGGGGGGCGGCGCAACGGGACGCAGCGCTTCAACGCGCGGATCGCCGCCACCAACTCGACGCTGCTGGCGATCGCCGTCGTCGGCCTCTTCGTGCCCGCCGTCTTCGCCTTCTCCACCGCCGGCGATCCCTCGGGCAGCCGGATCGCGGAGAGCGCCTTCACGGCGATCGTCCTGATCGCCCTCTACCTGCTCGCTCTCGCCTACAGCTTCAGCCACCCCGAGGAGATGCTCGGCGCCGAGCACTCCGAGGAGCATGGCGGCCCCGCCTGGTCGCGCCGCATGGCGATCGGTGTCCTGCTCGGCGCGGCGGCGCTCCTCGCCGTCCTGTCGGAGACGCTGGTCGACTCGGTCGAACCGTTCATCGAGGCGTTCGACCTGACCCCCTTCTTCGTCGGCGTCATCATCATCCCCACCATCGGCAACCTGGCCGAACACCTCGTCGCCGTCCAGCTCGCCTGGCGCGATCGCGTCGACTTCGCCATGGCGGTGGCGATCGGCTCGAGCCTCCAGATCGCCCTCTTCGTGGCGCCCGTGCTCGTCCTCGCCGGCGTCGTCCTCGGCCGGTCGATGGACCTCGTCTTCGAGCCGCTCGAGGTCGCCGCCGTCGGCACCGCCGTCGCCGTGGCGACGCTGATCACCCTCGATGGCGAGTCGAACGAGCTGGAGGGCGTGCTCCTCCTGGGCGTCTACCTGATCCTGGCCGCCGGCTTCTTCTTCCTCCGCTAGAAGCGCCGGCGAAGCGACGGTGAAGCGTCAGCGAAGAGGCGGCTGCTAGTCTTCCCCGGTCA
>MGMJ01000053.1:83802-108518 GCA_001794945.1 Chloroflexi bacterium GWC2_73_18
CCGCCGCAGACGCAGGGACCGGCCGGCGCCCCGGCGGTCCGACGGAGGAACGACGCCATGAACAAGGTCCTGCTCACCGGGCGGCTCACCCGCGACCCCGAGCTTCGTTCGCTCGCCAGCGGCAAGGCCGTCACCCAGTTCGCGGTCGCCACGAACGAGTTCCGCGGCGGCAACGAGAAGGCCGAGTACCACAACATCGTGACCTGGGATCGCCTCGCCGAGATCTGCGGCACCTACCTCGGCAAGGGCCAGCAGGTCGCCATCGAGGGGCGGTTGCAGACACGCCAGTGGGACGACGACGCGGGGCGGCGCCACTGGAAGACCGAGATCGTCGCCGCCAGCGTCGAGATGCTCTCCGGGCGGCGGAAGAAGGACTACGCGGCCGAGACGGCGGCCGAGGGGCTCGTCGCCCAGGCGGCCGCCCTCGGCGAGGCGGCCGAGTCGAGCGAACCGGAGGACGCCGTCCTCGTCGCCTGATCGAATGCCACCCCCCTCGTCTGGCGGGCGCGGTCCCCCTCCCGCGCCCGCCGGCTCGCGCTGCCGGGGCGCTCAGGGCATCCGGACGGCTCCGCGGATGCCGTACGATGGGCGGCGTCGGGCGGACGGTCCGGTCCGACGGCTGGGAGGACGGGGCGTGGATCTCGAGCAGATGCTGGCGTCGGTGCCGCTCTTCGCCGTGCTGGATGCGCGCACGGTCCGGCGGCTCGCCCAGCAGGCGGTCCGTCGCAGCTATGCCGCTGGGGCGACGATCGTGGAGCAGGGCGAGACCGGCACTGCGCTCTACGTGATCGCCAGCGGACGCGTCCGCGTCGAGCACCGCGACGGCGCCGAGCGGCACGGCCTGAACGAGCTCGGGCGGGGCGACTTCTTCGGGGAGCTGGCGCTCATCGAGAACCGGCCGCGCAGCGCCAGCGTCGTCGCCCTCGAGGAGACCGAGTGCCTCCTCTTCGTCGTCTGGGAGTTCCGCGCCCTGCTGAAGGAGCATCCCGAGATGGCGATCCCGATCATGAACGCGCTGATCGAGCGGCTCCACCGCGCCGAGCACTGACCGCCAGGACCGCCTCGACCCGACCGAAGCGTTGGACGCCCGGCTCCGCGGTCTGCCCGGGCGCGCCTCAGCCGGCGGCGGCCGCGGAGCCGGGGCGGACGGAGCGGGGAGAGCGGCGCCGGCGCGACGCCACGAATGGCGCAGCCGGGTCGGCCGTGAGCAGCTCGGCGATCTCGTCCGGCAGGCGCGACCCGAAGAGGTCGCAGAAGAGCCCGACGAGCTCCGGATCGAACTGCGTACCGGCGTGGCGGCGCAGCTCCGCCACCGCGCCGGCGTGGTCGACGGCGCGCTTGTAGGGGCGATCGTGGATCATCGCGTCGTAGGCGTCGGCGACGGCCACGATGCGCGCCCCCAGCGGGATGTCGCTGCCGCGCAGGCCGTACGGGTAACCGTGGCCGCTGAAGCGCTCGTGGTGGTGGAGGATGATCGGCACCGCCTCGCGCAGGGCACCGGACTGCTCGAGGATGAGCTGCCCGATGCGCGGGTGCTGCACGACCGACTGCCACTCCGAGGTCGTCAGCGGGGCGGGCTTGGCGAGGATCTCGGGCGGCACCGCGAGTTTGCCGATGTCGTGGAGCAGCGAAGCGACGCGGATCCGCTCGACCTCGCCCTCCGGCAGGTCGAGGCGATCGGCCATCGACGTGGCCAGCGCGGCGATGAGCCGGGACGGGCGCCCTCCGTAGTGGGGCAGCGGGGCGACGACCGTGTAGAGGAGCTCCTCGGCGGCGGCGCGGGCCGCCCGACCGATCTCCAGGGCGCGCAGGCGACCCGCGGGGCTGACCGGGGCGCGCGGAACGCGCGTGTCGTCGTCGACCTCGGCGAAGACGTAGGTCTGGTTGCGTCCGAGCGACTTGGCCGAGTACATCGCCGCGTCGGCGTCGCGCACGATCGTGTCGAAGCGGACCTGCTGGCCGATCCCGCCGGCGACGCCGATGCTGACGGTGACGCCGACCGTCAGCCCTCTCTCGATGGCGATCCGCTCGCTGGCGACCCGCAGCCTCAGCTTCTCGGACAGGGTCCCGGCCTCCGCGATGTCGGTCTCGGTGAGGACGAGCATGAACTCCTCGCCGCCGTAGCGGCCGACCAGGTCCGTGTGGCGCAGGCTGGAGCGCAGCACCTGGGCGACGTGGCGCAGGACGACGTCGCCGGCGTGGTGGCCGTAGGTGTCGTTGACCGACTTGAAGCGGTCGATGTCGACGAAGGCGACCGAGAGAGGCCGGCCGTAGCGGTTGACCCGTTCGACCTCGGTGAAGAGCCCGGTCAGGAGCGCCTGGCGGTTGGGGATGCCGGTGAGGCGGTCGGTCGTGGCGTCGCTGCTCGTCTCGCTCAGCCGCTGGGCCACGGCATTGAGCGCGACCGCGAAGCGGCCATCCACACCCCGCCGGCGCGGGCGGGCTCGCGCCTCGAGGTCGCCATCGGCCAGCCGCTCGGCGACACGCGCGAGCGGGACGACGCGGAACTGGAGGTAGAGGGCCACGAGCAGAGCCATCGCCCCGGCACCGACGGCCGCGGTGGCGGTCGTCTCGACGGCGTCGCGGTCGATGGCGAGCCCGGTCAGCAGCGCCCCCACCGGGACGAGCCCGAGGCGCACGCTCGCCGCCAGCGGCAGCAGGAGCGCGAGGAGCCGGACGAGGAGCAGCAAACAGGTCCCTGTTGGTGCGGCGCGATCCGGCGCCCGCCGCTACCGATGCATGGAGCGGCGAGTCCCGACGGAGCCCCTCGGCCCCGCACCGTTGAGCCTAGCCGGGCGACCGGTGGCACAGGGGCCTACGAAGGTACCGGCGCGGCGTCCCGGAGGTCAGGGAGTTGCCCGGAGGCACCGGCCTCATCCTCGGACGCGGCGGCCAGCCACGCCTCGAAGGCCCCGAAACGGGCGGGGATCCGGGCGGTCGCGGCGATCCCCTCGCCGTCGAAGAGCGCCTCGACCTCCGGGGAGGCGACCGCCTCGGGCGTCTTGAGCCCGTTGCCGGTCAGGAAGGCGACGACCTCCTCGCCGGGCCGGATCACGCCGTTCGCCCGCGCCTGGGCGAGGGCCGCCACGGTGCAGCCGCCGGCGGTCTCGGTGAAGATCCCCTCGCGCTCGGCGACCGCCCGCAGGGCGGCGACCGTCGCCGCGTCGGAGACCGACTCGATCGAGCCGCCCGACTCGCGCGCCAGGCGGACGGCGAAGCGGCCGTCGGCCGGGTCACCGATCGCCAGCGACTTGACGAGCGTGTCGGGCGAGCGGACCGGCCGGATCTCCTCCCCGCCGCCGGCGTACGCGGCGGCGACCGGCGCGCATCCCTCCGGCTGGCCGCCGATGAACCTGACCGGCTTCGCTCCGACCAGCCCCAGGTCGACCAGCTCGCCGAAGCCCCTGGCGATCTTGGTGAAGAGCGACCCCGAGGCGATCGGCACGACGACGGCGTCCGGGAGCCGCCAGCCGAGCTGCTCGGCGACCTCGTAGGCCAGGCTCTTGGAGCCCTCCGCGTAGTAGGGCCGCAGGTTGACGTTGACGAACGCCCAGCCGAGTTCGTCGGCGACTTCGAGGGAGAGCCGGTTGATCTGGTCGTAGGTGCCCTCGACCGGGACGAGCCGCGCCCCGAAGGCGAGTGCCTGGCGGATCTTGGCCGGCTCGATGTCGGCCGGCACGAAGACGTAGGCGGGGAGGCCGACCGCCGCGGCGGCCGCGGCGACCGCGCCGGCCAGGTTGCCGGTCGAGGCGCACGCGAGCGTGTCGAAGCCGAACTCGACCGCCCGCGCGACGGCGACCGCGACGACGCGATCCTTGAAGGAGAGGGTCGGGTTGACCGAGTCGTTCTTGAGCCAGAGCCGCTCGATCCCGAGCAGCTCTCCGAGCCGCTCCGCCGCCACCAGCGGAGTCGACCCGACCGCCAGGCCGCGGGCCGGCGGCGCTTCGACCGGGAGCAGCTCCAGGTAGCGCCAGATGCCCGCCGGTCGTGCCGCGATCACCTCGCGGCTCAGCATCGCGCCGATCACCCCGTAGTCGTAGGCGACCTCCAGCGGCCCGAAGCAGCGGGCGCAGACGAAGGACGGCCCGGTGGGGACCTCGGCGGCGCAGATGCGGCAGCGCAGGCCGGCGATGCGCGACATGGGCGGATGCTCTCCTCGCGACTCGGTCGTCTGGCGAGTGGCGTCCGGCCGGCCCGGGAGGACCCGAGAATCATCGAACCCTTCCTCTTGCGATGGAAGGGTTCGCTCGATCCCTTATCTCGCAGGAGGTCCTGCCCGGATTTGGCACCTGGCCGGCGCGGCTCACACCGCGTCCGGCTGGTTGTCGGGCTTCATCGGGCCGGTCCCTCCGCCACTCTTGATAAGGCTATTCAGTTGTGGGGCGCAGTCTACCGGCGCAACGGCGTCACCGTCAACCGCCTCTACCCTCGGTGCAGACATGGGATGAGGTCCTGACCAGGGCGAACACAGCGAGGCTGCCCGCTGCCGCCACCATCGAACAGACCAGATTCCAGTCACACTGGCGTTAGGCGAGATCCCGCCACCCCGACGGCGCCCTCGCTGGCCGCGAGCCGGCGATCCGGCTCGCCGCCGAGCGTGGCAGCGACCAGGGCACGACCCGGACGGCGGCCGCATCCGACCCGATCCGACGTAACGCCAGGCTGGCTGGAATCCGGTGGCTTCCGGACCGCTTGGTGGCCATACCGCTCACCTGGCTGGAACCCGGCAACCGCGCGGCGCGGCAACGGCCGCCGCCCGCCCCGGCCGTCGGCCTCGCTCGACCGGGACCTCCGCTCCGCTATACTCTCGCCGTCCCCAGCCAGCGGGCGCCGCCCCGCGAACGATCGAGGGAGGAGCCGTTGCCAGAGGAAGGCGCGGCATCGGTCCCGTGAGGCCGATCCGGACCTTCGCCCCGCAGCCTCGCCGGACGGCCGGCGTCCGGCAAGAGGGGCAGTCTATCCAGGTCCACGGCTCTCGGGCCGCGGGCCTTTCGCTTTCCCGCGGTGCCGCCGCGCGGGCGCGCTCGGTGGGAACACCCTGATGCCGGCGACCGTCGTCGTCGGCCTGCAGTGGGGCGACGAGGGGAAGGGCAAGACGACCGACCTGCTCGGCGAGTCGGTCTCCATGGTCGTCCGCTACCAGGGCGGCGACAACGCCGGCCACACCGTCGTCCTGGGAGACGAGACGTTCAAGCTCCACCTCGTCCCCTCGGGGATCCTCCACCCGCACATCACGCCGGTGATCGGCAGCGGAGTCGTCGTCAACCCGGCCGTCCTGCTCGACGAGATGGCGGCGCTCGAGGCGCGCGGCGTCTCCACGGCCCGCCTCCGTGTCAGCGCCCAGGCGCACCTGATCATGCCCTACCACGTGGCCCTCGACAGCGCCATGGAGGCGCGCCTGGCCGAGGGCGGGATCGGCACGACGCACCGGGGCATCGGGCCCGCCTACGCCGACCGGGCCTGGCGTACCGGCCTGCGCGTGGAGGACCTGCTCGACCCCGATGGCCTGCGCCTGCGCCTCGAGCGCCTTCTCCCCGGCAAGAACGCGATCCTGGCGGCCTACGGCGCCGAGCCGTTCGAGCTCGAGCCGCTCCACGCCGCCGCCGTCCGCCACGGCGAGGCGCTTCGTCCCTTCGTCGCCGACACGTTCTGGCTCGTCCAGGACGCGCTCGCGCGCGGCGAGCATGTCCTCCTCGAGGGCGCGCAGGGGACGCTCCTCGACCTCGACCACGGGACCTACCCGTACGTCACCTCGTCCAACCCGGTCGCCGGCGGTGCCTGCACCGGGGGCGGCATCGGACCGCTCCAGGTCGACGAGGTGCTCGGCATCATGAAGGCGTACACGACGCGGGTGGGGAGCGGTCCCTTCCCGACCGAGCTCGACGACGGGATCGGGCGGTCGATGCGCGAGCGGGGGCGCGAGTTCGGCGCCACCACGGGGCGACCGCGCCGCTGCGGCTGGTTCGACGCGGTCCCGCTCCGCTACGCGGTGGCGGTCAACAGCGCGACCAGCATCATGCTCAACAAGATCGACATCCTCTCCGGGCTCGACGAGGTCCTGGTCTGCGTCGCCTACGAGGTCGACGGCGAGCGGATCGCCAGCTGGCCGGTCGCGGCCGATGCGCTGGCACGGGTGCGCCCGGTCTACCGCCGCTTCCCCGGCTGGCACGAGGAACTCGCCGACGTTCGGCGGACGGAGGAACTGCCGGGGAACGCCCGGCGCTACGTCGACGCGCTCGAGGAGATGGCCGGCGTCCCGATCTCGATCATCAGCGTCGGACCGGAGCGGACCCAGACGATCGAACGCCGCGCGCGGCCGCGCCGCGACGTGGCGGGGCGCGTGGCGTGAGGGCGGCCACGCGATGAGGACGCCGCGGCGGGTCCTGGTCGTGGGGGGCGGGGCGCGCGAACACGCCCTTGCCTGGCGGCTCGGGCTCGACGAGGGTGTGGAACGGGTCCTCGCCGCCCCGGGCAACGCCGGCATGGCCGACGTGGCGGCAGCGCATCCGGAGGTCGCTGCCGGTGACGCCGACGCGATCGTCCGGCTCTGCCGCGAGGCGCACGTCGAGCTGGTCGTCGTGGGACCGGAGGCGCCGCTCGTCGCCGGCCTCGCCGATCGGCTCGAGGCGGAGGAGATCCCCGTCTTCGGACCCTCGGCGGCGGCCGCCCGGCTCGAGGGAAGCAAGGGCTTCTGCCGCGAGGTCGCGACGGCGGCCGGCGTCCCGATGGCCGAAGGCGCCGCCTTCGACGACACCGCCGGTGCGCTCGACTGCGCTCGGTCCCTCGGCGCGCCGGTCGTGGTCAAGGCGGACGGCCTGGCCGCCGGCAAGGGCGTGACCGTCTGCGCCACCCCGGCCGAAGCCGAGAGAGCGATCCGCGCGGCGGTGGAGGAGCGCGTCTTCGGCGAGGCGGGCGCGCGGGTCGTGGTCGAGCGCGTGCTCGCCGGACGCGAGGCGAGCGTCATGGCGATGTGCGACGGTGCGGCGGCGCTGGCGCTCCCCGCCGCGCGCGACCACAAGCGGGTCGGCGACGGCGACACGGGGCCGAACACCGGGGGGATGGGCGCCTGTTCGCCGGTCCCCGACCTCGACGACGCGGCCGCGACGGTGATCGTCGAGCGCTTCCACCGCCCCGTCCTCGCGGAGCTGGCCCGCCGCGGGATCGCCTTCCGCGGCGCCCTCTACGCCGGCCTGATGCTGACCGCCGAGGGCGCCTACCTGCTCGAGTTCAACGTCCGTTTCGGCGACCCGGAAGCCCAGGCGGTCCTGCCACGCCTCGACGCGCCCCTGGCCGCGCTCCTGCTGGCAGCGGCCGAGGGGCGGCTCGCCGACGCCGCCGACCACGTGCGACTCGCCGACGGCCTCGTGCCGGCGCGCCGCCAGGCGGCGGTCGCCCTGGTCCTGGCGGCGGCCGGCTACCCGGGCACGCCGTTGGCCGGTGACGAGATCCGTGGCATCGAGGACGCCCGCGCGGCCGGCGCCCTGGTCTTCCACGCCGGCACGCGGGTCGGGCCCGGCGGCCGGTTCGTGACCGCCGGCGGCCGCGTCCTTTCCGTCGTGGCGACCGGGCCCGACCTGGCGGCAGCCCGCGCGGCTGCCTACCACGCCGCCGACCGGATCGACTTCGCCGGCCGTCAGCTCCGCCGCGACATCGGCCTGGCGCCGACGACGGCCCTGGCGGAGTCCCGCGCATGACCGAGGCCACGCCCAGCGTCGCCGTCGTGGTCGGCAGCGCCAACGACCTGCCCCGCCTCGACGAGGCGCGCGCCGTCTTCGGCTGGTTCGGCGTCGTCTACGAGGTCCACGTCGCCTCGGCGCACCGCGCCCCGCGCCGCGTGCTCGAACTGGCCGAGGGCGCGCGGGAGCGCGGCATCCGCGTCGTCATCGCGGTCGCCGGCAAGGCCGCGGCGCTCCCCGGCGTCATCGCCGCCAGCACGACGGTGCCGGTGATCGGCGTGCCGCTCTCCGGCTCCGACCTGGGCGGCCTCGACGCGCTCCTGTCGGTCGTCCAGATGCCGCGCGGCGTCCCCGTCGCGGCCGTCGCCATCGACGGTGTCGCCAACGCGGCGATCCTGGCCGTCCAGGTCTGCGCCCTCGCCGACGCCAAGCTCGCGCGTCGCCTTGCCGAGTTCAAGGAGCGTCTGGCCGCCGGCGCCGACGTCACGAAGCTCGTCCGCGGGGAGGCGACCGAGCCGTGATCCCGCGCTACACGCTCCCCGAGATGGGCGCCATCTGGTCCGACGAGGCGCGCTTCGGGCGGATGCTCGAGGTCGAGCTGGCGGTGACGGCGGCGCAGGCGCGTCGCAGCCTGATCCCCGGCGACGCGCTCGAGGCGATCCGTGCGCGGGCGGCGGTCGACCTGGCGCGGATCGCGGAGATCGAGCGGACGGTCGATCACGACGTCATCGCCTTCGTCAGCCAGGTCGCCGAGCGGGTCGGGCCGGAGGGCCGCTACCTCCACCTCGGCCTCACCAGCTCGGACGTCGTCGACACGGCCCAGGCGCTCCAGCTGAAGGCGGCCGGCGAGCGCCTCGGCGCCGACATCGCGGCTCTGGTCGCCGTCGTCGTGGGTCGCGCCCGGGAACACGCCGGCACGGTGATGATGGGGCGGACCCATTCGGTCCATGCCGAGCCGACGACGCTCGGGCTCAAGCTCGCCTCGTGGGCCTTCGAGCTCGACCGCTCGCGCGGGCGACTGGCGCACGTCTTCGCCGAGATGGCGACCGGCAAGATCTCGGGGCCGGTCGGCACCTACAGCCATCTCGACCCCGACCTCGAGGCGGAGGTCCTCGCCTCGCTCGGGCTGGCGCCTGAGCCGGTGAGCACCCAGGTGGTGGCGCGCGACCGGCACGCCGCGATGCTGGCGACGATCGCGGTCACGGGCGGCACGCTCGAGCGCATGGCAACCGAGGTGCGCAACCTGCAGCACACCGAGATCGGCGAGCTGGCCGAGCCGTTCCGGGCGGGTCAGAAGGGCTCCTCGGCGATGCCGCACAAGCGCAACCCGATCCTGGCCGAGCGGATCGCCGGGTTGGCCCGCCTGCTGCGCGGCTACGCGGCGGCCGGCTTCGAGGACCAGGCGCTCTGGCACGAGCGCGACATCAGCCACTCCTCGGTCGAGCGCGTGGCGCTCCCCGACGCGACGATCCTGCTCGACTACATGCTGGTGAAGATGACCGGCCTGGTCGAGGGGCTCACCGTCCACCCCGAGCGGATGCGCGAGAACATCGAGCGCGGGCTCGGGCTCCACGCCTCGTCGCGTCTCCTCCTCGCCCTCGTCGAGACGGGCCTCTCGCGCGAGTCGGCCTACGCGGCCGTCCAGCGCGACGCGCTGCGCGCGGCCGACGAGCGGCGCCCGCTCCGCGACGTCGCCGGCGCCGACCCGGAGGTGACCGCCCGCCTCGACGCGGCGGCACTCGACGCCTGCTTCGACGAGGCGCACCTGCTCCGCAACGTGGAGCGCGTGATCGCCCGCCTCGACCGCCTGGAGGAGCCCGCTCATGTCCGGCGCTGATCGGCCGACCGCGCTCGAGGGCGCCTTCGTGCGCGCCGGCAAGGTGCGCGATCTCTACCGCCTCGACGACGGGCGCCTCCTGCTCGTCGCCTCGGACCGGATCAGCGCCTTCGACGTCGTGCTGCCCACGCCGATCCCCGACAAGGGCAGAGTCCTCACCGGCCTGTCGCGCTACTGGTTCGCCGCGACCGAGGCGGCCGGCATCGTCCCCAACCACCTCCTCGGCACCGACCCGACGACGCTGCCGCCGCCGTTCGCCGGGGCGGCCGGCGAGCTGCGGGGGCGGATCATGATCTGCCGGAGGGTCGAGGTCCTCCCGGTCGAGGTGATCGTGCGCGGCTACCTGGCCGGCAGCGGCTGGAAGGACTACCGGCGCACCGGCGCGGTCTGCGGCATCCCCCTCGCCGTCGGGCTGCGCGAGTCGGAGCGCTTCCCCGAGCCGCTCTTCACGCCCTCGACCAAGGCGGCCGTCGGCCACGACGAGAACATCCGCTTCGACCGGATGGTCGAGCTGACCGGCGCCGCGATCGCCGAGCGCGTCCGGGCGGTCGCCCTGGCGCTCTACCGGTTCGCGGCGGCCCGGACCGCGCCGGCCGGCCTCCTCCTCGCCGACACGAAGTTCGAGTTCGGCGTCGATCGCGCCACCGGCGAGCTCCTCCTCATCGACGAGGTGCTGACGCCCGATTCCTCTCGGTTCTGGGACGCCTCGACCTACCGGCCCGGGCGCGCGCAGGCCTCCTACGACAAGCAGTACGTGCGCGACTGGCTCGAGGCGCAGCCCTGGGACAAGACGCCGCCTGGCCCTGAGCTGCCGGCGGACGTCGTGGCCGGCACCCGCGCCCGCTACGTCGAGGCGTTCGAGCGGATCACCGGCGCCGGCTTCGCGCGCTACCTTGCGGAGGACACGACCGCCGATGGCTGACTTCCGTTTCGCCGTCGCGGTCATGCCCAAGGCCGGCATCCTCGATCCGCAGGGCCGGGCCGTCGAGCAGAGCCTGCCGCACCTCGAGATCACCGGCGTCCGCCGGGTGCGCGTCGGGCGGCGGGTCGAGCTGACCGTCGAGGCGCCGGATGAGGCGGCCGCGCGGGCCGTCGTCGAGCGGCTCGCCCACGAGCTGCTCAGCAACCCGCTCATCGAGTCGTACGCGGTGGAGCTCGTCGGCGCCACCTCCAGCATCCGCGTCGAGGCGTCCGGCGCCGGCCGCGCGGAGGGCCGCCCGTGAAGGTCGGCATCGCCGTCTTTCCCGGCTCCAACTGCGACACCGACGCGCTGCACGCGGTCCGCCTCGCCGGTGCCGACGGCGAGCTGCTCTGGCACGAGGAGGCGGATCTCCACGGCGTCGACGTGGTGATCCTGCCCGGCGGTTTCGCCTACGGCGACTACCTGCGCGCGGGGGTGATCGCCCGCTTCAGCCCGATCATGCGCGCCGTCGCCGCGCACGCGGCCCGCGGCGGCCTCGTCCTCGGCATCTGCAACGGCTTCCAGGTCCTGGCCGAGGCGGGCCTCCTGCCGGGCGCCCTGCTGCGCAACGCCTCGCTCCGCTTCGTCCACCGCTGGGTGACGATCCGCGTCGAGCGCGATGACAGCCCCTTCACGGCGGGGATCCCGGCCGGGACGCTCCTGCGCATGCCGGTCGCCCACGGGGAGGGCTGCTACTTCGCCGAGGAGGTGACGCTCGACGCGCTCGAGCGCGACGGCCGCGTCCTCTTTCGCTACCTCGACAACCCGAACGGGTCCCTGCGTGACATCGCCGGGGTGCGGAGCACGACCGGCAACGTGGCGGGGCTGATGCCGCACCCCGAGCGTGCGGCCGAGCCGCTCCTCGGCACCGACGACGGTCTCCGCCTCCTCCGCTCGCTCGTGGGGAGCGCCGGCGCGAGCCTGGCGGCCGCGTGGGTCCGGTGACCGTCGCGGAGGACTCCCGGGTGGCCGCTGTCTCTGGCGAGCCGCTCCACCGCCGGCTCGGCCTCACCGACGCCGAGCTCGGCGAGATCCGCGGACGCCTCGGTCGCGATCCCAACGACCTGGAGCTGGCGATCTTCAGCGTCATGTGGAGCGAGCACTGCTCGTACAAGAGCTCGAAGCCGCTTCTCGCCACGCTACCGACGCGGGGCCGCGACCTCGTGGCGGGGCCGGGAGAGAACGCGGGCGTCGTCTCGATCGGGGACGGGCTCGCCGTCGCCTTCAAGCTGGAGAGCCACAACCACCCCAGCGCGGTCGAGCCGTACCAGGGCGCGGCGACCGGCGTCGGTGGGATCCTGCGCGACATCTTCACCATGGGTGCCCGCCCGATCGCCGTCCTCGACGCGCTCAGGTTCGGCGACCCCCGTGGGCCGCGGGTCCGCCACCTCGTCGACGGCGTCGTCCGCGGCGTCGGCGGTTACGGCAACTGCGTCGGTGTCCCGACCGTCGGCGGCGAGCTCGTCTTCCACCCCTCCTATGCCGCAAACCCGCTCGTCAACGTCATGGCGATCGGGCTGCTCGAGGAGCGCCACCTGACGCGCGCCGTGGCACCCGGGCCCGGGAACCTCGTCGTCCTCTACGGCTCGACGACCGGGCGCGATGGGATCGGCGGGGCGAGCGTCCTCGCGAGCGCCGAGTTCGCCGACGACGACCCGTCCAAGCGGCCGTCGGTCCAGGTCGGCGACCCGTTCGCCGAGAAGCTCCTGGTCGAGGCGACGCTGGAGCTGATCGAGCGCGGCCTCGTCGAGGGGCTGCAGGACCTCGGCGCCGGCGGCATCGGCTGCGCCACCTCCGAGATGCCCGATCGCGCCGGCACCGGCATCGTCGTCGACCTCGACGCCGTGCCGCGGCGCGAGGAGGGGATGGCGCCGTTCGAGGTGATGATCAGCGAGTCGCAGGAGCGGATGTGCGCGGTCGTGCGCCCCGATCGGCTCGCGGAGGTGCTCGAGGTCTGCCGGCGCTGGGGACTGCCGGCCGCGGTGATCGGGCGGGTGACCGCCCGGCGCGACCTGGCTGTCGTCGAGGGCGGCCTCGACCCGGACGGTCGGCCGCGCCCCGGCGCGCGCGAGCTGGCGCGGATCCCGGTCGCCGCCATCGCCAGCGAGGCGATCGTCTACCGGCGCGAAGCTCGCTCGCCCGCCCGAGTCCGTTCCGCCCCGGCGCCCGGCGCTCCCGTCGAGCCGTCCGACCGCCTCCCCGAGCGCGGCACCGACCCTGGCGCCGTCCTCATGGCCCTCCTCGGGAGCCCGAACCTGTGCAGCCGTGCCTGGGTGAGCGGCCAGTACGACTCCACGGTCATGACCAACACGGTGGAGGCCTGCGAGCGCGGCGCCGCCGTCCTCCGCGTCAAGGGGACGGCGAAGGGGCTCGTCGCCGCGACCGACGCGAACGCCACGGTCTCGGCGCTCGATCCGCACCTCGGGGCGATCCTCTCCGTCGCCGAGGCGATCCGCAACGTGGCGGTGACAGGCGCCCGTCCGCTGGGCGTCACCGACTGCCTCAACTTCGGCAACCCCGAGAAGCCAGAGGCGTTCTGGCGGTTCGCCGAGGCGGTCCGCGGCGTGGGCGACGCCTGCCGCGCCTTCGGCCTCCCGGTCACCGGTGGCAACGTCAGTTTCTACAACGAGTCGCCCGAGGGACCCATCGCCCCGACGCCGCAGATCGGGGTCGTCGGCCTGCTCGAGGACGTGGGCCGCCGCGTGGGACCGGCATTCGCCGCGGACGACGACCTGGTCGTCCTCGTCGGCGAGGCGGTCCCGGGGTTGGCCGGGAGCGTCTACGCCGAGCTCGCCGGCGTGGCGCCGGAGGATGGCCCGCCGGCGATCGACCTCGAGCGCGAGGCCGCCCTGCACGCCTTCCTGCAGGAGGCGGCCGCGGCACGGCTCCCGAGCGCGGCGCAGGACGTCTCGGGCGGGGGCCTGGCCGTGGCGCTCGCCGAGATGGCGATCTGGGGCGAGCGCGGCGCCCGTCTCGACCTGCGGGTGGGGACGGCGCCGGCGGTCGAGCTCTTCGGCGAGGGCCCCTCGCGCGCGGTCGTCACCTGCCACCCGGACGCCTGGGAGCGGCTCGCCGCCCTGGCCGATCGCTTCCGGCTCCCGCTCGAGCCGCTCGGCGCGACCGGTGGCGACCGTCTCGTCATCGAACTGCACGGCGAGGGCTCGACCGGCGCCGCCGAGGACCGCGGGGCCGGCATCGCCGACCCGGTCGACGTGTCGATCGAGGCGCTCCGCCACGCCTGGTCGTCGGCGCTGCCGCGGCTCTTCGGCGAGGTCGACGAGACCGGCAGGGACGGCGCCGGCACGGTGGTGGCCTAGCCGTGTGCGGCGTCGTCGGCATCCTCAGCCCGGGCCAGCAGGCGTCGCCGCTGGCGGCGCTCGCCCTCTTCGCCCTCCAGCACCGTGGCCAGGAGTCGGCCGGGGTGGCGGTCGCCGACGGCGAGCAGGTCATGGTCTACAAGGACCTCGGGCTGGTCACCCAGGTGCTCGACGAGCGGCGACTCCCCTCGTTGCGCGGCGAGATGGCGATCAGCCACTGCCGCTACTCGACGACCGGCTCGACGGTCTGGGAGAACGCCGGGCCGGCGTTCCGGCTCGGCCCGCGGCGCGCGGTCGCCGTCGGGCACAACGGGAACCTCGTCAACACGCGCCAGCTTCTCGAGCTGCTGCCCGGCCGGCGCGGCCGCCTGCACGGCTCGACCGACACGGAGCTGCTGACCGCGCTCCTGGCCGAAGAGCCGGCCGGCGATCTCGTCCAGACGCTCCGCAGCGTCCTGCCGCGGGTCTCGGGCGCCTACGCGCTCGTCGTCATGGACGAGGGGCGGATCGTCGGCGTGCGCGACCCGTATGGCTTCCGGCCGCTCGTCCTCGGCCGCCTGGCGGGCGCCGCGGGCTGGATGCTCGCCTCGGAGACGGCGGCGCTCGACATCTTGGGCGCCGACTTCGTCCGCGAGGTCGAACCGGGCGAGATGGTGGTCCTCGAGCGCGACGGCGTGCGGAGCGAGCGGTTCGCCGAGGGGCGGCTCAACCTCTGCGTCTTCGAGTTGATCTACTTCGCCCGTCCCGACTCGTACATGCTGGGGCGCAACCTCTACGAGGTGCGTCGCCGGATGGGAGAGAAGCTCGCCGCGGAGTCGCCGGCGGAGGCCGACATCGTCGTCCCGGTCCCCGACACCGGCGCCCCGGCGGCGGCCGGCTTCGCCGAGCGGAGCGGCCTCCCGTACCGCGAGGGGATGGTCAAGAACCGCTACGTCGGACGGACCTTCATCCAACCCTCCCAGCAGATGCGCCAGCGGGGCGTCTCGATCAAGCTGAACCCGCTGCGCGAGGTGGTGCGCGGGAAGCGTCTCGTCGTCGTCGACGACTCGATCGTGCGCGGCACCACGACCAAGCAGATCGTCTCGCTCTTTCGCCGGGCGGGTGCCGCCGAGGTCCACCTGCGGATCAGCTCGCCGCCGATCTACCACCCCTGCTTCTATGGTATCGACACGCAGATCGAGACCGAGCTGATCGCCTCGCGCAGCGACCTCGACGGGATCCGCGACTTCGTCGGGGCCGATTCGCTCGCCTACCTCTCGATCGACGGGGTCCTGGCGGCGATCGACCTGCCGCGCGAGCGCTTCTGCTTCGCCTGCTTCGACGGCCGCTACCCGGTCCCCGTCCCCTACGACGTGGCCGCCCATAAGTTCGTGCTCGAGGGGGACGGCGCCGCCGTTCTCGCCCTGCCCGCCGCATCGGGCACCGCGACGTCGTGATCCGCGAGGCGTACCGCCGCGCCGGCGTCGACGTGGCGACCGGCGAGCGCGCGGTCGAGCTGATGCGGGCGCGGGTGGCGGCCACCCACGGCCCGGGGGTCCTGGCCGGCATCGGCGGATTCGGGGCGGCGGTGACGCTGCCGCCCGGCCTGCGCGACCCCGTGCTCGTGAGCGCCACCGACGGCGTCGGCACGAAGACCGCCATCGCGGCGCGTCTCCGCCGCTTCGATACGATCGGTATCGACCTGGTCGCCATGTGCGCCGACGACGTCGCCTGCCTGGGTGCCGCGCCGCTCTTCTTCCTCGACTACGTCGCCGTCGGGCGGGTCGATCCCGAGGCGGTCGCGGAACTGGTCGGCTCGGTGGCCGCCGGTTGCGCCGAGGCCGGCTGCGCGCTCGTCGGCGGCGAGACGGCGGAACACCCCGGCATCCTCGAGCACGACGAGTTCGACCTGGCCGGCTTCTGCGTCGGCGTCGTCGAGCGCGACCGGATCCTCGACGGAGGCGCGGCGCGCCCCGGCGACGCGATCGTGGGGATCGCCGCCTCGGGTCTCCATGCCAACGGCTACTCGCTCGTGCGGGCGATCATCGCCGAGCACGACCTCGACCCGGCGGAGCCGTACCTCGCCCTCGTCCGCCGCGTCCTGGGCGAGGCCGAGATGGAGCGCGTCGAGCGCGATGAGCCGGAGCACCTTTTCGCCTCGCTCGGCGAGGTGCTGCTCGCCCCGACGCGGATCTATGTACCGCACCTGCTGGCGCTCCGGGACGGCCTCGAGACGCGCGGCCTGGCCGTGCGCGGCTACGCCCACGTGACCGGTGGTGGGCTGCCGGGCAACGTGCCGCGCGCGCTTCCCGAGGCGCTCGGCGCGCGCCTCGACCCGACGCGCTGGCCGCTCCCCGGCGTCATGCGCCTCTTCGGGGCGCTCGCCGGCCTCGATCCGGCCGAGCTGCGGGCGACCTTCAACGGCGGGTTGGGCATGGTGGCGGTCGTCGAACCGGCCGCGGTCGAGCCCGCCCTTGCGCTGCTGGCCGGGCGCGTGCCGGCCGCCTGGTGGGTCGGGGAGGTCGCGCCGCTCGAGGCGCTGGACGGGGAGCGCTACGCCGAGGGGCCCCTCACGGGGGCCGGTCCGTGAGCGGCGGGCGGATCGCCGTCTGTGTCAGCCGGACCGGCACCAACCTGCGGGCGCTCGTCGCCGCCTCCCGGCGTGGCGCGCTCGCCGGCGAGGTCGTCCTCGTCGTCGCCGACCGCGCCTGTCCAGGCCTCGAGTGGGCGCGCGACGAGGGGCTGCCGGCGCGCCTGGTGACCGGCGACGATGCTGCCGCCTTCGACGCGGCGCTCGGCGCGGCGCTGGCGGAGGCGCGGCCCGACCTGGTCGTGCTGGCGGGCTTCCTGCGCATCGTCGGCCCGCGCACGCTCGCCGCCTTCCCCGGGCGGATCCTGAACGTCCACCCGGCGCTCCTGCCGGCGTTCCCGGGGGCCCACGGTGTGCGCGACGCGCTCGACCACGGGGCGAAGGTGACGGGCGTCACCGTCCACCTGGTGGACGCGACCCTGGACGGCGGGCCGATCGTTCTCCAGGAGGCGGTCGGCGTCCGCCCCGACGACGATGAGGACGCGCTCCTCGAGCGGGTCCACGCCGTCGAGCACCGCCTCCTCGCGCAGGCGGCCGGCCTCGTCCTGGCCGGCGCACTCTCGGTCGAGGGAAGGAAGGTGCGGATCGACCCGGCGCGGGCTGCCGAGGCGGTCACGGGAGGACGGCGGGCGCTCCTCTCGGTCTCCGACAAGGCCGGCCTGGCCGGCTTCGCCCGCGGGCTGCACCAGCTCGGCTTCGAGCTGGTCTCGACCGGGGGGACGGCGCGGGCGCTCCGCGATGCGGGCCTCCCGGTGACGGAGGTCGCCGCCGTTACGGGTTTCCCCGAGATGCTCGACGGACGGGTCAAGACGCTCCACCCGCGGGTCCACGCCGGGATCCTGGCCGACCGGCGGCTGGACGACCACCGCGCGCAGCTGGCCGCCGCGGCGATCGCACCCTTCGAGCTCGTGGCCGTCAATCTCTATCCCTTCGCCCGGGCCGCCGAGCGGCCCGGCACCACGCTGGACGAGCTGGTCGAGGAGATCGACATCGGCGGCCCCGCCATGGTGCGGGCCGCGGCCAAGAACTTCGCCTCGGTGGCGATCGTCACCTCACCAGACCGCTACGAAGCGGTCCTGGCCGCCCTCCGGGACCAGGGGAGCGTGCCACCCCCGCTTCGCGCGGCGCTCGCCCTCGAGGCGTTCCGGCACACGGCTGCCTACGACGCGCGGATCGCGGCCGAGCTTCCGCGGCGTGTCGCCGCCGAGATCGCCCTCCCCGACGAACCGGGACTCCCGGGGGCGGAGGATCCCTTCCCGCCGGTGCTCGTGGTCGGGTTGGAGAAGGTCGAGACGCTCCGCTATGGTGAGAACCCCCACCAGGCGGCGGCACGCTACCGGCGCCCCGGCACCGAGCCTTCCGCCGGCCCCTTCGCGGCGGGCGGCGCGCTCCTCCAAGGCAAGGCGCTCAGCTACAACAACGTCCTCGACGCGGCGGCGGCCGCCGGCCTGGCCAGGGACCTCCACGGCGCGGCCTGCGTGATCGTCAAGCACACCAACCCGTGCGGCGCCGCCGAGGCGGACGACTCGCTGACCGCCTGGCGGCGCGCGCTGGCCGGCGACCCCGTGAGCGCCTTCGGCGGCGTGGTGGCAGTGACGCGCCCGATCGACCGCGGGCTCGCCGAGCGGCTCACCTCGCTCTTCCTGGAGGTCGTGGTGGGGCCGGCGGTCGAGGACGACGCGCGCCAGCTCCTGGCCACGAAGCCGAACCTGCGCGTCCTCGTCGATCCCCATCTCGATGGCCGCGTCCGTCCGCCAGCCGACCCGCTGGGGGAGTTTCGCTCGGCCGGCGGTGCGGTGCTCGTCGGAGCGGCCGACATCGCCGCGGACGACCCGGCGACCTGGCAGGTCGCCACCACGCGCGGCCCCACGCCCGCCGAGTCGCGAGACCTCGAGCTCGCCTGGCGGATCGCCCGCCACGTCAAGTCGAACGCCATCGTGCTGACGAAGGACGGCGCCCTGGTCGGCGCCGGCGCGGGCCAGATGAGCCGCGTCGATTCCGCGCGGCTCGCCGTCGCCAAGGCGGGTCCCGAGCGGGCCCGCGGTGCCGTCTGCGCCTCGGACGCCTTCTACCCCTTCCCCGACGGCGTCGAGGTCTGCCTCGAGGCGGGCGTGACCGCCTTCGTCCACCCGGGTGGCTCGCTGCGCGACGCCGAGGTGATCGCCGCCGCCGAGCACGCGGGGGCGGCGATGCTCCTCACCGGGGTCCGTCACTTCCGTCACTAGCGGCCGCCCCTGCGTATCGCTCCGGCGATGCGCTACGCTCCGCCGGGAGGAGTGATCGGCGTCACCATGATCTGCCCTGCCTGCGGCACCGAGAACCGTCCCGGCCAGCGCTTCTGCGGCGAGTGCGGAACACGGCTCGGCGGCGGGATCTGCACCGCCTGCGGCAGCGCCTACGAGGGCTCGCCGAAGTACTGCGGCGAGTGTGGCTCGCCGCTCCGCCCCGGTGTCGCCGTCCCGGTCGGCGCCACGCCCCCCCCCGTCGAGCCGGCGGCCACCGGAGCTCGCGGCGCCTCTCAGGCGGAGCGGCGCCTCGTCACCGTCCTCTTCGCCGACCTCGTCGGTTTCACCGGTCTTGCCGAGACGCAGGACCCCGAGGCGGTCCGCGAACTGTTGACCCGCTACTTCGCGCTGGCCCGCGAGCGGATCGGCCGCTATGGCGGGACGGTCGAGAAGTTCATCGGCGACGCGGTGATGGCCGTCTGGGGAGCGCCGACCGCCCACGAGGATGACGCCGAGCGCGCGGTGCGGGCGGCGCTCGACCTGGTCGAGGTGATCGCCCAGCTCCGCCCGGCCGATGGCGAGGCCCCGCTCCAGCTTCGGGCCGGGATCCTGACCGGCGAGGCGGCCGTGACGCTCGGGGCCGACGGGCAGGGGATGGTCGCCGGCGACCTCGTCAACACCGCCTCGCGGCTCCAGGCGGTGGCACCGCCGGGGAGCGTCCTGGTCGGGGAGGGCACGCATGGCGCCGCCGGCGCGGCGATCGTCTTCGAGCCGGTCGGCGAGCAGCAGCTGAAGGGCAAGTCCCTGCCCGTGCCCGCTTGGCGGGCGGTCCGCGTCGTCGCCGGGCGCCGCGGAGCCGGCCGCACCGAACGACTGGAAGCTCCGTTCGTGGGGCGCGACGAGGAGCTGCGGCTGCTCAAGGACCTCTTCCACGCGACCGCCCGGGAGGGCCGCGCCAGGCTCCTCTCCGTGCTCGGGCAACCCGGCATCGGCAAGAGCCGCCTCGCCTGGGAGTTCGAGAAATACATCGACGGCCTGGTCGAGACGGTCTACTGGCATCACGGCCGGTCCCCCGCCTACGGCGAGGGGGTCACCTTCTGGGCGCTCGGCGAGATGGTGCGGCGCCGCGCGGGGATCGCCGAGTCCGACGAGCCGGTGGCGGCCAGGGTGGCGCTCGTGGCGATGCTGGCGCAGTACGTCCCCGACGAGGCGGAACGCCGGTGGATCGAGCCGCACCTGGCCCACCTGCTGGGTCTCGACGAGGCGCCCGCGGGCGAGCGCGCCGAGCTCTTCGCCGCCTGGCGCACCCTCTTCGAGCGGGTCGCCGACCGGGGCCCCACGGTCCTGGTCTTCGAGGACCTCCAGTGGGCGGACGCGGGCCTGATCGACTTCGTCGAGGAGCTGCTCGAGTGGAGCCGCAACCGGCCGATCTTCGTCATCGCCCTGGCGCGCCCCGAGCTGCTCGAGCGCCGACCGGCCTGGGGACGCGAGGTGCGCAACTTCACCGGGATCCGCCTCGAGCCGCTCTCCGACGAGGCGATGCGGCGGCTCCTCATCGGCCTCGCGCCCGGCCTCCCCGAGGGCGCCGTGACGGCGATCCTCGAACGCGCCGAGGGTGTCCCTCTCTACGCGATCGAGACGGTCCGCATGCTCCTCGACCAGGGCCAGCTGGTCGGCGGCGACGACGGCTACCGACTCGTCGGGAGCGTGGAGCGCCTGGCCGTGCCGGCGACGCTCCACGCGCTGATCGCGGCCCGCCTCGACGCCCTCGCGCCGGCCGAGCGCGAGCTCCTCCAGGACGCGGCCGTCCTCGGTCAGAGCTTCGCCGCGCCGGCGCTGGCCGCGGTGACCGGGCAGCCTCTCGATGGGGTGGAGGGCCGCCTGCGCGCCATGGTTCGTCGCGAGCTGCTGCGGCTGGACGAGGACCCGCGCTCGCCGGAGCGCGGCCAGTACCAGTTCGTGCAGGGCCTGATCCGGGAGATCGCCTACGGGACGCTGGCGCGGCGCGGCCGGCTCGAGCGCCACCTGGCCGTGGCTCGCCACCTCGCGGCGCTCGGCGACGAGGAGCTGGCCGGCGCCGTCGCCGACCATTACCTGCGCGCGCACCAGGCGGCCGGGTCCGATCCCGACGCGCCGGCGCTCGCCGAGCAGGCGCGGTCCGCGCTCCTGGCGGCGGCCGGACGCGCCGGCTCACTCCACTCCTACGAGCAGGCGATCGCCTGGTACGAGCAGGCGCTGCGCGTCGCGACCGATGGCGTCGAGCAGACCGAGATCCGCGAGCGCGCGGCCGAGGAGGCGATCGCGGCGAGCCGCTTCGACCTCGCGGAGCGCTACCTGCGCGAGGCGATCGCCTGGCATGAGGGGCGCGGCGACCGGTCGGCGGCCGCGCGCGCCACGGCGCGGCTCGGCGTCGCGCTCATCCTGGGCTCGCGAATCGAACCGGCGGTGGTGACGCTCGAGGCGGCGCTCGCCGACCTCCCCGAGATGGAGAGCGACCCCGAGGTGGTCGACGTCGTCGCCGAGCTCGCCCGCGCCTACCTCTTCCGCGGCGAGCACGCCCGCGCCCTCGAGCTGATCGACCGCGCGCTCCCGGTCGCCGAGCGGCACGACCGCGACCGGGCCGTCGTCGAGCTCCTGATCAGCCGGGTCTGGGCGATCCAGAGCGAGGGCCGCTACCTGGAGGGCGAGGCGACGGGCCGCGGCGCACTCGCCCTGGCGCAGCGCCGCGGCCTCCTTTTCAGCGAGTTCCGGGCGCGCATGAACCTCTCCAACTGGCTCTTCTACGACGACCCGCGGGAGGCCCTGGAAGTCGCCCGCGCGGGCTACGAGCTGGCGCTCCGCTTCGGGCTGGAGGGGGCCGCCGGCTCGCTCTTCGGCAACGCGGCCGAGTCGGCGACCCCCATCGGCGACTGGGACTGGATCCTCGCCGTCGTCGCCGAGCTCCGGCCGCGCGGCTCGAACGTCCTGGGCCTCCTCGGCGTCGCCTTCGCCGGCGCGCGGATCCTCGCCTTCCGCGGCGATGTCGAGCAGGCCCACGCCCGGCTGGCTCAGGTCGAGGGACTCGTCGATGCGTCGACGTCGTGGCAGGATCTCGCCGTCCTGCGGCGGACGGAATCGGCGGTCCTGCTGGCAGAGGGTCGTCTCGCCGAGGCCCACGAGGCCGCGGTCCGCGCCGCCGAGGGTGCGCTCCTCATCCTGCCGGAGACCCACGTGTCGGCCGCCCGGGCGGCGCTCTGGCTCGGGGACCGCGAGCGGCTCGCAGCGGCGGCGGCGAACCTGGAGCACTCGCCCGGTCGTGGACGGTGGCTCGAGAACAGCCGCCGCGTCGCCCGCGCCGGCCTGGCCGCCATCGAGGGCCGCGTCGAGGAAGCCGCCGGGCTCTACGGGGAGGCGGCCGGGCGCTGGCGCGAGCTGGACCTCCCCTTCGAGCTGGCGATGACCGGCCTCGACGCCGCGGCCGCCCTGGGCGCCGGTGAGCCACAGGTCGCCGGGTTGATCGACGAGGCCCGCGTGGTCCTCGGCCGCCTCGGGGCGGCGCCGTTCCTCGCGCGACTCGAGGCTGCCACCGGGGCACCCGCCTGAGCGGGGCCGCCGCTGAGGGCACGCGGTTCTTCCGGCAGGGGGCTCCCACGGCTGGCTGCGGGGCGCCGCGAGGGGGCGTGCCACTACCAGTGGTAGCCGCCGCCCCATCCCTTCGTGGCGGGTCCGCCGAAGCGCGTTCTGCGCCGCCGTCCACGCGTGCCGGGCCGGGGGTTCTGCCACCCAGAGTGGTAGGCGGGCCCCGGGGGTGCGGCGCTGAGCCGGCACCGAGCGCCGCACCCGCTCGACGCCTGGATGCTCGATCCGGCCGTGCTTCGCGGCGGAGGGCTGTGCCGCCGTTCCGCCCTGCTACCATCGCTCTCCCATGGCCGACACCCCCGTCGCTGCGCGCCGCCGCTACTACCTGACCACCGCGATCGCCTACGCCAACAGCGCGCCGGGCCTGCACACCCTCTACGAGGTGATCGGCGCCGATGCGATCGCCCGCTGGCACCGGATGCGCGGTGACGAGACGCGCTTCCTGACCGGCACCGACGAGCACAGCGTCAACATCGCCATGAAGGCGGCGGAGCGGGGGATGACGCCCCGCGCCTTCGTCGACGAGCAGGTCGCCCTCTTCCAACGGGCCGAGGACCTGCTCGGCATCAGCCCCGACCGCTTCATCCGCACGACCGACCCCGACCATGTCCGCTCGGCCCAGGAGATGGTCCGCCGGGCCCACGCCAACGGTGACATCTACCAGGGCCACTACGAGGGCTACTACTGCCCCAACGAGGGCTTCAAGGCGCCGAGCGACCTGGTCGAGGACGCCGCCGGCGTCCGCTGCCCCAACCACCCGGACGTGCCGCTCCAGTGGCTCACCGAGGAGAACTGGTTCTTTCGCCTCTCGGCCTACCAGGAGCGCCTGCTGCGCCACTACGAGGAGCACCCCGACTGGGTCCAGCCGGAGTACCGGCGCAACGAGATGCTCGGCTTCATCCGCGGGGGGCTTGAGGACTTCTCGATCAGCCGGGCGGGCGCGACGTGGGGGATCCCCTTCCCGATCCGCGCGGACGGCTCGTCGGCGCAGCTCCCCGACGGTTCGTGGGACCCGGCCGCCGGCACGATCTACGTCTGGTACGACGCGCTCATCAACTACATCACCGGCGTCGGCTTCCCCGACGACCCGGCGATGTTCGCGACGTGGTGGCCGGCCGACCTGCACGTCATCGGCAAGGACATCGCCCGCTTCCACACGATCTTCTGGCCGGCCATGCTCTGGTCGGCCGGGCTCGAGGCCCCGCGCCGGGTCTGGATCCACGGCTGGCTCCACCTCCAGGGCGAGCGGATGAGCAAGAGCCGCGGCAACTTCCTCGACCCGGTCGCCATGGTCGACGCGCTCGGCAGCGACGGGGCGCGGTACGTCACGCTCCGCGAGGTCGCCTTCGACCGCGACGCCGACGTCAGCTGGGATACGTTCCTTCGCCGCTACAACGCCGACCTGGCCAACGACTTCGGCAACCTGGTCAACCGCACCGTCGCGATGGTCAACCGCTATCTGGGCGGCCAGCGGCCCGATCCCAGCCCCGCCGGGCCGACCGGCGGGGCGATGGGGCCCGACACGGACGACGACGCGGCCACGCTCGAGCGGACGCCGGGGTCCGCTTTGCTCTCGACCGCCTGGGCGTTCACCGTGCTCGACTACGCGACGAAGATGGAGGGCTGCCTTCTCCACGAGGCGATCGCCTCGCTCTTCGGATTCGTCGGCGAGGCCAACCGCTACGTCGATGCCGAGCAGCCGTGGGTCCTGGCGCGCGAGGCGCAGGCCGGCGCGGCGGAAGCGGCCACCCGCCTGCGCGGAGTGCTGGGCGACCTGGTCGAGGCCTGCCGGCTGGTCGGGCTGGCGGCCGCGCCGTTCATGCCGCAGAGCGCGCCGCGCGTCCTGGCGCAGCTCGGGATCGACTACCCGTACGGCGCCGACGGCAACGGCGGCCCGCCGCTCGAGGAGCTGCTCGCCTGGGGCGCCGGGCCGCGCGGCGGGAGGGTGGCGGAGGCGAGCCCGCTCTTCCCGCGCCTCGAGCTCGACGCCGAGACGGCCGCCGTCGCGCGCTGATGGGGGAGGCCGTCGCCCGCCTGGTCGACAGCCACGCCCACCTCCAATCGGAGGCGTTCGAACGCGACCGCGATGCGGTGCTTGCCGCCGCCCGAGCGGCGGGAGTGGAACGGATCCTCGTTCCCGGCTGGGATCTCGCCTCGAGCCGCGGCGGGCTGGCGCTGGCAACGGCGCACCGGTGGCTGGACGCCGCGGTGGGGATCCACCCGCACGCGGCGGCCGGATCCGACGAGGATGCCTGGGCGGACGTGGTCGAGCTCGCCGTGGACCCGCGCGTCGTCGCGATCGGCGAGACCGGGCTCGACTACGACCGGATGCTCTCCCCCCGCGAGGCGCAGCTGGCCAACCTGCGCCGCCACCTTGACCTGGCGCTCGCGACCGGGAAGCCGCTCGTCCTGCACTGCCGTTCCCGTGCAGGGGCACGTGACGCCCAGGACGAGCTGCTCCGCGAGATGCGTGCCGCAGGGGTGGGCGGCGAGGCCTGGCACGACCGGTTCGG
>MGMJ01000053.1:108528-108768 GCA_001794945.1 Chloroflexi bacterium GWC2_73_18
CCGGCGGTCCTCCACTCCTTCTCCGGGCCGCCCGACTACGCGGAGGCGGCGATCGGACTCGGGGCGGCGATCAGCTTCTCCGGTCTCATCTTCCGGGCCGGCGAGGAGGCGTCGGCGGACGTCGCGCGGATGGTGCCGGGCGATCGGCTGCTGGTCGAGACCGACGCGCCATATCTCTCACCACCGGGTGCGCCGCGCCGCCGCAACGCCCCGGAGTGGATCCGCATCACGGTGGACCGG
>MGMJ01000053.1:108797-111617 GCA_001794945.1 Chloroflexi bacterium GWC2_73_18
CGCCGAGCTCGGCGAGCGGCTGGCCGCGAACCACGAGCGGATCTTCGGAGCGGGCCCGGCGGGTCAGTCGCCGGGCGACCCGATCATCTCGGCCTCTGCCTCGTAGGCCGGCTCCTCGGCGGGCGCCGGCGGCTCGATCGGCGTCTTCGCCGTGTCGATGAAGAACTCCTCGCCCACGAAGTGCATCGAGCGGCGGACCCAGAGGACGAGGGCGGTGGCGAGGATCGAGAGCGCGACGCTGGTGACGAGGAGCGAGAAGGCGCGGCGGAACGCCGGCTCGGTCGCTCGACGGCGGATCCCGGCGGAGATGGCACGGGATCGCTCGTCGTCAAGGAGGCCGCGGGCACGGGCCTGGAGCATGGCGAGACGCTGGGGCATGGCGAAGTTCCTCCGTTCGGGACGCGACACCATCATCGGCTGGGGCCGGGGTGGGTGGCACGTGCCGCCGGTCACCGCCCCGCGGGCCGATCAGCCTCCGGACAGGAGCCCTCGCGCGAGTTCCACCTCGCTCTCGGCGCGGAGCCGCCAGGCCCACCCGTCGACCGTCCGCCAGGCGAGGCCGGCAAGGCGCGCGCCTGGCTCGGCCGGCGCGAGGTACTCGATCCGGTAGCGCCGCGGCACCCGCCGCAGGGCCGCTTCGTCCCCGCCGGCGATCACCGCCGCCTCGATGTAGTCGAGGTAGCCCGCGTTGTTGAGGTGGGCCATCGGGTCGATCTCGTGCGGCTCGACGCGCCGGCGGTCGACCACGAGCGCGGCGGGGTCGGCGGGCGGCTCGGCAAGCTCGACGCGCCCGGGGTCGAAGTCGGCCGGCGGGGTGGGGAAGCGTTCGAGCAGCTCGGCCGGGATCCGCGCCGGCCGCCCCGTCGCGGCCGAGGTCATGACCCAGTCGATCTCGGCCTCGGCGAGCAGCGTCCCCTCCTCGCGACGCACCTCGCTCCGTCGCCGCGCCCAGATCCGCCGGAAGCCGATCACCTCGGTCGAGACGTGCAGCGTCTCGTCTACCCGGGCCGGCCGCAGGATGCGCAGGTCGGCCGTGCGCACGAGCCAGAAGAGCCCGGCCTGCGCGTACCAGTCCCGCGTGTAGCCGGCGTTCGCCGAGTGGATCCCGGCCGCGGCCTGCAGGTAGCGCAGGTAGACCGAGCTGCGCAGCGTGCCGTCCGGCGTGCACTCGTCGAAGCGGACGTGCCACGGTTCGACGTGGACGGCCGGGACGACGGGGCGGGTCACCGGGGCAGTGTACCGGCCGCGTCGAGGGCCAGATCCGGCCGGCCGGGAGTAGACTCCGGGCCGCGCGCGAGCTCTCGGCTCGCCGCGTGTCAGGAGGTTTGGGGTGGTCCGTCGACTGGCGATCGCGGGCGCCACGGCGGTGCTGATCGCCGGCCTGGTCGGGTGTCGCGGGCCGGCAGGCCAGCCGGCCCTCACGGTCGAAAACCGGGACGGACCCGCCGTGACGGTGATGCTCGGGTCGATGCAGGTCGCGGGGCTCGCCTGCGGGAACGTGGCCGTGCTTCGGCCGGGCGATCCGAACGTGCCTCCGCTGCCCTGGTCGCTCCGGATCGTGGGGGCCGATGGCGGGCTCCTCCGTGCTACCGAGGTCGACGCGGCCCGGCTGCCGTACTGGATCGTCATCCGCGTCGATGGGGTGGCCGAGGGTGACGCGCCGGTCTCGGGTCCGGCGGCGCGACCCTGTGCGTCCGCCGCCGAGTCGTTCGGGGCGGCCGCGGCGACCGGCGGTCCAACGCCAACCCCGTCTCGCTCGAGCGCTCCCGTGGGCCCGTCGATCGAGCCGGTCTCGGCGAGCCATCCGACGCCGGAGGCTGAAATCGCGCTCGAGGCATGCGGAGCCCGCGACTTCGGACTCGACAAGGTGGCCGGGATGGGCCTCGTCCCCCGGGCCAGGGACGTCCCGAAGTACACCACGTTGGTGGGGGTCGAGCCCGAGATCCAGACCGACCGCCCGGCCTGGGTGATCACCTTCAGGGGCGTGCTCGAGCTCGGCCCGACCCGCTCGGGGTTGAGAGGCGGGATCCGTGGCCCCGTCTACGTCGAGGATCCGACGTGTGTCGTCATCGACGGCGTCCCGAACTTCTACGTCACCGGGCGCAGTGGCAAGAGCCCTGACGCCCTGGTCGAGCCGCCGATCACACTCGGGACGCCGGTCCTGTCGCTGCCGCCGCTCGCGCCGTAGCCCCACTTGACAGCCACCGCTCCGCTCCCGTAGGCTCTTAGCACTCTCGACAGGAGAGTGCTAATCAGGACCGGCGGCAGGGCCAAGGAGCCACGCCGGGCAGGATGCCGACAGGCGCACCAGGCGCACCGCATCCGCGGGCGTCCGCTCCGCATCGGACCTCCGGCCGGCCGGTCCAGGTCAGATCATCAGCTGCCTGCGAGGCCGCACACAGGAGGGACACGCGTTGGCGACCGCCACTGCGTCCGGGACCAAGCTCCGCCCGCTCGGCGACCGCGTCGTGGTCAAGCCGATCGCGCGCGAGGAGATGACCAAGAGCGGCATCGTGCTGCCCGACACCGCCAAGGAGAAGCCGCAGGAGGGGACGGTCATCGCGATCGGCCCCGGCGCGCTCAACGACGACGGCAAGCGGAACCCGATGGACGTCAAGGAAGGCCAGAAGGTCCTCTACGCCAAGTACGCCGGCACCGAGTTCAAGGTCGACGACGAGGAGCTCCTCATCATCGGCCAGAAGGACATCCTCGCTATCGTCGAGGACTAGCCGACCGATCTGGTCGGCCGCAGACGACGGCCGGACCCGCCAGGGCCCGGCCGCTTCACATCCAGGAGGACCTACCGCCAGATGGCTGCCA
>MGMJ01000054.1:0-21532 GCA_001794945.1 Chloroflexi bacterium GWC2_73_18
TCGTCGCAGCGATCCATCGCTACCGCGATGTGGCGTCGTCGCAGCGATCCATCGCTACCGCGATGTGGCGGCCGCCACCGCGGCGGGGATCCTCGTCACCCTTGTCCCGCTGCTGACCGCGCGCTGGACGACGTACGCCTACTTCGCCATGGTCGCCCCGGTCGCCCTCGCCGTGCCCCTGCTCAGGTCGCGGCACCGGCGCTTCATCGCCACGAGCAGCGCCGCGGCCGATCGCGGGGTCGTGCCCGCGCCGGAGGAGGGCGATCCGCGCGCCTAGCCTCTCTCGGACGGATCCGCGACCCGGCCCAGGAAGAGGACCGCACCGGTCGGCAGGTCGCGGAGGGCGAAGAGGAAGGGCCGATCGACCCGGAGCGTGACCGGCTCCGCCGGTGCCCCGGTCCCGACCATGACGACCGCCGTGGCGGCCGCCGCCTCGGTGCCCTTCTCGTCCACGTCGATGTTGGCCTGGTGGATCACGTTCGAGATGAAGAGCCGCGCCTCGGCCGTGATGCCGGAGAAGTCGGCCCGCGCGGGGTCGAACGCGCTCGGCATCCCGAGCGCCGCCAGCGCCTCGGCCAGGTCGGCCGCCGTGTCGATCCCGAAGCGCGGCAGCGCCAGCTGCACGGAGCGCGGCCCGAGCGCCCCGGTCACAGCCGCGAGCAGCTCCGGCGTGAGCTTCGCCTCGAAGGCGGCGAGGTCGTCGGGGACGATCACCGTCAGCGCCAGGGACCCGCCCACGTAGGGCAGCTCGACCGCGCGCCAGCCGGTCCCCTCGGCGTAGGAGAGCGACGCCCCGAGGGACATCATCGGGACGTCGACGCGGGAGCCGTCGGCCCGGGTGAAGGGGCCTGGCGTCGTCGCCTCGGCGCCGAACGGTGTTAGCCAGGGAGCCTTGAGGTAGATGGCGTTGACCAGCGTGAGGCGGGTGTCCACCGACAGGACGCCGGGGGCCAGCAGCTCGGGGATCCGCTTCTCGGTCTGGTCGCTCACCCAGCCGTTGATGAGCCGGCGAGCCGCCTCCGCATCGCGCCGGTAGTCGACGAGGCGGAGCCCGGCCCCGAAGCGCGACGCGAGGGCGTCGAGGAAGGCCGGCAGGAGCGCCATGTCGCGCTGGGCGAACGGGGCGTTGGCGATCCGCAGCGTGACGTCGAGCTCCTGCCCCCCGGCGTCACGGAACGTCCCGCTTCGCCCGGCCAGCGCCTGGTCGAGCGCGTTGACCCAGTCCGCGTGCTCGTCCGCGCCGAGGGAGCGGAGGACGGCGTCCATCTCGGCGGCGGTCTCACCGCGCGCCCCGGCGCGGGCCATGGCGAGGGCGATGGCGACGCTGGCGGGCGAGACGACGACGTTGTCGCCGGGTCGCGCCACGCGCCGGTAGAGGTCGAGCCCGAAGGCGTTGACCGCGGTGGCTGCGGCGCTCGCATCGGTCGGGGAGACGGAGGCGCGAGGGACGTCCGCGATCGCCAGCTCGACGTCGCTCGGGCTTCCCGCCGGCCCGCATGCGGCGGAGACGGCAAGGAGGAAAGCGAGCAGGACGGCGAGGCGGTGACTCACGGCCCTGAGACGCCGGCGGGACCGCCGTGGTTGCCGGCGACGGCGGTCCGGGGATGCGACCTCGACCGGCCGACGACGGTCGCCTGCGCCGCGGTACCGGGCCCCCTACGTTCGCCGACGCCTGGGCCGGGGGACCGTTCGCGCGCTACCGGCGCTCGGACGGAACGTGCTCTCGTGGCCGTCGTCCCAGCGGACGCGGTACTTCGTCCCGTAGGGCGCCTCGACCACCTCGAGGATCTCACCCTCCCGGGCCGCCTGGCCGACCTTCTCCGACTCGACGACGATGCGGTCTCCGACCTTCGCGGCCATTCGTCCCTCCATGCGCGCCGGCGGCCCGCCGCCGGCGTCCTGGTGCGATGCTCCCCCAGCATCCCCCGAACCGGCCACCGCGGGTAGTGACCAAGGTCACCAAGGCGGTCCCCGTCGGCGTGGCCGCGGCCGCTCACCGACGCGTCGCGCCGGCCGCGGGCCTCCCGCGGAGGGGCCGGCCACCGGATCGCCCGGCGCAGGGGCCTCAGCTCATCGAGCACGCGAGGCGGATCGGCGGTCGGACTGCGCGGGTCAGAGGTCCAAGACGAAGCGGAGGGCCCGGTCGAGTTCCTCGAACCTCGCCGCTGACAGCCGGCCGGCGCGCTCGCCGAGCCCGGCGGTCGGGAAGGTGAAGAGCCGGTCGGCCTTGATCCAGCCGTCGCGGTCGAGGCCCGTGTCGCGGGCCGCTACGCGCACCAGGTACGGCGGCACGAGCTCGGCGCTGCGGGCCCGGCTCGTGAGCGGGGCGACGATGACGGTCGACGAGCTCGCCATCGCCGACGTCTGGACGACGACCGCCGGGTGCGGCCCGAAGAGGACGTTGCCGCCCGCCTCGCGGAAGGTGACGAAGTGGATGTCGCCACGCCGCGGGCCCCGGGTGCCGGGACGCTGCCCGATCCCTACCACTCGAGCGAGCGGAGCATCTCCGCCGTGACCGGCTCGATCGCGCCGGCGAAGCGCGTGTTCTCCTCCGCGTCCAGCGCCAGCGCCGCCTCGAGTCGCTCGTGCTCCTCGGCGTCGAGTTCGCGGCGGACCAGGTCGGCGAGCTCGGTGCTGAAGGGGACGCCGTGCTCACTCGCCCGGCGCTCCACGAGTGCAGCGATCTCCTCGGGCAGGCTGACCGACAGCTTTCGGGCGCGGCGCCGAGTGCTCGCGGCGGTCGGGTCGCGGACCTCGTCTCCGACCATGCGCGAATGGTAGCACCGGGCGGTCGTACCCGCAAGTAGGAACGACCGTCACGCCGCGACCGCCACGCGGGCGAGACGAGACGCCGCGGCCGTGCCGCCTCGCGCGCTCACCCGGCTCGGCCGCGGGTTCGGTGGGGCCGCGACCGATCGGGAGCGGCCGTCATCCACCCGACAACGGCTCCCGTCTCGGACGGCCAGCATGCCCGGCCGTCGCTGCCGCGAGGACGAGTCGGAGCCGCTGCGTGGCGACGCGAACCGTCGCCGTGACTCCCCAGCGGAAGTCGAGCCGGTCGGACTCGATCCCGTCGCCGAAGACGACGCCCCCCTCCTCGAGCTCCGAGACGACGACGAGCGCCTGGTCGGGTTCGACGATCCCCTCGGTGACCGACGTGCCGAACGCGGGCGACGGCCAGGCCTCGCGGACGAAGAAGACGAGCCGGGGTTCGTCGGGCGCGGGGAGGGGCAGTGTCGTGTGGCGCTCGAGGCTGATCGAGCGTCCCCAGCCGGTCGCCCCGGTCCCGGTCGTGGCGACGATCCCCGACGAGGACTGCCGCTCGCTTCCGGCGGCGCAGCTGATCGTGTAGCGAGCCGACTGGTGGGACGCGTGCCCGAGGAAGACCTCGTTGAGGGCCAGGAGCCGCTGCCCGTCGTCGAGGACCGCCTCGACCATCGCCCGCGCGCTGATCGCGATCTCGCCGGCGGCCGCCGCCCGGATGAGCAAGCGGGCGTCCGCCGCGGCGTGCGGTGCGAGGACGCCCCCGTCGCGGTGCGGCTCCGGGTTCACGCCGATGACCGGCTGGCCGTCGAGGTACTTGGCCACGTTGGCGACCAGCCCCGACTGCCCGACCGTCACGACAAGGTCGTCCGGCTCGAACAGGAAGCGGTCGAGGTCGGCCCGCTCGACGCGCGCGCGCCGCCATTCGACCGGGATCGCCGCGGCGACCGAGGCGACCGCGGACCGCTGCGCCTCGTGGCGTTCCTCGAGCTCGTCGATCGACCTCCCGCGCGTCTCGAGGAAGAAGCGAGCCTGCCCGCGCGTCCCGTGCCGGGCGAGCAGGGCGGCGTACTCCGTCGGGCGGCTGACGACCACCACCCGGGGGACCGACGTGGCCGGCACGTCAGCCCTCCGCATCCGCCTCGAGGCGGCGCGTCCCGGCGCGGGCGAGGTCGGCGAGGAGGTTCCCGAGCAGGTCCGGTGTCAGGTTCAGGTGCTCGATCGTCTCGATCTTGCCGGCGAACTCGCGGGCGGCGAGACCCATGAGGACCGCGGCCGGCACTTCGCGGTAGGCGGCCAGGCGTGCCAGCTCGAGCGTGTTCCGCTCCCCCTCGACGAGCTTCAGGGCCTCGGCCTCGGCGGCCGCCCCGATCCGCCGCTCCTCTGCCGCCGCCTCGCTGCCGATCCGCGACGCCGCGGCCCTCTCGGTCGCCCTGCGGCGCTCGTTGGCGCCCTCCTGCTCGACGAGGACCGACTCCCGCCGGGCCAGCTCGATCCTGTTCGCCAGCTCGTTCTCGGCGATCGCCCGTTCCTTGTCGACGGCGGCCGCCCGTCGCGCGAAGGCCGCCTCGTCGGCCGCCTGGCTGATCTGCTCGCGGGTCGGGGCGGCGAGCGCCTTCTCGACCTCCGAGGACGGCTGGACGGCGTTGACCCTGACCGAGACGACGGCGAGGCCCATCTCGGCGAGGTGCGCCTCGCTGGCGAGCCCGGCCCCGATCCGCTCCCGCAGCCGGCCCACACCGTCCGCCACGAGCTCGCGCAGCGGCGTGGAGACCATCACCTCCCAGGCGTGCTGCTGGGCGAGCTGGGTCAGCCGGTCGGCGATCTGGTCGAGCGGGTTCTTCGTGTGGAGTCCCGTCCGCGGGTCGATCCCGAAGTCGATCCGCGCGGCGATCGTCTCCGGTTCGACGACCCGGTAGGTGACGATGCCCTGGGCGACGACCTCCTGGAGGTCGGAGCTGCGGCCGTGGAAGAGGAACGGGAGTTCCCGGTCGTCGAGCGGGATCTCGGCGATTGCCGCGTCGAGGCGGCGGAACCAGAACGCCAGCCCGCGGCCAGATAGCACGGGCGACCCGTTCCGGTAGCGGATGACGTGGCTCGCGGCGTCCGCCCGGAGGTGGGCGACCAGGGGGAAGTGGGTGATGCGCGCCATGGCAGGGCTCCTTTCCAGACGTCGGTCCGCGGCCCGGTCGGCGGACCGGCAGTGGCTCGGGCGGTCGATCTCCCACGCCCCCCGCATGCTGGCCCGTCGGGACGACCGGTCCCGGCTGAGCATCCGGCGGCGGAAGCTGTCCTCGTCGAGTCGGGTAGCGCTCCTCGTCCTCGACCATGCGCGGATGGTAGTACCGCCTGGTCGTCCCGGATGGTCGTCCCGGTAGCGAGCTGACCCGCGAGACGAACCAGCCTGGCCCTCTGCTCGAGATGTACGGCAGCATCACGCCCCCGGCGGACGGCGGCCGGGCGTGGTCACCGGCGCTGCGCGCCCGACTGGCGCGCGCCGTACCCTCCCGACCCCCCCGCCGCTCGAGGAGGGACTCGTCGATGCCGACCAGAGACGGGATACATCTATTATCATGCGTGACGTGACGAGGCGCCACGTCGGGGAGCACCTGGTGGGGACGAAGGAGGCGGCCGAGGTCTTCGGCGTCCGCCCCCAGAACTTCGTGCGTGACCTGGCGTCCCGCCCGGACTTCCCGGAGCCGCTGGCCGAGCTCGCCGCCACCCGCGTCTGGAGCCGTCGCGAGCTGGAGGCCTTCCGCGATCGCCGGCTCGGCATCCGCTGGCCACCGCGCCGCCGCACCCTCCGGCTGAGCCCGGACGCGGAGCGCTGGCTGCCCGCGATCAAGCGCCGCATCGTCCGCCGCTTCGGTCCGGAGCGGATCATCCTCTTCGGCTCCCAGGCGCGCGGCGAGGCGGATCCGGGGAGTGACATCGACCTGCTCGTGGTGCTGCCGGAGGAGCGCGTCTCGCGGGAGGCCCGCGTCGCGCTCCGCCGCGCCCTGGCCGACCTGCCCGTCGCCAAGGACGTCGTGGTCACGAGCCCCGCCCGCGTGCGGCGCTACGGGCGTCTCGTGGGCACGGTCCTCCTGCCGGCGCTCGAGGAGGGTGTGACCGTCTATGCCCGGCGCTGACCCCGTCGGCGAGATCGCCGGACGCTGGCTCGACCGTGCCGGCGCCGACCTCGAGGCGGCGCGGACGCTCGCGCGCTCGGGCGCGCAGCCCTGGGTCGTCGGGTTCCACGCGCAGCAGGCGATCGAGAAGGCGCTGAAGGCGGTGCTGGTGCGGGAGCAGATCCGCTTCCCCCGGACGCACGACCTGGAGCGCCTGAGCGGGCTCGTCCCGGGCGACTGGCACCTGGACCTGCCGCTCGATCGACTGGCACGCGTCTCCGAGTTCGGCGCCGAGACGCGTTACCCGGTGGAGGACTGGAACGACGTCCCGGCGGCCACCACGGCGGAGGTCGACGCCGCGGTGGATCTCGCCGGCCGTGTCGTTACAGCCGTGCGCGAGCGCCTCTCCCGGCGCTGAGACCGCCGAGTCCGCGCGCCGCGCCGGCGCTGCCGCCTCCCGGTCACCCTCCGCGCCGCCGCGGCGGCGTCACCGCCACTCGACGGCGACCACCTCGATCGGCTCGCTCGTCCCGCGCAACGTCACCTCGCGGTTCCCACCGAAGGGGAAGCGCGTTCCCGCGGCGGTCTCCCGACTGGCCAGGATCTCCCCGCCCTCGGCGAGCGCCGCGATGCGCGCCGCCTCGTGGACGCCGAGCCCGGCGAAGTTGCGCCCGATCTGCGTCGCCCCCGAGGCATGGACCCCGATCCGCACCTCGGGCGCGAAGCCATGCTGCCGTCGATGGTCGGCCAGGCGCCGCTGGATCGCGACGGCGCAGGCGAGCGCGGCCTCGGGGCTGTCGAACCCGACGAAGAAGCCGTCGCCGGTCGCCGTGATCTCCTCGCCCTGGTGCGCGGCGAAGAGCGAGCGGAGCGTCTCGTCGTGCCAGCGCAGGATGTTCTCCCAGGCGTCATCTCCCAGCGCAGCCACGAGGTTGGTCGAGCGCACGATGTCGGTGAACATGAAGGTCTTGACCACGCGCCTCGTGGCGATGGCGCGTCCCCGCAGCTGCCAGGGCAGGAGCTCCTCGACGTCCTCGATCTCGATCGCCTGGGTCGGGCAGGCGAGGGCGGTCTCGCGGAGCAGCTCCTCTTCGACGCTGGTGACGTCCACGACGTCGGCCTTGCGGTGCTCGCCCTTCAGCCAGTCGAAGGCCGTCGGGGCCAGGTGGATGCAGTTCCCGGCTCCGATGCAGCGCGAGCGATCGACCCGGACCCGGAGCATGGCTAGACGATGTCCGCCATGAACGCGTAGAGCGTCGCCACCGAGCGCGACGGCGCGCCCATCTTGGCGAAGACGTCGCTGAGCCGGCGCGTCACCTCGGCCTCGTCGAGCGAGAGGGCTCGGGCGATCTCGAGATCGCTGCGGCCCTCCATCATCAGCCGGACCAGGGCGGACTCGTCGGCCGCCAGGTCGAGCGGCAGCGTGGGGAGGCGCCGCTGCACGAGCGCCTCGGGCGTCGAGCGCACCGCCTCCCGGGCGGCCTCGATCCCGCCCGCCAGCTCGACCAGCTCCCGGTGCTCGGCGACCCCGAACCAGCGTCGGGCGACCTCCTCGTCCGCCGTGCGCTCGGCCACGAGCCCGACCACCCGCTGGGCGATCGCCCGGCCCAGCCGCTCGTCCTCGGGGTCGCCAGAGGAGGCGAGGACCCGCGCGACCGGACCGACGACCTCGACGAAGAGCTCGCGCTGATCGCTCCGTTGGAGGGCTTCCGCCGCGGCGCGGGCGGCCGAACGGGCCGTTTCCACGTCGCCCCGGAGGAGGGCGATCCGGGCGAGCGCGGCCTGCGCCTGGGCACCCCAGGGCGGGTGACCGGGGAGCGCCGCGGCGAGCTGCTGCGCCTCCACCGCGGAACGCTCGGCGAGGCCCAGCAGTCCCTCGTCGTCTCCCTGGGCTCCGAGCCTGGCCGCCTCCAGGGCGAGCCGGGCCAGCGCCTCGCAGTGCGCCGGACGCGCGCCCTGTTCGACGGCCAGGGCGACCGCCCGCTCGAGGTGCCGGACCGCAGCGGCGCCGTCCCCGCTCCGTGCGCTCAGCAGGCCGCGCCAGTACTCCAGTTGCCGGGCGCGCAGGGGCGTCGGGGCTGCCGCCGCGGCGACCGCGGCCCGATCGAGCCAGCGGCCGGCCTCGTCAACCTCGTCGAGCTGCAGGTGCGTCAGCGCCATGCCGGCGGCGGCGATCAGCTCGAGGGCCCGGTCGCCGAGGTCGCGGGCCGCCTGGTACGCCTGGACCCCCCGCTCGAGGGCCAGGTCGGGGAAGCCGAAGGCCCGCGCGTAGACGTGGATGCCGTAGAGGAGCTGCGCCTCTGCCGCGGCGCGCTCGGACTCGGTGGTCAGCGTCTTCAGGAGGGCGGTCAGGCGGCGGATCGCTTCGAGGTGCCGCGCGGAACCGAGGACGCCCTCGGCGCCCCAGGTGGAGTAGGCGAGCGAGATGATCGACAGCATCATCCCGCGGCGGTCCCCCAGCCGCTCATAGATCTCGAGCGCCGACTGGAACCGCCCGCGGGCGGCGGTCAGCGGTGCGGCGATCGGCGCGTAGGCCAGGAGGTCCTCGGGGACGTCGCCGCTCTCGAGGACGGGCAGGAGCGCGGCGCGCACGCGGGCCATGTCGATGACACCCAGTTCGCGGGTCGCCGCGGCGAGGCTGGCTTCGTCGCCGACCTCGGTGGCCAGGATGACGGCCCGCTCGAAGGCCTCGCCGGCGCCCGCCGCGTCGATCTCGCTCTGGACGGGCACGAACGCCTCGCCGATCGGGCTGCCGAGGAGCGCCTGCCCGAGCTCGAGGCAGGCGGCCAGTTCGGCGCCCCGGTCGCCCGCGGCCGCGGCGCGCGCGCGCACTCGCCTCGCCAGCTCGGCCGCACGCTCATGATCCTCGAGCAGGCGGAACGCCGCCGACCGCCGCAGCATCACCTCGAGCTCGAGCGCCGGGTCGCCGAGCGCTCCGGCCAGGGCGGCCAGCTCCGCCAGCTCCTCGAGCCGGTCGGCCGGACGGTGCAGCATCGCCAGGGCGTCGTCGCGGACACGCAGCAGCTGCACGCGATCCTGCGCCGCTGTCGCGCTCGCCAGCCCCAGTCCCACCATGCGCAGCGCCTCCTCGGGCGCGTTGGACGCGAGGGCGGCTCGTGCCGCCGCGATCGAGAAGCGGCCCGCGAGCTCGGCGTTGCCGGCGGCGCGCGCGTGATGGGCGATCAGCTGGAGGCTCTCCGGCGGTGGCTCGCCGCCGGGCGTCAGCATCTCGACCATCGCCTCGTGCACCGCGCGCTGCCGCGCCTGCGAGAGCGCCGCGGCCGCCTGCTCGCGAACCTGCTCGTGGGGGAAGCCGTAGTCCGCCTGGGCGTCGCCCGGGCGGGCGGTGAGCAGGCCGGCCGTCACCGCCGGCGCGAGGATCTCGGCCAGGACCACGACGTCAGTCTCCTCCTCTCCCAGCTGCGACCGCACCGCGACGAGGTCACGGAGGCTGAAGCGGCGCCCCAGGATGGCGGCCTGGGCGAGGGCGATGCGCGAGCGCTCTTCGAGTCGCGCGGCCCGGCGGTCGATCAGCGTGCGCACGGCGGAGGGGACGAGCCGCTCCGCGTTCCGGGCCAGCGTCCAGACGCCGTCGATCTGCTGGATCATCCCCGCCTCGCGGTAGGCGCGGACGATCTCCTCCGCGATGAACGGGACGCCTTCGGACTGGGCGTGGAGGGTGGCCGCGGTCGTGGAGTCCACCGCCGCTCCCAGCAGCTGTCGGAGGAACTGGCCCGTCTCGGGTTGCGTGAAGCGGGTCAGCCGGAGCCGGCGCAGCAGGCCCATGCGCTCCATGTCGGCGATGAGCGTCACCGCCTCGCGCACCATGGCGCTCTCTTCCGGCCGCACGGCCAGCATCAGGAAGATCGGGCTCGCGGCGCTCGTGCGGACGACGTAGCGGAGGATCCGCAGCGAGTCCTCGTCCGACCACTGCGCGTCGTCGACGAGGACGGCCAGCGGCGCGACCCGGGCGAGCGCCTGCAGACCCAGGGCCGCCAGATCGTAGGTGCGCAGCAATCGCTCGTCCCGCGGCAGGGCCTCCAGGCCGGCCTCGGAGCGTCCGCTGACGGCGTCGAGCGCCCGCCCGAGCGCCTCCGCCTCGAGTCGACCGGCGACCGCCTCCCGGGCGCTCGGCGAGGCGAAGATCGCCCGCGCCACCAGGAAGGGGACCCGCAGCTCCTCGTCGGCGGTCACCGCGATGGGGATGAACCGCTCGGCCGCGGCGAGCTCGGCCGTGGCCGCCAGGAGCCGGGTCTTGCCGATCCCCGGCTCCCCTTCCGCCGTCACGCCCGTCAGCCGGCCCTGGCGCGCGGCCGCCAGCTCCTGCTGGATGGCGGCGACCTCGGAGGGACGACCGACCAGGGACCCGGCCGCGCGGCGAGCGTGGAGGGCGAGGGGTGCGGGCTGGGACTCGAGCGGGCGTGAGGGAGTCGCGTCCACTGCCGGTCTCCGTGCTCCGGGGCCAGGGGAAGAGATTATCGGGGAAGAGTTCGCCTCCAGCTTGTCCGGCGTCCGCGAGGGCGGTGAAGGCCGTTCGCCGGCGAGCGACGTCAGCCCACGGTGGCCGCCGTTGCGGTCGCCTGCGCCGGCACGAAGCGACCGAAGCCCGGCTCCACGAGGATCCGCTCGGGGGCATCGTCGCGGTAGACGGTGACGCCGCGCACCAGGGTGCGAACGACCCGCCCGCGCAGCTGGCGTCCTTCGTAGGGCGTCCAGCGATGCGTGTGGAGCAGCTCCCCAGGGTGGACGGTCCAGACTCGCTCCGGGTCGAGCAGTACCAGGTCCGCGTCGGCACCGAGGCGGATGGCTCCCTTGCGCGGGGCGAGCTGCCAGAGACGGGCTGGACCGGTCGCCGTCAGCTCGGCGATCCGCTCCCAGGAGAGCCCCCGGCGCCGTCCCTCGGAGACCACCAGGGGCAGGAGGGTCTGGATCCCGGTCAGCCCGTTGGGGGCGGCGAAGATGTCGGCACGACCCCGCTCCTTGCTCTCCACGGTGAAACCGCAATGGTCCGAGGTGATCGCATCGATCGTGCCGTCGGCCACGTACTCCCACATCCGTTCGACGCGGCCGCGGTCGCGGATCGCCGGCGCGCACCTGGCGTAGGGCCCGAGCCGGGCCAGGTCGTCGAGGTCGAGCACCAGGTACTGGGGGCACGTCTCGCAGGTGGCGCGTACCCCGCGCGACCTGGCGCGCCCGATCAGCTCGGCGGCCTCCGGGGTGCTCAGGTGGATGATGTGGACCCAGCCGCCGGTCTGCTCGGCGAAGAAGACGGCGCGGTTGACCGCCTCGATCTCGATCATCGGCGGCCGCGACTCGGCGTGCGCCAGCGGGTCCCGACGCCCCGCCTGGGCCATGCGGCGCAGGCCGTTCTGCAAGAGGGCGTCGCTCTCGGCGTGGAGACCCAGCATGAGCGGCGTCTCGCGCAGCACCTCGAGGGTGGCCAGCAGCTGCGCGTCGTCGACGCCGGCGAAGGTCGGGTCGGAGTTGCACATGAGGGCCTTGAAGCCGGCTGCCCCGGCGTCGATCTGCTCGAACACCTCCTGCGCCGTCTGACCGCCGCGCACGCCGCCCCAGAGCGCGAAGTCCACGATCGCGTCGCGCTCCGCCAGCTCGCGCTTGCGCCGATGGATGAGGCCGTTGGTGGCCGGCGGGAAGCCCTGCGGCATCTCGACACAGGTCGTGACGCCGCCGGCCGCGGCGCCCCGCCCGCCGTTGGTGAAGCCCTCGAACTCGTCCGGGTCGGGTTCGCCCAGTTCCGGGTCGAGCAGCATGAAGTGGGTGTGCCCGTCGATCGCTCCCGGCAGGACGACCAGGCCGTCGGCGTTGATCCGCTCGTCGGCCTCCCATCCCGCGGGCGGGTCGGCCAGGCCGGCGATGCGGCCGTCCGACACCAGCAGGTCGGCGCGCACGGCCCCACCTGGGCAGACCACCAGTCCACCCGTGATCAGCGTCCGCGTCATCGATCGCCTCCTGTCCACACTGTCCCCGCGGCGGCTAGCGCCGCCAGCGGGGCGAAAGGGCCTCCTGCAGCCCGTCGCCGAGAAGGTTGAAGGCCATCACCGCCACGAAGATGGCCATCCCCGGGAAGGCCACGTACCACGGTTGATCGAGGATGTAGTCGCGTCCCACGGCCACCATGGCGCCCCACTCGGGCGCCGGCGGCTGCGCGCCCAGGCCGATGAAGGAGAGGCTGGCCATGGTCAAGATCGCGTAGCCGACGTCGAGGCTCATCTGCACGATGATCGGTGTCCAGCAGTTGGGCAGGATGTGCCGGAGCACGATCCGCCGCTCGCTCGCCCCCGCCACTCGCGCCGCGTCGACGAAGAGCTCATGCTTGAGGTGGAGCACCTGGCCCCGCACGAGCCGCGCATACCAGGGCCACCAGACGATGGCGATGGCGATCATGGCGTTGAAGAAGCTCGGCCCCAGGGCGGCCGCGGCTCCCATCGCCAGCACCAGCGCCGGGAAGGCCAGGAACATGTCCGTGAGACGCATCAGCAGCTCGTCGACCCGTCCGCCCCGGAAGCCAGCCACGAGCCCGATGACGGTCCCCACCACGGAGGCGAGGCCGAGGATCACCGTCGCGGCCAGCAGCGAGGGGCGGGTCCCGTAGAGCACGCGGCTGAAGATGTCGCGTCCCGCCTCGTCGGTGCCAAAGGGGTGCGTTGGGCTCGGCGGCAGGAGGCGGTTCGCCGCGTCGATGGTGAGCGGGTCATAGGGCACCAGCAACGGCGCCGCCAGGGCGATCAGGATCAGCACGAGCGCCAGTACGAGCCCGATCGCGCTGAGCGGGTTCGCCAGGACCCGCCCGGCGGTGGTGACGGCGCGTCGCCGCCGACCCGTCCGAAAGGCCGCCTCGGCGCCGGCGGGGCCGGCCAGCTGCGCCATGGGTGGCGTGGTCATGTCCGCATCGTCCCCTGCTCCGCGATGCGCGGGTCGAGGACGACGTAGGCGAGGTCGACCAGGAGGTTGGCCAGCACGTAGATCGCGGAGACGAGCAGGGTCACCCCCATCACCGCCGCATAGTCGAGGTTGCTGATGGCCCGCACGGTGTAGAGGCCGATCCCCGGCCAGCTGAAGACCGCTTCGACCAGGACCGCGCCCGCTAGCAGGGTCCCCGCCTGAAGGCCGAGCACGGTGATGGTGGGGATGAGGGCGTTCTTGAGGACGTGCCGGCCGAGCACGACTCGTTCGGAGAGCCCCTTGGCGCGGGCGGTGCGGACGTAGTCGGCGTCGAGCGTCTCGAGCACCGAGGCGCGCATCATGCGGGTCACTACCGCCAGGCTTCCGGCCGCCAGGGTGATGGCGGGCAGCACCAGATGGCCCGCGGCCGCGGCGAAGGTGGCGGTGTCGGCGGCCAGCAGCGCGTCGACCAGGTAGGCGCCGGTGACGCGCGCCGGTGGGGCGTCGAGCGACCCCAGCCGCCCTCCGATCGGCAGCAGCGAGAGCTGCTGGAAGAAGATGATCTGGAGCCCCAGCCCCAGCCAGAAGGCCGGCAGGGAGACGCCGGCCACGGCCAGGAAGCGAACCGCGTGGTCGGTGGCCCGCCCATGCCGCAGCGCCGCCAGGACCCCTAGCGGGATTCCTAGCAGCACCGTCAGCGCCAGGGCCGCGAAGGCCAGCTCGGCCGTCGCCGGCAGGTACTGCAACAGGTCGTCGAGCACGGGCCGGCGCGTGGTAAGCGACATTCCGAGGTCCCCCCGCAGCAGCCCGGTCAGGTAGATCCAATACTGCTCCGGCAGAGGGCGGTCGAGCCCGTAGAGTCGGGCCAGCGCGTCCACCTGCTCCTGGCGTGCGTGGGGCCCAGCCAGCAGGCGGGCCGGATCGCCCGGCACGATGTGGGTCAGGGCGAAGGTGATGGCGCTCATGCCGACGAGCACGACCACCAGCAGCGCGAGGCGCCGGAGGATGTACGGTAGCACCGGGCCTCATCCCCCGCGATGGCGCCGACCGGCCGGCCCGGCGTCCCGGGCCGGCCGGTCCAAGCGGACCTTCGTCACTCGTGGAGGTCGTAGAAGCTGAAGGTCTCGATGTAGATCCCGTTGAAAACGAAGTTCTGCACGTGGTCGCGCATGGGCAGCCGGTAGTTCTTCTCGTAGACGAAGACCGAGGCGGCGTCCTCCACGACGATCCGCTGTGCCTCCGCCCAGAGCCTGTTCCGCCCCGTCGCGTCGACGGTGGCGCTGGCCTGGTCGATGAGGGCGTCGAACTCTGGGTTCGAGTAGTAGCCCCAGTTGTACCCGGCCGTGCCCTGGGCGCCGGTGGCGAAGAGCGAGAAGAGGAAGTCATAGGGCGTCGCGAAGGACGGCCACCAGACCACCCCGTAGGCATGCTCCGCCGTCTCGGGGTTGGACAGCAGGCCGGCCCAGGCGGAAGGACTGAGTTCCTGGATCTCGACGGCGATGCCGAGGTCCTTCATGTTGGACTGGAAGAGCTCGCCGAGCGGGCGCTTCCACCAGTAGCCTGACTCGAAGACGTACTTGAGGGTGAAGCCACCGTCGGCGTAGCCCGCCTCCGCCAGCAGCGCCTTCGCCTTCGTCGGGTCGTAGGTGTACTGCGGCGTCTCCGGGGCGAAACCCACGAAGGTGCTGGGCAGCGGGCCCCGCGCCTGCGTCGCCTTGCCGCCCAGGATCTCGTCGGTCCAGGTCCGGTAGTCCAGGCCGTAAGAGATCGCCTGGCGGACCCGCTTGTCGGCGGTGGGCCCCTTCTGGTTGGGCAGGCCGATGTAGTACTGGTTGAAGGAGGGGACGTTGGTGACGGTGATGCCGGGCTTGCCGTCCAGCCCCTCCACCACGTCGTCGGGCAGGAAGATGGCGATATCGACCTCGCCGCCTTCCAGCATCAGTCGCTCGGTCGTGGGCTCGTGGACGTATCGCACCACGACGCGTTCGTAGTGGGGCCCGTCCCAGCCGCGCCAGTAGTTGGGGTTGCGGGTGAAGACCGCCTGCTCCGACTGGGTGTAGGACTCCAGCAGGTAGGGGCCGGTTCCCACCATGTTCTCCCGCAGCCAGGCCTGGGCCCAGTCACCGCCGGCCTCGTGGTCGCGGATCGCCTTCGGCGAGATGATCGGCACGGTGTACATGCCGGCGAAGGCCGACAGCATCGAGTCGGACGGGGCGCTCAGCGTCAGCACAAGGGTCATCGGGTCGGGCGTCGCGATGTCGGTGATGGGGGCCAGGGCATACGCGATCCCCTGTCCCAGCGCCGTCTGCCGCTCGATGGCGAACTTTACGGCGGCGGCGTCGAGCGGCTCGCCGTCGCTGAACGTGATGCCGGCGTGGATCTTGAAGGTGTAGGTCAGGCCGTCCGGCGAGACCTGCCAGCTTTCCGCCAGGTTGGGCTCGACCTCGGTGGTGCCCCCCTTGTAGCGCACCAGCGGTTCGTAGACGGCCCGCCAAAGGAGCGGCGACTGGCCATCGAACGAGACGCCGGGGTCGAGCGTCACCGCGTCCGCGCCCGAGGCGATGACCAGGACGCTGGCGTCGTTGCCGCCGGCCGCGCCGGTCGGCGTGGGGGTCGCCGCGGGGCCGGTCGCCGTGGCCCCCGGGCTGGCCGCCGGCGCGCAGGCGGCGGCCGCGAGAGCCACCGTCGCCAGGACCACGGGCAACCACGGGGCGGGCCGCGGTCGTCCCGCGCGCTCCCCGCTGCCGCCTCCCTGCTTTCCGGCTCGTGTGCCGTTCACGTATCTCATCAGTCGCGTCCTCCTCGGCTGCGCGGGTTCTCCGCCTCTCCTTTGGTCTGGCCGATCCCTCCGTCGGTCCAGCCGGCGTCTTCGTTGCCGCCACCCGTCGCCCGCCGTTGCTCGGCGGAAGCGCCGACCTGCTCGGCGAAATGACAGGCCACCAGGTGACCGTCGAGCACCGACCGCACCGCCGGGTCGACCGTCTCGCACGCCTCCGGTCGGCCGAGTCGCTCCCGCAGCCAGCAGCGCGTGTGGAAGCGGCAGCCAGGCGGTGGCGCCGCCGGGCTCGGCACTTCGCCGCTCAGGATGATGCGGCGTCGCCGCGCCTCGATGAGCGGGTCGGGGACCGGGGCGGCCGAGAGGAGTGCCACCGTGTAGGGATGGAGCGGCGCCCGGTAGAGCTCCTCGGCCCTGGCCAGCTCCACGATCCGCCCCAGGTACATCACCGCCACCCGATCGCTCATGTGGCGCACCACGGCGAGGTCATGGGCCACGAACAGGTAGGTTAGGTGGAACCGCTGCTGCAACTGCTTCAGCAGGTTGACGATCTGGGCCTGGATCGAGACATCGAGCGCACTGACCGGCTCGTCGGCGGCGACCAGCTCGGGCTGGAGGGCCAGTGCCCGCGCCACGCCGATCCGCTGCCGCTGTCCGCCGCTGAACTCATGCGGGTAGCGCTCGGCGACGGCCGGAGGGAGTCCCACTGCGTCGAGCAGTTCGGCGACGCGGGCGGCCCGCTCGCGGGCGGTGCCCACCCCGTGCGCCTCCAGCGGCTCGGCCACGATGGCCTCTACCGTCAGGCGCGGGTCGAGGCTCGAGTAGGGGTCCTGGAAGATCATCTGGAAGCGCCGGCGCAGCTCGCGCAGGGCGTCGCCCTCGAGCCGCGTGAGCTCGACGCCGTCGAACCGGATCGACCCGGCCGTCGGCCGCAGCAGCCGAACCAGGGCTCGCACCGTGGTGCTCTTGCCGCAGCCCGACTCGCCCACCAGGCCCAGCGTCTCGCCGCGGTCGATGGTGAAGCTGACGCCGTCGACCGCCCGGATCGTCCCTGTCTGGCGGGAGAAGAAGAGCCCCTGGCGGATCGGGAAATGGACGGCCAGGCCGGAGACCTCGAGCAGTGGGCGTGGCGGCAGCGGGGTGGCGCCGCCTGGGGCGGGGTAGGGGGCGGCGGCATCGCCCGGGCGCCGCGCCGCGGACGTAGGCGAGCCGATCACGCCGCGGAGCCGGCTGGCTGAACGGCCAGGATATCGGTGGGGGGTGGCGCCGCCTCGAAGCCGGGCCGGAGCGGCCGGCCGGCGCGCGCCTCCTCGGCGCTGGCCGGGTTGTGGCAGGCGAGCCGGTGAGTGGCTTGCGGACCGGTGTTCACCACCTCGCCGGCCACCGTCCCATCGCGCGTCAGTGGTACCAGCGCCGGGTTGTCGACCCAGCAGGCTGCTATCCGCCAGGCGCAGCGCGGGGCGAACGGGCAGCCGGACGGGGCGGTGAGCTGCTCGGGCGGGGCGCCCTCGATGGGGATCAGCTCGCCGATCCCCGTCGCCTGTGGGCGCGGGATCGAATGGAGGAGGCCCACGGTGTAGGGATGGCGCGGCGCGGCGAAGAGCTGTCTCGTGGTCGCGGTCTCCACCACGAATCCGGCGTACATGACGCAGATGCGCTGGGTGCGCCCGGCCACGACGCCGAGATCGTGGGTGATCAGGATCACCGCCGTGCCGGACTCGCGCGTCAGCTCCTCGATCAGCTCCAGCACCTGCGCCTGGATCGTCACGTCGAGGGCGGTGGTCGGCTCGTCGGCGATGAGGAGCCGGGGCGCCAGCGCCAGGGCGATGGCGATCATGACGCGCTGGCGCATCCCTCCGCTGAACTGGTGAGGGTAGCGTCGCAGGCTACGCGCGGCCTGGGGGATGCCGACGATCTCCAGGAGCTCGATCGCCCGCCCTCTCGCCGCGGCGCCCCGCAGCTGCCGGTGAGCCACCAGCGTCTCGATGAGCTGCGTGCCGATCGTCAGCACGGGATTCAGGCTGGTCATGGGGTCCTGGAAGACCATGGCGATCTCGCGGCCGCGCAGATCGCGCATCTCGGCTTCGCTGAGGCTGAGGAGATCGCGACCCGCGAAGACGACCCGGCCGCCCTCCACCCGGCCCGCGGGTCGCGGCAGGAGCCGCAGCATGGCCAGGCCGGTGGCGGTCTTCCCGCAACCCGACTCGCCCACCAGGCCGAGGGTCTCGCCCGCCTCCAGATCGAAGCTGACCCCGTTCACCGCGTGCACCGTTCCCCCCCGCGTGCGGAAGCGAACGGTCAGATCCTCGAGCGCGAGGAGCGCCATGGCGTTAGGCCCTCTCTCCCAGAGGCTGGGCGCGGCACCGGCAGATGGGTCCATGATAGTCACCGCTCGATACGGAATGGAGGAGCAGATGCGGACCTACCTGCGCATCGGGAGGCTGATCGACGGGCGCGGCGGCGCCCCCATCGAGGACGCCGTCATCCGCATCGACGGCGCTCGCATCGGCCGGGTCGGGCCGGCGGCCGCCCTCGGCGAGGCGGTCGACCCGGACGCCTGGGTCGACTTCGCCGCCGGCACCGCGTTGCCGGGCCTGGTGGACGCGCACACCCATTTCTCGCTGTCCGCCGACGGCCGCTCCTATGAGGAGATGGCGCTCGATCCGGACGAGCTGATGGCGATCAACGGGGCGCGTAACGCGCTGCGCCACCTGCGCTCGGGCGTCACTACCGCCCGCGACAACGGCGCCCGCAACCGGGTCGTCTTCGTGCTCCGCGAGGCGATCGAGCGCGGCTACGCCGAGGGGCCCCGCCTCCTCGTGAGCGGGCGGCCTCTCACCTGCAGCGCCGGCCATTTCCACTGGTGCAACGGCGTCGCCGACGGGGAGCTGGAGATCCGCCGGGCGGTTCGCCGCCTGGTCGCCGAGGGCGCCGACCACATCAAGATCATGGCCAGCGGCGGGGGGACCGTGGGCACCGACCCGACGCGTGCCTCCTACACCGTTGCCGAGCTGCGCGCGGCGGTCGAGACGGCCCACGAGCTGGGGCGGCCGACCACCTCCCACTGCCGTGCCCTGGAGTCGATGCGGCGGGCGATGGAGGCCGGCAGCGACTGCCTGGAGCACGGCGAATTCCTCACCCCGGGCGGCGAGATGAGCTTCGACGAGGAGACGGGAAAGCGCCTGGTCGACTCCGGCATCTACCTGAGCCCCACGCTGCAGGCGAGCGGCTGGGACACCATCCTGCGTCTCCGTGAGAAGCGCGAGACGAGCGGGCTCGATGCCACGGAGACGTCCGCCCTGGCGGCCACCGAGCGGGAGACCGAGGAGCGGCTGGCGCAGGTCGGGCGGCTCCTGCAGCTCGGCATGGGGCCACGCATCGTGGCCGGCACCGACGCCGGCTGCTTCGACTTCTCCTTCGGCCACATGGATTACGCCCTCGATCTCCTCGCGAAGGCAGGCATGACGCCGATGCAGGCGATCATCGCCGGCACCAGCGTGGCCGCCGCGGCCTGCGGGGTCGCCGACGAGGCGGGGATCCTGGAGGCCGGCCGGCCGGCCGACATCCTGATCGTGGACGGCGATCCCCTGACCGACATCGCGGCGGTGGGGCGGGTGACGGCCGTCTACCAGGGCGGCCGACGGGTGACGTGACCGGCTCACCGCGCGGCGAGACCTACCTCGCCGTCCGCTACCACGAGACCGGCGGGCCCGAGCGGCTCCGCGTGGAGCGGCTGCCGGTGCCGCCGGTGGGACCCGACGAGGTGCTGGTGCGGGTGCGCGCCGCCACCGTCAACCACCTCGACCTGGACATGCTGGCCGGCACCTCCCGTTATCCGATCCGGCTGCCGCACACCCTTGGTATGGAGGCGGCGGGGGTGGTGGAGCGGGCCGGCGGGGCGGTGACGTGGCCGCGGCCCGGGGATCGCGTGCTCGTCGCCAGCGACATCGTCTGCGGCCGCTGCGAGGCCTGCCGGGCCGGCAACGACAACCTCTGCACGGATGCCTACCGGCCCGGCTGGACCCATCCAGGGGCGTACGCCGAGCTCCTGCTGGTCCCCGCCCGGGGCGCCTACCCGATCCCGGACGGCGTCCCCGACGAGCAGGCGGCAGTGGCCCAGGTCGCCCTGGGGACCGCCTGGCACATGCTCTTCACCCGCGGCGGTCTGCAGGCGGACGAATGGGTGCTCGTCAACGGTGCCGGTGGCGGGATCGGCAGCGCCGCGGTGCAGCTGGCGAAGCTGGCCGGCGCGCGGGTGATGGCCGCCAGTGCCTCGGCCCGGAAGCGCCGCCGGGCTCTCGCCGACGGGGCCGATGCCGCCGCCGACTACGGACGCCCCGACTTCGTTGAGCAGGTGCGCCGGGCGACCGGAGGCCGCGGCGTCGACCTCGTTTTCGAGCACGTCGGCGGCGAGCTCTTCGCCCGCAGCCTCGAGTGCCTGCGCGACGGCGGGCGGCTCGTCGTCTGCGGTGCCCACGGCGGCGAGCGGACGACGATCGACCTCGTCCCCTTCTTCCGGCGGGAGCTGCGCGTGATCGGCAGCAACTCGGTCACCCAGGCGGAGATCGCCCGCGTGCTCGACCTGGTCGCTCGCGGCCGCCTGCGGGTGCCGATCGCCGCACGTTTCCCGCTGCGACGCGCCGCAGCGGCGCTCCGCTTCGTCGCCCGGCGGCGACACTACGGGCGGACGGTCCTGCTCCCGTCAGCCCTTCCGGCGAGCCCCAGGGAGGTGGCGGCGTGAGGATCGCTCTGCTCAACCCCAACACCACCGAGCACATGACGGAGACGATGCTGTCGGTCGCCCGCGGAGTCGCCCCCGGTGACGTGGAACTCGTCGCGCTCACGGCCCAGCGTGGGCCGACGGCGATCGAGAGCCACGTCGACGAGGCCTACGCCTCCGCCGGGGTGGCCGACTTGGTCCTGGAGCACGCCGACCTGGACGGCTACGTCATCGCCTGCGCCTCCGACCCGGGCCTCTTCGCCGCCCGCGAGCTGGTCGAGGCGCCGGTGGTCGGGATCGGGGAGGCCGCCTACCTGTACGCCTGCACCCTCGGTCTCACCTTCTCCCTGATCACCACCCTGGCGCGCGACATCCCCGCGGCGCGGGTGCGGATCGCCACGCACGGGCTGGGGGGCCGCTACGCCTCGGTGCGGGCGGCGGGCGTGCCGGTCCTCGAGACGGGCGCCGCCAACGTGGCGGGGACGGCAGCCGTGATCGAGCAGGGGCGACTGGCCGTCGCCGAGGACGGCGCGGAGGTCCTGGTTCTCGGCTGCGGGGGGATGGCAGACCTGCCGAAGATCGTGAGTGCCGAGCTGGGGGTTCCGGTGGTGGACGGTGTCGCCGCCGCCGTCACCCTGGTGACCGGCCTGGTGCGCTGCGGCCTGCGGACCAGCAAGCGCTCCGCCTTCGCCTGGCCCGAACCGATCGCCTACCGCGGGATGCGCGCGCCGTCGAGGCTGCCGCTGGAGCGCTGACCGCCCCTCCCGAACGCGGGCAGGATCTCGAGTTGCGCCCGACCCTTGGGCCGGCGCCGGGCCCGATTGGAGCCGGCCGCAGTCGAGCTCAGAGCGGCAGGTGGTCCTGGAGGAGGCAGACCTTGATGCGTCCTTCAAGCCGGGCCAGTTTCCTGCCCCAGTCGAGGTCGTTGCTGACCAGGTGGCCGACCTGGCAGGCGATCCCCGTGCCGACGATCAGGGCGTCCGGCGGGCTGAGGCGGTGCTCGGCGCGGAGCATCGCCGCGTCCTGGGCCATCTGGAGATCGAGCCCGACGACGGACAGGTTGGCCTGGTGGCCGAGGAGTCGAGGAGCGTAGTGTGCCTGGGGGGTACGGCACGCAGCGGGCGAATCAGGATCTCCATCACCGTTACCGTCGAGACGATCGCCGGGTTCCGCCCGCCGGCCACGAAGGAGTCGATGACGTGGCGGGCGACCGGGTGGGCCGGCTCGGCCGCCTCGAGGTAGGCGGCGAGCGCCGTCGTG
>MGMJ01000054.1:21555-24206 GCA_001794945.1 Chloroflexi bacterium GWC2_73_18
CGACCGGTCATTCGCCCCACGCGGCGTGCTCTTCCCGCAGGAACGTCTTCAGTTCGGCGGTCGTGCCGTAGACGCCGCTCAGCGCCCCGGCGAAGCTCCGCGGGATACGACGCAGCAACGCCGTGCCGGGCCGGGCCGGGTCCGTCTCGAAGGCGAGGACGTCGTCCGGCTCCGCGCCGAGCGCCTCGACGATCGGCTCGGGGAGGGTCAGCTGGTTCTTCGGCCGAAGCCGGGCCTCGGCCTCGATCGGACGCTCGGTGGTCAGCACACCTTGTCTCCTTCGTCCGACAGCATGGGGATGGTAGGAGGACGTGTCAATGGTCCGACAGCGATGACCATGTCGGACGACCGCGGTGCGGCGCGGCTGCTCCTACCCCCCTGCCCGGCGGATCTCCTCGCGCAGCGCCAGCAGGATCTCCAGTTGCGCCCGATCCTTCGGCCGGCCGGCCGCTCGCTTCATGGCGATCAGCTCGTCGACCCCGGCGACCATGAACCGCTCGCCGTCGATCTCGAACTCCTCGGCCGTGCGGGCGAGCGCGTCGTAGCCGAGCCCGTGCGCCGGCTACGGCCCGGGCGCCTCGACGCGCCGGATCGGTTCGGCCTCGAGGGCGCCGTGGGCCATGCCCACGAGGGGCCGGCCCCAGACGACCGGGGCCGCGCGGCCGCTGGGCGTGCGGCAGTCGATCGCCAGCGACTCCGGGTGGCGGCCCGTCTCGATGGCCTCGAGCGCGAAGCGGAACGCCTCCCGCACCGTTGCGAACCGGCCGAGCTCGCCCTCGGTGATGTGGGTCACCACGAAGAAGGGCTCCCCCTCGGAGGTCGCGTCGTAACCGGCGGTCCGGAGGGCCCGCATCCATCGCGGGGGGACCCACACCGGTTCGCGGCCGTCGGCCACGAACTCGTACCCGTCGACCATGCGGCCCGCCATCCAGCCGCGTTCGAGGACGGGGGCGTGTCGCGCCGCGCTCCGGCGCCTAGCGGGACTCGTACGCATATCTCTCGCGCTTCGTGGCGCGCCGTGCGGAAACGACCCGGAATCTACCTGCTCGGTCGGCCACTGTCACGACCAGGAGCCGGTCGCGGTCCGAGTAGCCGATCACCCGAAAGCGGTCCTCGGCTCCGGAGTGTGCGGCGTCGAACTCCCATAGCGCGGCCGGGTCGTCGAGGACGGTCTGAGCCTCCTCGAACGAGACCCGCTTCTTCCGCAGGTTGGCGGCGGCCTTTCGCGGGTCCCAGTCGAAGGACACCCGCGCCACGTTAGCGGCGGGCTCTCATCCGGCCCTTACCGGGTCCTTGATCGCCGCCGTGATCTCGTGATGGAGTGGGCGGCTCTGCATCGAGCCGAGCTCGCCGAGGACTGGCGCCTGGCCTCGGAAGGCAGGGAGCCGAAGAAGCTCCCCTCCGCTTGCGTAAGATGGGCGGACCGTGCTGCTGATCCGATCCGCCGAGCCGCTCGAGGACTACTGGGTCCGCCTGACCCTGACCGACGGGTCGACCGTCGAGCGGAACGTCCGAGACCTGCTGCAGGGCCCGGTCTTCGAGCCGCTACGTGCCGACTACGCGAGGTTCCGGCGACTCCGCGTGCGGGCCGCGACGCTCGAGTGGCCCGGGCGGGTCGACCTCGACCCCCACGTCCTGATCTGGAACGGGCCGCGCCCTCGGGACCCCGAAGCACGGCCCGCCGATCGACTCGAACTGAAGCACCCCGCGGCGCTCGCGGGCGCTCGTTGAGAACGGATGATGAAGACGAAGAGCGGACGGGTCCTCTCAGACGCCGATGTCGAACGACTGGCGGCGAAGGCCGAGCGGGGGTTCGACCTGTCCAGGTGGAAGCCCCGGCGTGGGCGGCCGCGGCTCGATGCCAGGGCGACCGGACACTCGCCGCGGGTGGGCGCGCGCGTGTCGCCCGCCCTGTACGCCCGAGCGACGGCACGCGCGGCCAGGGAAGGCCGCACCATCAGCGAGGTCGTTCGAGGGTTGCTGGAGGAGTACGCTCCCGAACCTCGTCGCGCTCCGCGGACCACGGGCCGATTTCGAGGCCCACCCGAAGCGCCAGCCCGTGGCCGGACGGGAAGCCCCCGGCCCCTGCGACCGGCCCCTGATGCGGCGGTGCATCGCTTCGCGCACGAACACGCTCGGCCCTCGGTCGAAATGGGCCGAATCAGACACGGGGTCACGCTCAGCTGTCGCGCGACTGATGCACAGCGGCATCACCCCTGGGCGCGGGATCGGCGCGGGATGGCGGCCGCCGCTGGATCCCGCTGGTCAGCCCGTGGCCGATCGGGGGAGGCCGAGCGCGCCGCGGGCGAGGCCGAGCAGGACGGCTCCTCGCGACACCGGTCTGATGGCGCCCGATGCATCGGCGCACTCCAGCGCGAAGTCCGCCGGGTCGCGGCCCCCGGCCACCTGCTCGACCAGTTCCTGGAAGGCCGGCCGGGCCGTCTCGTAGACGCCGACGGTGATGGCGCGAGCCGCATCGGTGAGCCGATAGGAGACGGCCCCGTCGATGGCGACGTCGTAGCCGTCGGCCAGCAGCTCGTCGAAGCGGTCCCGCCGGCGCCGCGGCAGGGGCGCGACAGCCGGAGGTTCAGCCTTGTTCGTGGTCATGTCGTTCGCGCCTCGTCGGGCGCCGTGCGGAGATGATGCGGATG
>MGMJ01000055.1 GCA_001794945.1 Chloroflexi bacterium GWC2_73_18
GTCCAGCCGCCGCGCCGAGGCGTGTTTGAGGGCGTTCGCGACCGCCTCCGAGACGAGGAAGAAGGCGGCGCTCTCGATCTCGTCGGGATAGCGGTTCCTGCGCACGGTGGCGTCCGCGTCGACCGCGACCGGCACCGGGAGTCGCTCGGCCCGTTCCTCGATCGCGTCCACGAGCCCGCGGTCGCTCAGGACCGCGGGATGGATCCCGCCGACCAGCTCGCGAAGGTCACCGAGCACCCGCTCCGCGTCGGCCTGCAGGGCCACGAGCGTCGCCTCCGCAGCCGGATTCGACTCGAGCTGGGCGCGCGCCAGTCGGGCGCGGGCGATGAGCGAGACGATCCCCTGCTGCGCGCCGTCGTGGATGTCGCGCTCGATCCGCCGGCGCTCGGCCGCCTGGGCCTGGACGAGGCGCATGCGCGAGTCGTCGAGCAGGCGCGCCTGCTGGCGGATCTGCTCCAGGTGCGCCTGGAGCTCTGCGGCGAGGTGGGCATTGCGGATCGCCAGCGCGCCCTGCCGCGCGACGCCTTCGACGAGCTCGAGGTCGGCCGGCGCAAGTGCCCCGTCGTCGTCGGCCCGGGGGCCGCACTCGATCGCCCCGAGCTCGACGCCGCCGTGGACGATCGGGATCGTCGCGGCAGGAGGGCCGGCCGGCTCGCCTTCGACCGCGATCGAATCGGCGCCCACCTCGCCGGGGAGGATGAGTCGCACGCGCACCCAGCGCAGGCCGAGGCCGGCCCGGATCGTGCGGGCGAGGCGGGGCAACAGCTCCTCCACGCCGACGGTCTCGCGGAGCGAGGCCCCGAGGCGGATGAGCAGGTCATGGCCGCTGACGCGCTCGCCGAAGACCCACCGGTCGGCCAGGGCTTCGAGCCGGCTGCGGACCGGCTGGAACAGGAGCGTCGCGCCGATCGTGAGCAGGACCGCCATCTCGACCGGCAGCCGTGACCCGGCCGCGATCCCCGCCGCCCCGGCGAGGACAGCGTACCCGGTGGCGATCAGGAGCCACAGGCCGCCGTAGATGAGGGACCGCCGGATGACGATGTCGACGTCGATCACGCGATGCCGGAAGAGCGCGATCGCGAAGGCTACCGGGAGCCAGGACATGACCGCGGTCCACCCCCAGTCAAGCGGCGCGCGGTCGGCCCATCCGCCTGCGGTCGCGATCCCGTCGACCAGCCACATCCCGGCCGCCAGGAGCACGGCGAGAAGGGGCCAGCGCATCTGCCGGCGCCGCTCCGGATCGGATCTCCGGTAGCGCAGGGCCGCCATGGCGATCCCGGGCAGGAGGAACAGGCTGACCGCCTCGATGGCGCCGGCGATGAGCGGGGCGAGCGGCGCCAGCGCCGCCACGGCCCACGGGTTGCGGATCGGCGGCACGCCGAACTCCACGTGCGGGGAGGGCAGCGGGTCGTTCACCAGGGCCGAGGCAGGGACGAGCAGGAGGGAGAGGACCGCGAGGCGAACGAGGGCCCGCTCGTACGGCCGCTCATAGGTCCCGGCCGGGAAGACCGCCAGCAGGGCTACGAAGGCGACGAAGAAACCGACCTCCGTCTCGTGCTGCGCCACGGCTGCGGCCAGGAGCAGCCCGGCGTCGGCGCCCTCCACCGATCGCTCGAGGACTAGATAGGCGGCGGTCGCCATCGGGACGACGGCACAAACGGCCATCAAGCGCCTCACGACGAGGCTCTCCGGACGCCTGGCATAGACCACGGCCCCCACCGCGACGAACGGGATCGGCATGACCAAGAGCGAGACCACCACGGGGGGGCCGCCGGGCGCCAGCGCGTACACGAAGGTGACGAGCGTCGCAGCGACGCCGAGGACGAGCAGCCCGGTCCAAGCCAAGTGACGCATCGCCGGCATCATCGCGCGCCCGGGCTCGCTCGTGAAGGGGGCGCGCCTCATCGAGGGACTGCGGTCGTCTGCACTCGCGAACGGGGGACGGCCGGGGCCGCTTCTCTGGTCCGCCGGCTTCCGCCCGGCCGCCCCCCTGGCTACGGTCAGGGCGGAGGTGAAGCCAGTGTCGCAGGCCGTGGGCGATCAGAGCGTGGGCCAAACCCTTCGGGTGCGCATCGACCAGTTCGTGCGGGCGCCGATCCAGCGCGTCTACGCGGCGTATGTCGACCCCGCGCTGATGCCGAAGTGGATGGGGATCAAGAAGGTCACCCACGCGAGCGGTCCGATCGATCGCGCGGGAACGACGTTCGTCGAGGTCGTCTACGGCCCGCACCAGCCACGTGCCGAGGTGCTGGCCGCGGAACCGCCGGTCCTCCACGACATGGGCGGGCGCTCGATCCGCGGGATCGCCTGGCGCTGGACCGCGCGGTTCTCCGTCAAGGACGACGGCACCGAGATCACCTTGGACGAAGAGGTGAGGTTCCCCACCGGTTTCATCAGCGGGTTGCTCCGCCGCACTCAAGAGGGCGGGCGCATGGAGCGGGGGACACGCAGGCGCCTCGCGACCTTCGCCAAGCTCGTCGAAGCCGGCGAGCCGTGAGTGCGGGCCAAGGCAGACCTGGGTGCCACAAGCTCGAGGAGGACCTGAGATGGATCGGGCGGCGGTGATTCGATGCGGAGGCAAGTGCAGATGAACCCGAACCTATCGCGACGACACCACGCGATCCTGGCCCTGACCTTCGCCTACCTCATCGTCTCGTCTGCCGGCGCCGGCGTGGCGATCGGTCGCGGCTTGCCGGCCGAAGCGATGGGCCTGCTCCAGAGCGACAACGAGATCTGGATCGAGTTCATGGTCGGCGGCGGGACCGCGCTCTCCCCGACGGTCTGGTTACTGGCCCTGATGGCCGTCGCAGCCACAGCGAGCTTTCGCACGGACCGCGCCGGCAGGGTCGCGACGCTCCTTCTCTCCGGGCTGGGCGCCGTCACCGTCATCGGGGCGCTGGCAGAGCCGATCACCTGGCGATCGATAACGCCGGAGACGTTCGATCCGCTCTATCTGTCGCTCAGCGTGCTGCTGGTCGCCGTTCCCGCGGCGCTCGCGCTCGTCGCCTTCAGCGAGTTCCGGGCCCGCAGGGCGCATGGAGCGCGTGCCAAGGCGCTGTGACTGGTTCGACGAGCCCTACCATGGCGATCCACGGCGGGGAGATGGACGCATCGCTCGAGCGGGCGCAGGCGGCGCTCATCGCCCGCCACGCGCCGGGCACGAGGCGCCGCTCGATCCGCTGGTCCGGCGGCGAGACGCAGGTGCTGGAGCTGGGTGAGGGCTCTCCGCTGCTGCTGGTACATGGCGGACTGGGCGCGGCCACCAACTGGCTGCCGATCTTCCCGGCCCTGGCCCGGGACCACCGGGTGCTCGCGCCCGACCGGCCGGGCCATGGCCTCGCGAGCCCGATGGACTACGCCGGCGTCGACCTGCTCGACCACGCGACGACGTTCCTGCGCGACGTCATGGAGGCGCTCGGGATCGACCGCGCCCCGATCGTGGCGAACTCGATGGGCGGCCGCTGGGCGCTCGAGCTGGCGCTCCGCGAGCCGGAGCGCGTCGAACGGCTGATCCTCGTCGGCGCTCCGGCCGGCACGCGCCGCTCGGCCCCCCTGGACATGGCGATGATCAGCTGGCCGCTCGTCGGCCGGATCGTCCGGTGGCTCATGGGCCGATCGAGTGCCGCCGACGTCCGACGGTTCTACCGCCGGACGATCACCCGCCACCCCGAGCGCCTCGACGACCTCCTCTACGAGGAAGCGGCCATCGCCCAGCGGCGGAACATCCGCTCGTACCTCTCGCTGATCGATGTCTTCCTCACACGCGCCGGCATGCGGCAGGCGCTCATGATCGACGAGGGGTGGGCCGGCTGGCGACGCCTGGCGGTCCCCGTGACCTTCATCTGGGGCGACCAGGACGTCTTTGAGAACCCGGAGTTCGCGGACCGGATCGCGCCGCTGGTGCCGGCCGGGGCGACCGTCGTGCGCATCAGCGACGCCGGGCATCTCCCCTGGTGGGACGAGCCGCTGAGCGTCGCCCGCGAGATCGCGGCCGTTCTCGAGACCGGCGCCGCCTCACGCACCGAGGCGCCCCTTGCCGCCGACATTGCGAGCGGCGCGATGCCCGGTGCGTCGTAGGAGAGACGCCATGAACGATTCATTCTCCCGGACCTCGCCCCTCGGAGTGAGCGTGGCGCTCTTCCTCGTGTACGGCGCGATCCACCTGCTGACCGGCGGCGCCTACGCGCTCGTCGCAGAGACCGAACTCAACCGCCACGAGATCTTCTTTACCCCGGCCGCCGACCAGACGCTCTTCGGGGCGCCGCCGGCCGACCTGCTGAGAAACGATCAAGCCCTCGTCCAGCTTCGCTCGCTCACCTTTCTGGTCATCGCCGCGGTCCTGGTCGGCCTCGCGATCGCCGAGCTCGCGTTGACCTGGTTCGGGCTTCGCGAGGGCCGGCGATGGGCGCTCATCACCCTGGCCGTCTCGGGATTGGCGATGTTCCCGTTCTGGGTGTTGCTCTTCCGCCCGTATCTGGCCGCCGGGGCGCCGCTCGGGCTGTTCGAGGTCCAGCCCTGGATCTGGATGGAGGGCGTCCTGCTCGTCCCAGCGACCGTCCTGGGCTGGGTCGGACTCGGTCGAACGGACAGCCGTGCCGGCGCCCCGGGCGTGTGACCAGTGAGGCGCAGGGCTTGGCGCGACATTCGGAGGGAGCGAGCCACATGACATCCATCGCAAGCTCGACGGAGAACCAGAAATCACCCGGAGGCTCGCGGCGTACGGACCAACGGCGGCGGCGCGACGCCTGATGACGGATAGGAGGAGAGAACGAGATGGAGGGTCAGAAGCTCTGGCGGCTGGGCGGCGCCTGCGCGATGGTGGCAGGCTTCCTCTACCTGGCAGTCATCCCGACGTCGGCCCTGCCGCTGGTGATCACGGGGGAGTCGCCGACGGCATTGTACGAGGCGGCCCCCTTCTACACCCTGATCGACCGCATTCCGCTGCCGTTCCTCCTGGGTGGCCTCGGGTTCGGCCTGGCTGCGATCCTCGCCCTGGCCCTGGTACCGGCGCTGGGGGCGCTCGTCGAATCGTCGAGCCCCGCCATGGTGCGCTGGATGAGCGCGATCGCCTACCTCGGCCTCGCGGTCGGCGCGGTCTCGGCCATCCATGGTGTCGACCTGTCGGTCCGCATCGCGTCGACCTACGCGTCCGGAGAACCGGCGATTCGTGCAACGATCGTGGCGCTCTATCCGCCCACCGCCCTGACCTTCGATACGTGGGGCCTGCTTCAGTTCGGCGGGGTCGGCCTCTGGATCCTCGTCATCTGCTTGCTTGCCCGCCGGCACGCCCTGCTGCCATCGGGTCCGGCGTACCTGGGCATCGGCGTCGGCGTCCTCTACTGGTCCCAGGTCGTCGGCGAGCTTCTCAAGAGCGATGCCTTGAGCGGCATCGGGAGCGGCCTGGGCGTCATCGCGGCTGGGGTCTGGTACCTCTGGATCGGCTGGATCCTCTGGCGCCGGGTTGCCGGTCCGGTGAACGCGTAGCGACGTAATCACCAGGCGGGGAAGAAGGGGTGACTCGATGGACACGAACTCGATCGCGCGGTACCGAGCTGCGGAGACGGCTCTCTGGCAGGCGAACGGTTGGGCCCCTATCGAGCGATGGGTGGATGTCCCCGAGCATGCCATCCGGGTCCGTGTGCTGGACGGCGGCACCGGCCGGCCCGTCCTCTTCGTTCACGGCGGACCGAACGCGGCGACCACGTGGACCGGGCTGGCCGGCCGCCTGGCGGGCTTCCGATGCCTGGCCGTGGATCGACCAGGCTGCGGGCTGAGTGAGCCGCTCAAGTACGACGGGCTCGACATCGGCCGCGCCATGGTCGACGTCCAGACGGCCGTGCTCGATAGCCTCGGCTTCGACCGCGTCGACCTAGTCGGGAGCTCGTTCGGGGGTGCCTGCGTGCTCTGGCTCGCCCAGGCGCAGCCCGATCGAGTCGGCCGGATCGTACTGGAGGGCGCGCCGGCGATCGAGGGCATGCGGCTGGCGATGAACCTCCGCACCCTCGCCATCGGGCCGCTCGGCAGGTTCATCGCGCGTCGGCGGGCGAGTCGAGGGATGCTCCGAATGACGTTCCGCCAGATCGGCCACGGAGCGCTCATCCGCCGCGGCTGGCCGGAGGGAGCGGACCTCGGTTGGGGCCTCGCGATGATGAACGACACCGATACGATGCGACACGAGGTGGACCTCATCCAGCACGTCGCCACGTGGCGCGGGTTCCGCCACGGGCTGCTGTTCGACCCGGCCGGGCTCGCGCGAATCGCGGCGCCCACGCGCTGGCTATGGGGCGAGCGCGACCCGTTCAGCCGCGTGGAGCAGGGCCGGCGGTGGGCGGCGTCTATGTCGGCGGGGACGTTCGAATCGTTCGCGGACGCCGGACACCTGCCCTGGCTCGACCACCCGGCCGTTCACGCCGCTCGGATCGCGGCATTCCTTGGCGCTGAGGTACCCGCCCCGGCCTGAGCCCCGCGTGTCGGCGCGACGCCCGGTGGGCGGTAGGAGGAGACGCACATGGACGATTCGTTCTCCTGGGACTCGCCCCTGGGGGTGAGCGTGGCCCTCTTCCTCGCGTACGGCGCGATCCACCTCGTGACCGGCGGCGCCTACGCGCTCGTCGCAGAGACCGAGATCAACCGCCAGGAGATCTTCTTTTCCCCGGGCCCCGACAGGCGCTCTTCGGGGCGCCGCCGGCCGACCTGCTGCGGGACGATCGAGCCCTCGTGCGGCTTCGCTCGCTCTCGTTTCTGGCCATCGCCGCGCTCCTGGTCGGCCTCGCGATCGCCGAGCTCTCGCTGACCTGGTTCGGGCTTCGCGAGGGCCAGCGATGGGCGCTCGTCGCCCTGGTCGTCTCAGGGCTGGCGATGCTTCCGTTCTGGGTGCTGGTCTTCCGCCCGTACATGGCGGCCGGGGTGCCGCTCGGGTTGTTCAGCATCCCGCCCTGGATCTGGGTCCCGAGCGCCTGCTCGTCGCGGGCACGGTGCTCGGCTGGATCGGGCTGCGCTGAGCGAGTCGCGCCGCTCCCCGGCGGCTCAGCCGATCGTCAGGATCCGGCGCCGCTCGGCCACCATGAGGCGATCTCCCCCGACGATGAGATCGACCGATCGGACCGCCGGCCGGTCAACTTCATGACTCCCCGAGATGAGACGGTCACGTCCATCGCCCGGAGCGATGAGACCGACCGGAAAGCCGCCGGAACGGTCACGCTCATCTCCCGGGGAGATGGCGGTCCGGGAGGCCGGCCCGCCGCCCGCCTGACAGCGTAGCTGCGAACGGCCGACCTGGCAATCTCCCGGCCGAAAGGTCCACGACCGCTCAGCTCTCCGCCAGCACGACGATCCGGTCGTCGGGGGCGAAGATGACGCCGCGCGACTTGTCCGGGTTGACGGCGACGCCGTAGCCCTTCGCCGCATCCTCCGCATCGGCCTTGAGCCGGTAGCCGAGGGCGACCTCCCCGCGGCGCCGGGCCGCCTCCACGACCGTGTAGAAGTCGATCGGCTCGCCGAGCCGCACGTAGTCGCCGGCCGGCTTGAGGTAGATCTCGGCGCCCTCGGGATCGAAGATGTCGGCGAAGACCGCGTTGAGGTGCTTGTTCTCGGAGACCTGGGCGAGCATCAGGCTGACCAGGCGGTCGCTCACGATGAAGTCGTCGGCGCGCGTCACCTCGGCGAGGGCGCGGTTGCGGATGTCGAGCATCTCGCTGACGATCGAGAAGTCGTGGCCCAGGCGCGCCGCGATGTCGCGCAGGTGGAGGAGCGTGATGAGCGTCCGGGCGTCGGCGCGCTGCGGGTCGAGCGTGTCCGAGTAGCAGAGCACGATCATGTGGTCGTACGTCTCGACCTCGAGCGCGTCGAGCGTGCGCCGGTCGCTCGTATCGCCCAGGCGGAAGCCGATCGACTGGTTGCGCACGCCGGCGCAGCCGCGGGCCAGCTCGGCCTCGCCGTCCGGGTGGTCGGCCACCACCATCACCTCCGAGCCGGCCGGGACGTACCGGTCGAGCTCCGTGATGATCGAGGGCGCCCGCCAGTTCCAGCCCAGGATCAGCGTCCGCTCGGGAGCCGGTGAGAGGGGACGGTGCTCCACGATCGCGTCCGCGTGGACGGCGACGTCGCCGCCCGAGAGGCGGATCGTGTCGTCGTCCTCGGCGATGACGATCAGCTCGTCGCCCTCGCCGATGCGCGTCTCCATGGGCGGGTCGAGGAGCGGGCCCCCGTCGCGCGGGCGCAGGCCGAGCACGGCCGAGTCCTCGTAGGCGAGGAGCGCCTCGCCGAACGTCCTCCCCACGAGCTCCGGCTCGGCTTTGAAGTAGATCTCGTCGCCGCCGAAGTCGAGCAGCTCCGTGTAGACGACCGAGAGGCCCGACTGGCGGCAGGTCTGGGCCATGATCCGCGAGACCAGCTCGCCGACCGAGACGAGCTCGACCTCGTCGCGCCCGACCATGCGCGCGACCTCGAGGTTCCGCGGGTCGCGGATCTCGGCCACGATGTGGTACGGCTCCGCACGGCGGCCCCGATCGTTCGTGATCGCCAGCATCGCCTTGATCACCTCCGCGTCCGGATCCTTGTCCTCCGGGGCGAGGATGACGATCGAGCGCGAGGTGCCGAGGCTGGCGAGCGCGAGGTCGCCCTGGTCCATCGGGTCGCCGGTGCGGCAGACGATCCGGGTCCGCCCCGTCGACCCCACCTTGTCGCGGATCTCGTCGTCCATCACGACCTTGTCCTTCGGCGCCAGGACGACGATGCATGCGCGCGGCCGGTTGGCGTTCGCCTGGACGAGCTCCGAGATGACCGTGAAGATCTGCTGCGACCAGCCCAGGATCACCGTGTGGCCGGCCTCGATGACGCGCGAGCGGCCCTTGCGCAGCTCGTCCAGCTTGCCCTCGATGCCGTTGTTGATGACGCCGATCAGGGCGCTGATGACGAAGATGCCGCCGAAGGTGACGGCGAGCATCCCGGCCAGGAAGAGCAGCGGGCCCTGGTCGCCGCCCATGGTTCCCGAGTCGAGGGTCCGCAGGAGCGCCATCCAGAGCAGGTCGCCGAGGCCGTACTCTCCGCCGGTGGCGACGGCGACGACGATCGAGACGATGACGATGACCGCCGCCGACGCGAGCGCCAGGCCGCCGATGAGCGCGATCGTGCCGCGCGCCATGAAGTTGTCGAAGGCGTAACGTAGCCGCTCGCCCAGCGTCACCTTCTCCATCCCGCACCTCCCTCGCGCCCTCGGCCGAGCGGCCCGCCCGCGGACCGGGGACGCGGCCATCCCGGGCGGTCAGTTTCGCACGCGGCGCGGGGGAGCGGGAGGGCCGGCGCTGGGGCGGCCGCCGTGCGGCTGCCGTCACGACCCGGGAATCCCGGAGGGAAGGGACACGCCGCCGCGGCGAACGCCCGCGTCGGCTGGGCGCCGTGGACGGGCGCTTCTTCCGGGATTCCCACCCGGTGAACACCGCCCGATGAAACGGCGCGCGGCGCGGCGGTGCACGGGCTGCCGGCGTGCGCGGTGTTCAGCGCATGGGAGATCCGGAAGATGGGAACCGGCGGGCGGTGGAAGGCGATCGGTGCCGAACCGGCGGGCGCCGCGTCACTGCCTCGGGTCCCGCCAACCGCGCCGCCAACCTCCCCGCGCCGCCTCAGCGCGCCCAGACGCCGACCGGCTGCCAGCGCAGCGGCACGTCGACGACGATCAGCTCGCTCGGCTGCCGGGCGCGGATCCGCAGCCCAGGCTGCTCGACCACCCTGGCCGCGTCCCCGGTGCTTACCTCCACGTCCTCGAGGGTCGCCTCGCCCCGGATCAGGTAGACGTACGCGCCACGGCCGCCGGCCAGCGCGTGGCGCGCCTCGGTGCCGGGCGAGAGCGACGCCACGTGCACCGAGGCGTCCTGGTGGACGCGCACGACGTCGCCGCCCTCCGGCCCGGCGACCCGCAGGAGCCGGTCGGTACGGTCCGCCGGCGTGAAGACGCGCTGCTCGACCGACGGCGCCAGGTCGGCCGTGTCGGGGAGGATCCACAGCTGGATGAAGCGAAGCGGCTCGGTCGGCGAGCCGTTCCGCTCCGAGTGCCACATCCCCGACCCGAGCGTCGCCCGCTGGATCGAGCCGGCGGGCAGGATCCCGCCGTTGCCGAGGCTGTCGGCGTGCTCGAACGTCCCCTCCAGCACGTACGTGATCCCCTCGATGTCGCGGTGCGGGTGGAGCGGCCAGATGGCGCCCGGCACGAGGCGGTCGTCGTTGAAGACGCGCAGCGGCCCGAGCCCCATCTGCGCCGGGTCGCGGTACTGGTCGAAGGAGAAGTGCCAGCGGGCGGCGAACCAGCCGCCCTCCTCCCGGTGGATCTCCGCATCGCGCCGCACGAGGAGCATCGTTCAGGCCGCGTCGTGCGGGGCGACTTCCCCGCCCGGCGCGACCTCGTCGGCGGCGACGTCGATCGTCAGGGTGACGGCATCCCCGACCAGCCAGCCGCCGGCCTCGAGGGGCATGTTCCAGGTGAGCGCCCAGTCCTTGCGGTCGAGCCTGGTCGTCGCGCTGAAGCCGACCCGGCGGCCACCGCGCATCGACCGGTAGAAGCCGAGCAGCTCGACCTCGAAGGTGACCGGCCGCGTCACCTCGCGGATGGTGAGGTCGCCGGTCACCGCGTAGCGGTCGCCGCCGAGCGCCTCGATCCGGGTGCTCCGGAAGGTGATCCAGGGATGGTGCTCCACGTCGAAGAAGTCGGCCGAGCGGAGATGGTTGTCGCGCGCCTCGAACCCGGTGCCGACGCTCGCTGTCGCGACCCTGAACTCGCCCGACGAGCGCGTCGGGTCCGCCTCGTCGAGGGCGAGCGTGCCCTCGACGGCGCCGAACTTGCCGCGCACGGTGGTTACCATCATGTGCTTCGCCGAGAACGAGACGTCCGTGTGGGCCGGGTCGATCTGCCAGGTCGCCATGGCGGGGTGCCTCCGAGGGGCCGGTGTGCTATCGTCCCGGGTGAGTGGGTCGTTGAGCGCGCAACTATAGCGCCCGATGGTTGAGGACGCAACTACGTGACCAGCGAGACGAACGGGCCGCCGGCCGGACCGCGGCATCTCTCCCCGGGCGAGCTGCGCGCGTGGCGCGCCTTCCTCGAGGCGCACGCGCTGGTGACCCGGCAGCTCGAGGCGGATCTCGCCGGCAGCGGCCTCACGCTGGCCGACTACGACGTCCTCGTCCAGCTCGCCTTCGCCGAGGAGCGCCGGCTGCGCATGCACGAGCTGGCGGAGCGGGTCGTGCTCAGCCGCGGCGGCATCACGCGCCTGGTCGACCGGCTCGCCGCCCGGGGGCTCGCGACACGCGTGCGCTGCGCCTCCGACGCGCGCGGCACGTTCGCCGTGCTGACCGAGGCCGGCCTGGAACGGCTGCGGGGCGCGGCGCCGGGTCACTTCGAGTCCGTGCGGCGGAACTTCCTCGAGCGACTCAGCCCGGACGAGCTCGGCCGGTTGACCGATCTGCTCGAGCGCGTGCCCGCCCGGCGGGTGAGGCGGCGATCGGGGTCGCGGGCCGACTCCGCCTAGCGGCTGGCCTCTCGACCCGGCCCGTGACCCGCGCCACCGGCGGCAGGAACCGGGCCACCGGCGGAACCGGGCCATCTCGACATCCGGGGAGGCGTAGGCCGGAAGCGCCCGAAACCCGGCCGCGCCGAGACGCCCGAGCGGGGCCGCTGAGATGTCGATCTGGCAGCCTGCCGGCCGCGTGGTCCACCGGCCGGGGCTGGAAGGTCGGCCTGGCGGCGCGGCCGCGCCACTCAGCCGGCGGCGGACTCGCGCCCCCCGGTCGCAGGAGCCTCCGCGGCCGGCGCGGCGGCGCCCTCGGCCGCCTCGACCGGCACGGCCTCGGCGGCGGGCGCGGCTTCCTCCTCCACGATCCGCGGCGGCAGCACCTTGGCGATCGTCTCGTCCGGGTCGGTCACCAGCGTCACCTTCGCCGGAAGGGCCAGGTCGCGGACGTGGAGCGCGTCGTCGAACGACTCGAGCGTCGAGACGTCGACGCTGACGGAGGTCGGCAGGTCGCCCGGCAGGGCGCGGACCTTGATCGAGTCGATGGCGTGGAAGAGGGTCCCACCGTGCTTGTCGACCGCGGGCGACTCGCCGGTGAGGACGATCGGCACGTCGACGACGAGCTCTTCGGTCATCGTCACCAGGAAGAAGTCGACGTGGAGCGTCCGCCGTGTCAGCGGGTCACGCTGGACTTCGTGGACGAGGACGGGCCGGGGACGGCCGGCTTCGACGCAGAGGTCGATCAGGGTGTTCCGGGAGGTGTGTCGACGCAGATCGTCGAAGACCCGCGCGTCGATCTGGATCGACTCCGAGGGATGGCCGTGGCCGTAGACTACGGCCGGCAGGATCCCCTCTCTGCGGAGCCGTTGGACGGCCTTGCCGCTCACGGTCCGCCGCTGGGCGGCAAGCTCGGGGCGGGTGTTGCTCACCTTCTCACGTCACCTTCGGGATACGGCGCGGATGCGCCGGGCGGCAAATCGTAGCACGGGACCCGGGCGGGGCAGGCGCCCGTCGTACCATAGTTCCCGAGATGGCCGCCACCATCCTGATCGTGGAGGACGAATCCGCCGTCGCGCGCGGCCTCGAGTACGCCCTCACCCAGGAGGGCTACACGGTGACCCTGGCGAGGACCGGCGAGGATGGGCTGCAGGCGGCGGTGAACCAGGCGCCCGACCTGGTGATCCTCGACGTCCGCCTTCCCGGCATGGACGGCTTCGAGGTGCTGCGGCGGCTCCGGGCCGACGGGGCCAAGATGCCGGTCCTCTTCCTGACCGCGCGTGACGACGAGGTCGACAAGGTGATCGGGCTCGAGCTCGGGGCCGACGACTACCTGACCAAGCCGTTCGGCCTGCGCGAGCTGATGAGCCGCATCAAGGCGCTCCTGCGGCGCGCCTACGGCGACCTGGCCGATGCGGCCGGCGGCCGCGTCATCCGCCACCGCGACCTGCTGATCGACCTCGAGCGCCGGCGCGTCTCGCGCGGCCAGCGGCGGATCTCCCTCACCGCCACCGAGTTCGAGATCCTCCGCCACCTGGCGACGCGCCCCGGGCGCGTCTACACCCGCCGCGAGCTGCTCGACCTGATCCGCGACTACGAGGCGCTCGACCAGGACGAGAAGACGATCAACGTCCACGTCAGCCACCTGCGGGAGAAGCTGGAGGACGATCCGGCCGATCCCGTCTTCATCCTGACCGTCCGGGGCGTCGGCTACCAGTTCGCGGAACGCTAGATGTTCCGCTCCCTCCAGGCGCGCCTCGTCCTGGCGTTCACCCTGCTGGTCGGGATCGCCCTCGTGATCGTGGCGGTCACCGCCACGAACCGGCTCGACGAGTACTTCCGCGACCAGGAGCGGATCGAGCTGGAGGGGCGGGCGGTCGCCGCCATCAGCGTCGTGGCGAGCGAGATCCAGGGGGCGACGGCCAACGGCGAGTTCCCGATCATCGATCCGTCGGGGCAACCCAGTGCCCAGGTCGAGCACGCCCTCGGTGGCGAGTCCCTCCTGCGCCTGGTCGCCGACCTGATCGCGCAGGGCGACGTGGAGGTGGCGGTCCAGGGGGAGGCGGTCGACGGCTCGTTCGTAACGGCCGGCACTTACCGCGCCGCCACCGACCTGACCCCCACCTCGGGCCAGTCGCGCCAGCAGATGCGCGTCCAGTCGGTCCGCCTCACCATCGAGGACCCCTGGTGGGCGTCGCCGACGCGCTCGGCGCCCCATGTCCAGGTCCTGCTCACGATCTCGGACCCGTACACCTTCCGCGACCGCTCGACCCAGACGGTCATCGTCCTCCTCGTGGCGGTCGGAGCGCTGGTGCTGGTCATCGCCGCCGTCTTCAGCCTCCTGCTCGCCCAGCGCCTGACGACGCCGGTCCGTCGCCTGGAGGCCGCCGCCCGCGCACTCGAGGTGGGAGAGCTCCATCAGCGTGTCCCGGTCGACCCGGGGGAGCCGCGCGAGCTGGTCGAACTGTCGGAGCAGTTCAACCGGATGGCCGACCGGCTCGAGGAGTCGATCCGCATCGTCCGCGAGGACCGCGACCGGAGCCGCGACTTCCTGGCCGACGTGAGCCACGAGCTGCGGACCCCGGTCGCCGCCCTGCGCACCTTCAACGAGCTGCTGCGCGATGGCGCCGACCTTGACCCGGCGACCCGCGCCGAGTTCCTGCAGGTCTCCGCCCAGCAGATCGAGCGGCTCGACTGGCTGGCCACCAACCTGCTCGAGCTCTCCAAGCTCGACTCGGGACTGGTGGCGCTCGAGCTGCGGCCGGACGACCTGCGCGCCGCCGTCGAGGGCGCGGTCGAGAGCGCCGAGCCGGATGCCGGCCGCAAGGGGGTCGAGCTGCGCGCCGAGCTGCCGCCCAACCCGGTCCGCACGCGGCACGACCAGCAGCGCGTCGGCCAACTGATCGGCAACCTGATCGACAACGCCGTCAAGTTCACGCCGGCCGGCGGGCGGGTCGTGGTCCGCCTCGAGCCCGCCGACGACGGGGCGACCATCAGCGTCGCCGACACGGGGATCGGCATCGGCCCCGAGGAGCTGCCGCACATCTTCGACCGCTTCTACCGCGGGACCCGCGCCGCCGAGGCGCGCGCGGCCGGCAGCGGCCTCGGCCTCGCCATCGTCAAGTCGATCGTCGACATGCACCGCGGACGAATCAGCGTCGACAGCCGTTCGGGAGAAGGGACCACGGTCACCGTCCGCCTCCCGCGCGACCCGGCGAGCGTCGCCGCCGCGTGACGGATTCTTCATCCGCGCGAGGTCGCACCTCAATCCGCGCCTGTCACGATGACCATGCGCCGGTCCCCCCCCACCGGCGCACCAGATAGCGGGAGCGAGAGGCGATGACCGAAACCAGCTCCGCTGGTCCCGCCGGCTACTACTCACCCGAGCCCCGCCATCGCCCCTCCTGGTCGCAGGCGGAGTGGGACGCGGCCCGGGACCCCTCCGGCTGGCAGGCCTCCCACCCGAACGACGGAGGGGACCGGCAGGGCGGCCGGGGCCCGCAGGGCGGGGGGCCGTACCGGCCGCCGCGCTCGACCGGCATGGCCGGCCTCCTCCTCGCCGTCGCGCTCCTGGCGGCGATCCTCTCGTCGGGCGGCACCTACCTGGCCCTGACCGCCGCGGGCCTGCCCCAGCGGACCCCCTCGGTCAGCCCGGGCGCGACCCTTGCTAGCGAGACGCGGCCGGTCACCATCGACGAGTCGTCGGCGATCGTCGACGCCGCGGCGATGGTGAGCCCGGCGGTGGTCACGATCACCTCGGTCAGCGGCTTCGACCCCAACGACCCGTTCTCGCTACCGGCGACCGGCGTCGGCTCTGGCGTCATCTTCGACGCGGCGGGCTGGATCGTCACCAACCGCCACGTCGTCGAGGGAGGCGAGAAGCTCACCGTCGCGCTCAAGGACGGGCGGACCTTCGAGGGCCGCGTCTACGGTATCGATACCCTGACCGACCTGGCGATCGTCAAGATCGAGGAGACGGACCTGCCGACGGCGGCGATCGGCGACTCGAGCGAGCTCAAGCCCGGCCAGCTCGTCGTCGCCATCGGCAGCCCGCTGGGGACCTACACCAACAGCGTCACCAGTGGGATCGTCAGCGCCCTCGGCCGGCGCATCGACGTGACCGACGCGCAGGGCCGCCCGGTGACGCTCCACAACCTGATCCAGACCGACGCGGCGATCAACCCCGGCAACAGCGGCGGGGCGCTCGTGGACGCGGCCGGCAACGTCATCGGCATCAACACCGCGGTCGCCCGCTCGGCCCAGGGGATCGGCTTCGCCATCCCGATCAACATCGCCCGGCCGATCATGCGCCAGGCGGTCGCCGGCAAGACGCTCGCCCGCCCCTACATCGGGATCCGATTCCTCCCCGTGGACGCCCAGCTCGCCGGTGAGCGCAAGCTCTCCATCGACTACGGCGCGCTGCTCGAACGCGAGCAGGGGAGCGACCAGCCGGCGGTCGTCCCCGACAGCCCGGCCGACCGGGCCGGCGTGCGCGAGGGCGACCTGCTCACCGCGATCGACGGCCAGCGGATCGACGCGAACCACACGGTCGAGGACCTGCTCTCCCTGCACGAGCCGGGTGACACGGTCACCCTCGACCTGCTGCGCGACGGCAAGACGATGCGGCTCGAGCTGATCCTGGGGACGCGACCGGCCGACCTGTGAGGCGGCCCGTCGGTCGCGGCCGGGGCGCGGGAGCGTCTCAGCCGACGCGCCGGCGGCGGACCTCGACTTCCGCGTAGGCGAGCGTCCCCTGCATCGGCGGGTGGAGTTTGCGCACGCGCACGACCGCCTCGTGGACGGACGGGAAGGCGGCGAGCAGCTCTTGGGCGATCCCCTCGGCGATCGCCTCGAGGAGCCGGAAGCTGGCCGTCTCGACGACCTCCCTGCAGATGGTGAAGGCCCGCCCGTAGTCGGCCGTCCGGGCGAGGTCGTCCTCGACGCCGGCCGCCTGCAGGTCCAGCGACAGCTCCACGTCGACCTCGATCGGCTGCAGCTCGGCGCGTTCCTCGGGGCTGACACCGTGACGGCCCTCGAAGCGCATCGCCCCGAGCGTGATCCGGTCGTCCGGCGCGCGTTCCCCGCCGAGGTTCCGTTTGCCGGGTACGCGCTCGTTCACCGCTCGCCCCCGGGGGCGCGCACGACCGCGTCGGCCATGCGGGCGGCGCGGACGTTAGCGCGGACGTCATGGACGCGGACGATGTCCGCTCCGGCACGGACCCCCAGCGCGGTAGTGGCGAGCGTCCCCTCCAGCCGCTCGTCGGCGGGCAGGTCGAGGACGCGGCCGATCGTCGACTTGCGGCTCGTCCCGAGCAGGATCGGCCGCCGCAGGACGCGCAGGGCGGCGAGGTCACGCAGCAGTGCGAGGTTCTGCTCGGGCGTCTTGCCGAAGCCGATCCCCGGGTCGACGATGATCGCCTCCCAGGCGACGCCGGCGGCCAGGGCACGCTCGACGGCGCGTTCGAGGTCGGCGATCACCTCGGCGAGGAGGTTCTGGTAGCGCGCCTCCGCCCGGTTGTGCATCAGGACGATGGCGACGTCGCGCTCCGCGGCCAGGGTGAGGATCGCCGGATCGGCGGCGACCCCCCGGACGTCGTTGAGGAGCGTCGCGCCGGCGTCGAGCGCGGCCGCGGCGACCTCGGGCTTCGTCGTGTCGATGCTGAGCGGCATCGCGGGCAGTGCCTGGCGGAGCGCGGCGATGACCGGGATGACCCGGCGGCGCTCCTCCGCCCCGTCGATCGGCCGGTGCCCGGGACGCGTAGACTCCCCGCCGACATCGAGCAGGTCGGCGCCCTCGGCGGCCATCCGCCGGCCGAGCGCCAGTGCCGCCTCGACGTGCGCCTCGCGCGCGGCGCCGCCGCCGGCCTCGTCCCGCGCCAGCAGCCCGTCGCCGCTGAACGAATCGGGTGTCACGTTGAGGACCCCCATGACGTAGGTGCGCAGCCCCCAGCGGAAGACCGCGCCGCCGATGCGGGTCTCGCCCAGGTCGGAGCGCGGGAGGCCCGGCGCAGCGCCCTCGGGCAGCGCGAACCACGGCGTCGCCGCGCCACCGCCCTGCTCCGGCCGCGCCGGCTGGACGCCGGCGGGCGGGCCGACCTCCCGCTTCCCCCTCTGCTCCCTCACCTCACTCCTCCGGGTCACGCAGCTGCGGGTCGTCCACCAGGCGAGCGCGCACGGCGCCGACCAGGTAGAGCGAGCCGGCCACGACGATCGGCCCCTGCGCGTGCGCGAGCGCCGCCCCGAGCGCCGCGTCCGGCGTGGGGCTCACGGTCACCGCCGCGCCGGCACGCCCGACCCGGAGAGCGATCGCTCGCCACCGTTCGGCGAGCCGGTCGGCCGGCAGCGCACGGGTCGCCTCGACCCGCGTGGTGATGATATGCGCCCCGCGGGTCGCCGGCGACGCCGCCAGCGGGGCGAGGACGGCATCGACATCCTTGTCGCCCATCATGCCGAGGATGAGCACCAGGCGTCCGGGCGCCATCGACGGTCGCAGCTCATCGAGGGCGGCCGCGAGGGCGGCGGCCCCCGCGGCGTTGTGCGCTCCGTCGAGCCAGATCTCCCGTCCCGGCATGCCGACCCCGGCGCCGTCGAGCCGCTCGAGGCGTCCCGGCCAGGTCGCCGCGGCGAAGCCGTCGCGGATCGCGGCCTCGCCCACCTCGGCGATGCCGGACCGCGCCAGGGCACGCAGCACGCCGAGGGCGACCGCCGCGTTGGCGGCCTGGTGGCGCCCGCGCAGGGCGACGCGGAGGGGAGCGCGGGACGCGACGCGCCGGCCGCTCGCCGGCGGCAGGCCGTCGGCCGCGAGCAGGAGACCGTTGACGCCGGCCGCGACCACCGCCGGCACCACCACCTCGTCCAGCTCGGCCCCCACCCGCCGCGCCCGCCGGCGGATCACCGCCAGTCCCGGGCCGCTCGCGGCGGTGATGGCGAGATCGCTGCCCTTGATGATGGCGGCCTTCTCGTGGGCGATCGCCTCGAGCGTGTCGCCCAGGTGGTCGCGATGGTCCCAGTCGACGTTGGTGATGGCGGCGACGCCCCCATCCCAGACGTTGGTGGCGTCGAGCCGGCCACCCAGACCGACCTCGACGAGCGCCAGGTCGACCCGCTCCCGGGCGAACCAGAGAAAGGCGACCGCGGTCAGCACCTCGAACTCGGTCGGGTCGCCGAGCCGCCGGGCGACCCGCTCGGCGACGAGGAGCACCTCGGCCACCAGCGCGGCGAAGGCGGCCGGGTCGATCAGCCGGTCGCCGATGGCGAGCCGCTCGCGGTAGCTGACGAGGTGGGGCTTGGGCGTCCGCCCGACGCGGTGACCGGCGGCGGCGAGGGCCGCGCCCGCCAGGGCGACGACGCTTCCCTTGCCGTTCGTGCCGCCGACCAGGACGCCGCGCAACGACTCCTGGGGGTCGCCCAGCGCGCGGAGCATGGCGCGCGTCCGGCCCAGCCCCAGCCGGATGCCGAACCGGCCGCGTCGTTCGAGCGCGTCGAGCGCCTCGCGGTAGCTCATCGCCATGGCTCGCCTCCCCGGGAGCACCGCCAGCCGGCGCCGGCCGACCGGCGCGGCGACCGGATCCGCTAGTCCCTCGCCAGCTCGTCTTCGTAGAAGACGCACTGGTTGAAGCGCGAGGAGAGGCAGACGTCGCCGACGTAGCCCTGCTCCAGGTGGACGCCGCCGCGCAGCTGGCAGCGCGACGTGTTGCGCTCCTGGCGGATCAGCGCCTTCAGCAGGTGCGGCGCCTGGACGGGGATCGCGCCGCGCGGTCCGGTCATGTAGAAGTGCGGGCAGACGTTGCGGCGCAGGTTGGGCATGCCGTAGCCGGGGCGGCGCAGCGGCGCGGCACGGAACGGCCTGGCATCGGCGACCGGGATGCCGATCGAGTGCGCGGCGCGGAGTGGAGCAGGGCGCGGCGGCAGGCGCGACGGGGCGACCGCCGGGTAGCGTGCCGGAAGTGGCGGCAGCGGGCGGCGGGCTCGTTCGTCCACGCGCGTTGGCGCCTCGGAGAAGGGCACCGCACCGGCGCCCACTACCCCACAGGGTACACCCCGCGTTCGGCGCGGGGCGGTCGGGGCCGTGCGAGAATGGGCGACCGATGCGCCTCTCCGCCGCGCCCCGCCGCGATCGCCGGCCGATGGTCCGCCCGCGCGATCCGTACGCCCCGCCGCGCAAGCCCGCGCGGACCCGCTACCCGGCGCCCGCGCCGGAACGGCTCGCGGGCCACCGCGGCACCGAGCGGCGCATCTCGCTCCCCTGGCCGGCCCGCATCGTCCTGGTGGTGGCGCTCCTCGCCCTCGGCGGCGCGGTGGCGCTGGCCGGGACCGGGCTGCTCAACCAGGCGGTGCGCAACCTGGGGGCGACGCTGGCGAGCATCTTCGAGGGGCAGCTGGCAACCCCGTCCCCATCGCCGACGCCGCTCGTGGCACCGGACGCGCCGACGCTCATCGAGCCGGCCGACAGCTACACCAACCAGCCCTCCTGGACCGTGCGCGGCTTCGTCCCCGCCACGCTCGACCGGCAGCAGGACCTCGATGTCCGCGTCTACGTCGCCGGTGAGGTCGCCGCCGAGCAGCCGCTCGCCGCCACCCAGGACTTCATCGTGACGGTGCCGATCCCCCTGGGGCGGAGCGAGATCTTCGCCACGATCGTCGGCCCCGGCGGCGAGGGCTCGCGATCGAACACCATCAGCGTCGCCTTCGACAACACGCCGCCGACGCTCAAGATCGAGGAGCCCAGGGACGGCGCCACCGTCAACGCCGGTACGGTGAAGGTGAAGGGAACGACCCAGCGCGGCGCGACCGTCTCGATCCGCAACGAGCGGAACCAGGCGACCGCGTCGGCGGTGGCGGACGATCACGACTTCGAGATCGAGATCGCCCTCGACGCCGGCCCCAACGGGCTGACGATCACCTCGGTCGACCCGGCCGGCAACACGCGCAGCCTGGTCATCACGGTCATTCGCGGGGGCGGCAAGCTGACCGCCAACCTGACAGTGTCGCCGACGAGCTTCGACAAGAGGAAGCTGCCAAGCGCGATCACCATGAGCGTCGTCGTGCTCGATCCGGACGGCAAGCGGCTCGACGGCGCGCGCGTCACCTTCACTCTCCAGATCCCCAACGTCGGGCCGGTGGTGCTGGACGCGGTCACCGTGAACGGCGTCGCCACCAGGAACACGGAGATCCCCAAGGGAGCGACCCGGGACAACGGCCTGGTGACCGTCCGCGTCGTGACCGACCGCTACGGGACGGTGACGGACACGGCGGCGTTCGTCATCAGGTAGAGCTCCGCGCCACCGCGCCCCGCGGACGCCTTGCGACCGCGCGCCCGCGCAGCTACGATGGCGCCGATGGCGAGCTGGCGATGCCCGCACTGCGGCACGCCCCAGGCGGAGACCGCGCGCTGCTGGGTCTGCGGCCGCCCTACCACGACCTGCTCGACCTGCCGCCACTTCCGTCGCGCCGTGGCCGGCGCGCTCGGCTACTGCGGCCGCGACCCGCGCCGCGACCCGCTCCGCGGCGACGAGCTGCGCGCCTGCTGGGAGGCGGGCGACGCGGCCCGCGCGGCGACCCCGGCCGAGGACGGCATCCTGGCGGCGAGGGCGGCGCCGCCGGGCTGAGGCGTCGCCTACGCGGCGAGGGCGGCCGCGATCCGCCGCTCCAGTTCTTCCTTGCGCACGAAGCCGACGACCCGCATCACGTCCCTGCCGCCGCGGAAGAGGATCAGCGTCGGGATCGAGAAGATGCTGTAGCGGCTGGCGACGCCGGTGTTGTCGTCGATGTTGAGCTTGGCCACGACGAGCCGGCCGG
>MGMJ01000056.1:0-9823 GCA_001794945.1 Chloroflexi bacterium GWC2_73_18
GAAGGGCATCTCGAGAGAGATCATCGTCGCTGCCGTCGACTGGCACTGACGGCCCGCGCGTGGATCCCGGACCCACGCGCGCGGCGGCGCGAAGGCCTGTCACCAGTCGGGCCATCGCGGCCACATCGTGCCCCTTGGGCCCCAGCGCGTCGACCAGTGCGGAGGCGACGATGACGCCGTCGGCACCGGCGCGCGTGAGGCGGCGGACGTGGGCCGGGCGCGAGACGCCGAAGCCGACGGCGACGGGGATCGGGCTCGCCGCGCGCACGTCGCCGATGAAGCGCGCCACCCCGGCCGGGAGCGACCGCCGCGCCCCGGTCACCCCCACCAGCGAGACGGCATAGAGGAAGCCGCCGCTCCGCGCCGCGATCAGCGCGCGCCGGGCGGGCGGGGTCGTCGGGGCGACGAGGTAGACGAGGGCCAGCTCGCGCGCCCGGGCGGCCGACTCGACCGGCGCCCCTTCGTCGGGCGTCAGGTCGGCCAGGATCAGCCCCGACGCACCGGCCTCCGCAAGGCGCGCCAGGATCCCCGATCCGTCGCCGCCACCGATCACCTGGTTGGCGTAGGCCATCGGCACGAGCGGGACAACCGGGCGCGCGGCGTGGATTCGCGCGAGGAGGTCGAGCGAGCGCTCGAAGGTCGCCCCGGCACGGAGCGCCGCGGCGCTGGCGCGCTGGAGGGTGGCGCCGTCGGCGGTCGGGTCGGAGTACGGGAGGCCGACCTCGAGGAGGTCCGCCCCGGCATCGATCGTGGCGAGGGCGATGCGGAGGCTGGTCGCGGCGTCCGGATAGCCGGCCACGACGTAGGGGACGAGGGCGATCCGCCCCTCGGCGCTCGCGGCCTCGAAGGCGGCCCCGATCCGGGCGGCTCCGGCGGTCTCACGCGTGCCCGTGTCGTCGGGCGCGAGGAGCGCGGCGCTCACGCCTCGCCCTCCGGCCGCTCCAGCGCGGCGAGGTCCTTGTCGCCCCGCCCGGAGAGCCCGAGCAGCACGACGGCGCCGTCCGGCAATGGCGGTCTCCCCCGTCCGCCGGCGAGGAGGCGCGGCAGGGCGGCGATGGCGTGCGCCGGCTCGAGCGCCGGGATGATGCCCTCGGTCCGCGCCAGGCGGCGCATCGCGGCGAGCGCCTCGGCGTCGGTCGCGGCATCGAGCTCCACCCGGCCGGCGGCGAAGAGCGCCGAGAGCTGCGGTCCGATCCCCGGGTAGTCGAGCCCGGCCGAGATCGAGTGCGCCTCGACGACCTGCCCGTCGCCGTCCTGGAGCAGGTACGAGCGCGAGCCGTGCAGGATCCCCGGCGAGCCGCCCGCCAACGCGGCGGCGTGGCGTCCCGTGGCGATCCCCTCGCCCGCCGCCTCGACCGCCACCAGGCGAACCGCCGGCTCTCCGATGAAGCGGGTGAAGAGCCCGAGCGCGTTCGAGCCGCCCCCGACGCAGGCGATGGCCACGTCGGGCAGCCGTCCTTCCAGCGCCCGGAGTTGGGCCGCCGCCTCGTCGCCGATCACCCGCTGCAGGTCGCGCACGATCGTCGGGTACGGATGTGGCCCGACGACGCTCCCCAGCACGTAGTGGGTCGTCGCGACGTTGGTCACCCAGTCGCGGAACGCCTCGTTGATGGCGTCCTTGAGCGTCGCCGAGCCGGAGGTCACCTCGCGCACCTCGGCGCCGAGCGCGTGCATGCGCAGCACGTTGGGAGCCTGGCGGCGGATGTCCTCGGCGCCCATGTAGACGACGCAGGGGAGCCCCAGGAGGGCGCAGGCCGTCGCCGTCGCCACGCCGTGCTGGCCGGCGCCCGTCTCGGCGATGACGCGTGTCTTGGCGAGCCGGCGCGCCAGGAGCGCCTGGCCGAGCGCGTTGTTGATCTTGTGGGCGCCCGTATGGGCGAGATCCTCGCGCTTCAGGTAGAGGCGGAGCGCGCCGGGGGCGCGGCCGGTCCCGGCGGCGAGATCGGCGGCGAGCCGATCGGCACGGTAGAGGGGGGTCGGGCGGCCGGCGTAGGCGCGCAGCAGGTCGCGCAGCTCGGCCCAGAAGCGCGGGTCGTGGCGGAGCTCGGCGTAGGCGCGCTCCAGCTCCTCGAGCGCCGCGACGAGCGTCTCCGGGACGTAGCGGCCGCCGAACTGGCGGCCGACGCCGAAGCGGCCGCGCTCGTCCGTCTCGAGGAGCCCGGGGTGGACCGGCGTCGGGCGGGCGGCCGCGTGCGGCCGGTCGAGGCGCGCCGCCTTCGCCCGCTTGACGAAGAGGGCGACGCGGAAGGGGTCCTTGCGCGGCCGCTCGCCGTCCCGACGGGGCGCCTCCGCGCCGGAGGCGACGTCGACACCGACCGCCGGGATGGTGCGCAGGACGCCGGCCACGGTCGACGGGTCCAGGCCGCCGGCGAGCGTCACCGGCACCTCGCGGGCGATCAGCGCCGCGACGGCCGGGTCGGCGCGCCGGCCCGTCCCGCCCGGGAACGGTCCGCCCGACGTGTCGAGCATGAGGCGCGCCAGATTGGGACGGGCGAGGTAGCGGCGCGCGCGTGCGACGACCTCGGCCGCGACCGGCTCGGCCACACCCGGCTCGGCCACACCCGGCTCGGCCGTTCCCGCCGGCTGAGCCGGCAGGTGGAGCACCTTGAAGACCAGGCGGGCGATCGCGTCCAGCGTCTCGGGCGGCTCGTTACCGGAGAGCTGCACGGCATCCAGGTCGAGGCGGGTGGCGATCGCCGCGATCTCGGCGGGGTCCCGGTCGGCGAAGACGCCGACGAGGAGCGGTCGGACGGCCGACGGGTCCGCGGGAGCCGGATCTCGCGCGACGGCGGCGAGCGCCTCGGCCTCCTCGATCGACAGCGCGCGCGGCGTGCCGGGGACGAAGTTGAGGCCGACGGCGTCGGCGCCGGCGGCGACCGCGGCGCGGACCCCGGCCTCGTCGGTGACCCCACAGATCTTCACAACGGGGCGGCGGTCGGCGGCGGCCGGGTCCTCGGCCGGCGAGGGCTCGCGCCCGGCGGCGACGAAGCGGGCGACGGCGGCGCGCACCGCCTCGGCGCTGCGCTCCCGCATCAGCGCCTCGCCGACGAGGGCGGCGTCGTAGCCGAGCGCCCGCCAGCCGGCGATGATCGAGGGATCGGAGGCTCCCGACTCGGCCACGGCGAGCCGGTCGTCCGGGATGGAGGCGCGGAGCCGCGCAGCGCGTTCGGGGTCGACGGCGAGCGTGCGCAGGTCGCGGTTGTTGACGCCGACCAGCCGGGCCCCGCTCGCCAGCACCCGCTCCAGCTCGCCCTCGTCGTGCGCCTCCACCAGCGGCTCGAGACCCAGGTCGCGCGCGGTCGCCACGAGCGCCCCGAGCCGGCGGGTGGGGTGGAGCGCGGCGAGGAGGAGGACCGCGTCCGCGCCGGCGGCGCGCAGGAGCGGGAGCTGACGCGGGTCGACGACGAACTCCTTGGCCAGCACCGGGAGCGTCGTCGCGCGCGCCGCGCGCAGGTCGTTGAGCGAGCCGCCGAACCGGTGCGGCTCGACGAGGACGGAGAGGATCGCCGCGCCTCCGGCGGCGTAGGCGCGGGCGCGGCCGGCGACGTCGAGCGGGCCGCCGTCGAGCGATCCGGCCGACGGCGAGCGGCGCTTGATCTCGGCGATGACGTGGAGGCCGGGCCGCAGAAGCGCCCCGACCGCGTCGCGCGGCGGCGGGGCCGCGGCAGCCGCACGCTCCAGCTCGCCCCACGAGCGCCCGGCCAGCTCGGCGGCGACGTCGGCGCGCCGCCGCTCGACGATCTCGGCGAGCACGGAGACGGCGCGCGGCCGGGTCGTCTCACGCGGGCGCTCGCGAACGGTCACCGGACCGCCTCCGTGCGGACCCGGCTCGCCCGCAGCCGCTCGAGCTGCTCCCGCGCCGCGCCCGAGCCGATCGTCTCGGCCGCCAGGCGCACCCCATCGGCCAGCGAGGTGACGCGGTCGGCGGCGAGGAGCGCCGCCCCGCCGTTGAGGAGGACGACGTCGCGCCGCGGACCGGGCCGTCCCTCCAGCACCGCCTCGAAGACCGTCGCGTTCTCGACCGCGCTCCCGCCCCGCAGCGCCGTCGTCGACGCGGCCGCCAGCCCGAGGGCGACCGGGTCGACCGTGCTCCGCCGCACGCCGTCGGGCCCGACCTCGTGGATCACCCCGCTCCCGTCGAGCGGCAGCTCGTCGAGGCCGTCGCCGTGGACGACGAGCGCCCGCTCGACGCCGAGCGCCCGGAGCACCTCGGCGACCTTCGCCGCGACCGCCGGGTCGGCGACCCCGACGACCTGGCGCCGGGCGCCGGCCGGGTTGGTGAGCGGGCCGAGCAGGTTGAAGGCGGTGCGCACGCCGATCTCCCGGCGCGTCGGGCCGGCGCGCTTCATGGCCGGGTGGTACGCGGGCGCGAAGAGGAAGGCGAAGCGGTCGCGCCGCAGCGCGTCGGCCGCCTCGGACGGCCCGAGGTCGGTCGGCACCCCGAGCGCCTCGAGCACGTCGGCCGACCCGGACGCCGAGGTGACGGCGCGGTTGCCGTGCTTGGCGACCGGTACCCCGGCCGCGGCCGCCACGATCGCCGCGGCGGTCGAGATGTTGAACGTGCCGCTCCCGTCGCCGCCGGTGCCGCAGGTGTCGATCGTCCCGTCGGGGGCCTCGACCCGGACGACCCGCTCGCGCATCGCCCGGGCGAAGCCGGTCAGCTCGTCGACCGTCTCGCCGCGCATGCGGAGCGCCACGAGGAGCGCCGCCAGCTGCGCCGGCGTCGCCTCCCCGTCCATCACCGCGCCCATCGCGGCATGCGCCTCCTCGACCGAGAGCGTCCGCCCCTCGACGACCGCCGCCAGCGCAGCCCGCACCAGTCCGCTCACCGCGTCCCCTCCGCGGCGTCGACCAGGCCGCGTGTCGCGAAGTCGACGCCGGCCAGCTCCTCCAGGGCCGCCGCGCTCCCCTCCCCCGCCAGGGCCAGGAAGTTGGCGAGGATCCGCGGCCCCTCCGGTGTCAGCACGGACTCGGGGTGGAACTGGACCCCCTCCAGCGGCAGCACCACGTGACGGAGGCCCATGATCACGCCGTCGGCCGAGCGCGCGGTCACGACCAGCTCGGGCGGGAGCGTCGCCTCGTAGACGCAGAGCGAGTGGTAGCGGCCGGCGGCGAACGGCGAGGGGACCCCGCGCAGGAGACCCGTCCCGTCGTGCTCGACCGGGGTCGCCTCGCCATGGACGAGCGTGGGGGCGCGCACGATCGCCGCGCCGAAGGCGGCGGCCAGGCTCTGGTGGCCGAGGCAAACGCCCAGGAGCGGGATCGACCGGGCGGCGGCGACCCGGATCGCCTCGACGCTGACGCCGGCACGCTCGGGGCTGCCAGGGCCGGGCGACACGACCACCCCGCGCAGCGGACTCCCGCTGGCACCGCCCGCGTCCGCCAGCCGCTCGATGCCCGCCCGGTCGATCGCGTCGTTGCGACGCACGAGGAGTTTCGCGCCGGCGGCCTCGAGCGCCTGCACGAGGTTGAAGGTGAAGCTGTCGTAGTTGTCGACGACGAGGATCACCGCGCGCCTCCGATCGGCTCACCGGCTGCCGGCTCCATCGGCTCCGCCCGAGCGCCGACCGCCAGGCCGGCCGAGCCGGCCGCCAGGTCGATCGCCCGCCGCAGGGCCGCCGCCTTGTGCTCGGTCTCCTCGAACTCGCGCTCCGGGACACTCCCGGCGACGATCCCGGCGCCGGCGTGGAGATGGGCGACGCCGTCGCGCAGGACGGCGCTCCGGATGGTGATCGCGGTGTCCAGGTTGCCATCGTAGCCGAGGTAGCCGACGGCGCCGCCGTAGAGGCCGCGCCGCTCGCCCTCCAGCTCCCCGATCAGCTGCATGGCGCGCACCTTGGGGGCGCCGGTGAGCGTGCCGGCGGGGAAGACGGCGCGGAGCGCGTCGAGGGCGTCGAGGTCGGATCGCAGGCGGCCCTCGACGTGGCTGACCAGGTGCAGGACGTGGCTGTAGCGCTCGACCGAGCGGTAGCGCGTCACCGCCACCGTGCCCGGCCGCGCAACGCGCCCCACGTCGTTGCGCCCCAGGTCGACGAGCATGACGTGCTCGGCGTTCTCCTTGGGGTCGCGCGCCAGCTCGTCGGCGATCGCCGCGTCCTCGGCGGCGTCGCGGCCGCGCGGCCGGGTGCCGGCGATCGGGTGGGTCGTCAGGCGGTCGCCCTCCACCTGGAGGAGGAGCTCGGGGCTGGCGCCGACGACCTCGAAGGCGCCGGTCCGGACGAAGAAGAGGTAGGGGCTCGGGTTGACCCGCCGGAGCGCACGGTAGAGGGCGAAGCCGTCGAGGGCGGCCCCCCTTAAGGCCGTTCGCTCGGCCGTCCGCGGGAGCGCGACCGACTGGCGGCGCGCCAGGACGACCTGGATCGCCTCGCCGGCGGCGATCGCCTCCTTGGCGCGGACGACCGCCGCCTCGTAGCGCTCGCGATCGAGGCTCGTCTCGAAGGCGAGCACACCCGATCCGCCGCCTCTGCCCGCTCGGCCGTTGCCGCCCGATCCGCCCGTCAGCAGCTCGGCGCTGGTCGGCCGCCCGGCGCGCTCGAGCGCCTCGAAGACGGCCCGCTCGGCGATCCGGTAGCGGCCCTCGAGGTCGGGCGCATCGGTGTGGAGCGAGGCGATCGCCGAGAGGGTGTGGCTCAGGTGGTCGAAGACGAGGACGAGGTCGGTCTCGATGAAGGCGGCGACCGGGACGCCGACCGGGTCGGCGTCGGGGAGCGGGACCGGCTCGAAGGCGCTCGCCGCGTCGTAGGCGAGGGCGCCGACCGCGCCGCCGGTGAAGCGCGGCATCCCCTCGGTCGGGGCGACGCGGCGACGTGGCAGGAAGACGCGCAGGGCGGCGAGCGGGTCGGGCGCCGCCGTCGCCTCGGCGGGCAGCCGGTCGGCGGCGTAGGCGTCGACGGTGACCGGGCGCGTGATCGTCCGCGCGACGCCGCCGCGCACCTCGAGGGTGCGGCGCGGGCCGACGCCCAGAAAGGAATAGCGCCCCAGGCGCTCCCCGCCCTCGACCGACTCGAGCAGGTAGGCGGGTCCGCCGTCGTCGAGTCGCAGGAACGCCGAGACCGGCGTCTCGAGGTCGGCCTCGCGGGTGGCGCGCAGGAGGATCGTGTCGACCGAGCCGGCGAGGCGGCGCGCGTCGGCCAGGCTGAGCGGGCTGGTGAGCGGCGACATTGGCTGCGGTCGGGCCTCCTTGGGCCTCCGGGGAATCGAAACGACCTTCCGTCCCGGGACGAAAGGTCGTGAGGCCTTCCGCGGTGCCACCCTCGTTCGGCGGTGTGCCGCGCTCGCTTCCGACGGGCCCACCTGGAAGCCGGCCGATCGGCGCCGCCGTGGTATCGCTGGCGCCCTGCGCCGGAGCCTACTGGTCGTCCGCGGCCGCTGCGGCCGCCCCGCGTTCGGTCCGGGGGCTCCCGGGTCCATTCGCCGCCGCCCTCGCTCCGGCTCGCACCGCCCGCCGGATCTCTGGCCGAGGGGCCCACGGGTACTCGTCCCGATCGTCGCCCGTTCTTCGGTTGTGGGGCCGAAGGATAGGGAGCGGCCACCGGGGTGTCAAGGGCGGCGAGCGGCCGGGCGGATCGTCCGATCGCCGGCCGTCCCCTCGTTCGTCACGGCTACGACGGTCACTCGTTCGACGGAACGCATGACGCCCCGCGAGCGGCGGACGGGGCGGTCGTGGCGCCGCGACGAGGGTCCCTCGTGCGAGCCGCCGCACTCCTCGCCGCGTCCCCACCGGCAGCGGAGGGCCGACCGCCACTCGTCCACTTCCGTCGAACGACGGTCGGTCGTAAACCTGAGGGATCGGGCGATCCACGGTCGTTCGCCCGCGGGCCGGCGGTGAACGCCCGATTGCCCCTCCAGCCTCCCTGGCTCATGATGGGTCATGCCGACGCCCGGATCGGGCCGGGCGCTCCGGCCGAAAGGCGGGTGGTCACCATGGGCCGCCGGGAGATCGGTCTCGTCAGCAGCACGCTCCTCTTGCCGGCGACGGCCTTCCTGGCCGTCACCGCCCTCATCTCGGACGCGCTCGATCTCAACGAGTTCGTCTTCCACAAGTACACTGGCTACGCGGCGACCCTCCTCGTGCTCGTCCACGTCTGCGCGCACTGGCCGTCGCTCGTCGCCTTCTGGACGGGCCGGACCAGGCACCGGGCGGGGACCGAGACCGCGACCTCGCAGGCGGGCCCGGAGACCGCGCCGTCCTGGCGCCACGGCGTCTCGCGGCGCGCCGTCCTCGCCGCCGCCGGCTTCGGGGCGACCGGCTTCGCCGCCGGATGGCTGGTCCGCCCGTCGGACGTCGGCCGCCTCCCCGGAGAGGACTTCGGCGCGCTCTACCATCGCGCCAGCTCGCCGGGCTTCGCCGACGCCCTCGGCGCCCTCGTCGGCTGGGGAGTCCAGCCGGCCCGCACGAAGGACTATCCGGGGGCCGCGCGGATCGTCCTCCCGCCGGTCGCCGCACCTCCCGAGCTGTCGGTCGCCGGGGCGATCGAGCGACGGCGCTCGCTGCGCGACTACGCGGACCGCCCGCTGGCGACGGCCGAGCTGTCGTGGCTGCTCGGCGCGGCGACGGGGATCACCGGGCCGGGAGGCCTCCGGGCGGCACCCTCGGCGGGCGCCCAGTACCCCATCGAGACCTACGTCGTGGCCAGCCGGGTCGAGGGGATCGAGCCGGGCATCTACCACTACGCCCCCGCCGACCATGCCCTCGAGCGCGTTCGGAGCGGCACGTTCGGAGGGGACCTCGTGATCGCCGGGCTCGGCCAGGAGTTCCTCGCCCAGGCCCCGGTCGTGCTCGTTCTCGCCGCGATCTTCCAGCGCCTGCGCTGGCGCTACCGCGAGCGCGCCTACCGCTACGCCCTGCTCGAGGCCGGGCACATCGGCCAGAACGTCTACCTGGCCGCCGAGGCGGCCGGTCTCGGCGCCTGCGCCGTGGGCGCCTTCTTCGACGACGCCCTCAACCGGCTGCTCGACCTCGACGGCGCGGAGGAGGCCGCGCTCATGCTGGTGCCCGTCGGGCCGCGCTGATCGGCGGCGGGGCGCTCGTGGGCGCGCCAGAGGCCTCCCGGCGTTCGCCGTCAGAGCGCCCGGTCGAGTGCCGCGTGGAGGTGCCAGAAGAGCTTCCAGATCTCCGGCAGCGCTCCGGGATCGAGGCCGCGCCGCGGCTGCACGTGCTCGAAGAGACGGAAGGCGGTCACCCGCTGCAGGAGGCGGGCCGGGATCGCCTTCACCAGGCGATCCAGCTGGGCGAACGGGATCGCGTCGTCCGCCTCATCGTGCATCAGGAAGATCGGCGCGCGCAGGTCGGCCGCGAAGGTGACCGGCGAGAGCTGGGCCAGCGTCGCCCGCGCCCCGGGCGAGAGTTCGTCGAGCGCGGCACGAGCCTCCCGGGCGGAGGCCGCCGTGGAAAGGCGGTAGACGGCAAGGGCGTCTCGGTCGAGCGTGGCCGCGAAGGTCTCGTCGTAGAGCGCCCGGGGCGGATCGGGCCCCCGGAAGGCCGGCGCCAGCCTGTCGCGCAGCCGCTCGCGCATCGGGCGGTCGGGCAGGAAGCCGAGGACGAGCTCGAGGTACGTCGTCCTGGTCAGCTCGCCCGGCAGCCACGGGATGGGCCGACCGTCCACGACCATCGAGCGCGTCACGATCTCGACCAGGTAGGCGGAGGCGTCGGCGTACGCTCCGAAGGCGTTGACGTAGGCCAGGCGCTCGGCGATACGTGGATCGGCCGCCGCGATCAGCGCGACGCTCCCGCCGACCGAGAACCCCGCGAAGCCGATTCGCCGCGCGTCGACCTCCGGGCGGGCGGCCACCACCTCGAAGGCGGCCACCAGCCCGCCGGGCT
>MGMJ01000056.1:9891-10127 GCA_001794945.1 Chloroflexi bacterium GWC2_73_18
GCCAGCGCCTCGGCAACCCGCACCACGGCCGGGTGATCGCGCGGCACCGGATGGACGCCGAGCACGAGCAGCATCGCCGGCCTCTGGGCAGCACCGTCCCGCGGCAGGTAGAGGTCCATCAGGTCCGGTGACGATGCAGGGCCGTACTCGACCGTGATCCGCTTGGGGGCCGAGACGATGGCGGAGAGCACCCTGGGGCCGCTGTCGAGCAGCTCCGGCGTGACGGCCAGGGTGAG
>MGMJ01000057.1:0-20754 GCA_001794945.1 Chloroflexi bacterium GWC2_73_18
CGTGCGTGCGGGAGTCCCCCGCATGGGTGAGCCCCATCCGCCAGGCCGAGCGGCCGATCGGCCGGCGCCGGGCCGGGCGGCCGCGGCCGGGCGCGGGCCGTGCCACCACCAGTGGCAAGAACGGCGCTCCCCACGCTGGCGAAGTGGCGCCCACCGCGGGTTCGCCCGCCGACCCACGCGTGGCGGGAGGCGATCTCGCCACCACGGGTGGTAGACCGCCCTGGCGGCCACCCCAGCACACACGGTGGCAGGCCGCAGCGGCAGCGCCGGTGCGTCGTGGGCCCTCGTCGCGCGCTCGCGCCACGGTCGCCCCGCGAGCGATCGGCCCGCACCAACGCCGTCCGGTCTGCTAGCGTCCCGGTCATGAACGCAGCGACTGTCGTGCCGCGCCGACGCGGCCGCCTTCGACCGCCCATGACCCCGGAAGTGATCCGCCGCCAGGTCGTCGTCGAGGAGCACGACCTCTCGTCCGACGGCCGCCTGGCGGTCGTCGTCCGCCGCCACGTGGCCCGCAACGGGTACGTCTGCCACCTCTGGCTGGTGCCGCTCGATGGGGGTCCGATACGCCGGCTCACCGGCGGCCCGCACCGCGATCGCGAGCCCCGCTTCTCGCCCGACGGGCGCTGGGTCGCCTTCCGCAGCGCTCGGCCGGACGGCGACGGGGCAGACCGCGCCGCCGGCGCGGCCGGGCACGACCCTCGACGCGTGCAGGTCTTCGTCGTCCCGGTCGAGGGAGGCGAGCCGCGGCGGCTCACCCGCCAGCCGCACGACGTCGACGGCTTCGCCTGGTCGCCGGACGGGAGCGCCATCGCCATCCTGGGGCCCGCGGATCCGCCGCGCTTCATGGTCGGGCAGCGCCGCGCGGGGCAGGAGCCACTGGCGCGCGTGATCGACCGGGGCGGCTGGCGGTGGGACGAGACCGGCAAGATCGACTTCTGGCGTCATCTCTTCGTCCAGCCGTTCCGTCCGGAGGCGCGGGAAGCGCCGGCCGCGCCGGCGGTCCAGGTCACCGCCGGCGAATTCTCGGTCGAGTCGTTCGACTGGGATGCCGACGGCCGATCGCTCGTCTTCACCGCGGCGATCCACGACCTGGCCGACCTCTACCCGCGACCGCGCGTCTATCGAGTATCCGCCGACGGGTCGGCGGCGGATGCAGCCGAGGCTGCCGTCCGCCCGGTCGAGGTCGCCGCCCTGCGCGGGCTGGTCGACCGGGTGAGCGCCTCACCGGACGGCCGCTGGCTCGTCCTCACCGGCGTCGACGTCGAGGGCGCGCCCGACTGGGCGGCGCCCGGCCTCTTCCTGGCCCCCGCCGAGGGTCCGGCCGCCTCGCCGGAAACGGGTGGGTCGGCGCGGCCCCGGCCGCTGGCGCCCGATCTCGACCTGCCGGTCGGCGCCTGGGTCGACAGCGACCTGCTCGGGTGGGACCGGCCGTCGCGGCCGGGACCGTTCTGGACGGTCGACCGGGACGGCAGGACGGCGCTCGTCGCGCTCGTCTCGCGCGGCGGCCGCTGCGATCCCTGGCGCTTCCCGCTCGACCCGGCGACGGGGCGACCGATCGGCCAGGCAGCCCCGCTTGCCGACCCCGCGCAGGACGCCGCCTGCTGGACGCTCGCCGCCTCGGCCGGCGGGCCCGTGACCGTCTGCGGCACGCTCCGCGGACGAGCCATGGAGCTGATGGTCGTGGAGGGCGGGCGCTACCGGACGCAGACGCGCTCCGGCTCGGCCTGGCAGCGTCGCGTCCGCCAGCCCGAGTTGCGGAACCTCTGGATCGCCGGCCCGGGCGGCCCGATCGAAACCTGGCTCGCCTCGCCGACGGGCGCTGGAGACGCGCCACTGCCGACGGTCGTGGACATCCACGGCGGCCCGCTCGGCGCCTGGGCGCCGGCGCCCTCGCTCGAGGTGCAGCTGCTGGTGGCGCGCGGCTACCGCGTGGCGCTCCCCAACATCCGCGGCTCGGCCGGGTACGGCGCCGGCTGGATCCGCCCCCACCTGGGCCACTGGGGCGAGGTCGACGCCGACGACGTCCACGCCGTCCTCGACCGGCTGGTGGCGGCCGGGCTGGCCGACCCGGCGCGGCTCGGTGCGCTGGGGCTCTCCTACGGCGGCTTCCTGGTCAACTGGCTCGTCGGCACCAGTGACCGTTTCGCCGCGGCGGTGAGCGAGAGCGGCGTCACCAACCAGGTCGCCGTCTGGGCCAACAGCGACTCGGGCCCCGACTACAACCGGCGCGCCGGGCTGGGCGAACCGTTCGACGAGGCCGGTGTCGAGCGGCTCTGGCGCCAGTCACCGCTCCGCCACGTGGCGAACGTGCGGACGCCGCTACTGATGCTCCAGGGTGAGGCGGACCTGCGCTGCCCACCGCAGGACAACGAGCAGTTCTTCCTCGCGCTTCGGGCGCTCGGGCGGACCGTGGAGTACGTCCTCTACCCCGGCGAGTACCACGTCTACCAGGCGACCGGCCGGCCCGACCGGCGGATCGACCGGATGACCCGGATCCTCGACTGGTTCGACCGCTACCTCGAACGCCAGCTGGGGACGAGCCAGGCCACGTCGGTATCCGCCTCCCCCTAGGAGACAATCTCGCGGCGCGGGCCGAGGAGGTGGCGCGCGGCGGCGCGGTTGCCGGCCAGGGCTGCCCGGCGCAGCGCGACGGAGAGCGCCATCCCGGCGGCGCGCGCATCGAGCCAGGCGAGGATGAAGCCCGCGTCGAAGGCGTCGCCGGCGCCGGTCGTGTCGCCGGTCGCGATCGGCGCGGAGAGGACCTCGAGCGAGAGCGGATCGGCCCCGCGGCCGGGCATGCGCGCCCAGACGGCGCAGCCCTCCGAGCCGCGCTTGACGACGAGGACCGGCGCCAGCTCGAGGAGCGCCCGCGGGCCGCGCGCCCCGGTCATGGCGGCGACCTCGTCGGCGTTGCCCAGCAGGAGGTCCGGGTCGGCCCGGGCGATCCGCCGCCACGCCTCGCGCCGGCCGTGGGAGAGGAGCGGCCCGCGCGAGGCGAGGTCGACCGAGAGGAGCGCCCCGTGCTCGCGCGACAGGGCGACCGCCCGGGCGGCCGCCTGCGCCAGCGGCTCGTTGACGAGCGAATAGGCCGGCAGGTGGAGGAGATCGACGGCGAACCAGGCCGGCCGGAGCGCCGCCGGCGAGAGCCCGTCAGCGGCGGCGCGCCAGGCCACGAACGAGCGTTCCCCGCCCGGTTCCACGATCACCCCGATCCGCATCGAGCTGCCGGCGACGCGCGCCACGCGCGGAACGACGCGGTCGGCGCGCAGCGTCGCCACCAGGCGCCGGCCCCAGGCGTCCCGCCCGACCGCCCCCACGAACGCCGCCCGGGCCCCCAGGCGCGCCGCCCAGCGCGCCGCGGTGGCGGCCGAGCCGCCGATGCGAAAGGAGACCGTGCCCGGCACGTCGGTGCCGCGGGCGAGAGGCGAGGCGGGCACGATCACGACGTCGAGGGCGAGATCGCCCAGGAAGGCGAGGCGCCAGGGCCGGCGGCGGCGGGCGGGCGACGTGTCCACGGGCTCCCTCCACGCTCGGATCGGGCCGGGTCGGCCTCAGTCGCCGACTATCATAGGCGGCGTCCCGGCACGCGACCACCATCGCACCCTGCTGCAGGAGCGCCCGCCCGTGACCCTCGCCGCCGAACGCCTCGACCGGCTCGCGATCGACACGATCCGCACCCTCGCCATCGACGCCGTGCAGAAGGCGAACTCGGGCCACCCCGGCGCCCCGATGGGCGCGGCCCCGATGGCCTACGTCCTCTGGACGCGCTTCCTGCGCCATGCCCCCACCCACCCCGACTGGCCCGACCGCGACCGCTTCGTCCTTTCCGCCGGGCACGCCTCGGCGCTCCTCTACGCCCTCCTCCACCTGGCCGGCTACGACCTGTCGCTCGGGGAGCTGGAGCGCTTCCGCCAGTGGGGCTCACGGACCCCCGGCCACCCGGAGCGCGGCCTGACGCCGGGAGTCGAGGCGACGACCGGCCCGCTCGGGCAGGGCTTCGCCAACGCCGTGGGGATGGCGATCGCCGAGGCGCGCCTGGCGGCCGAGTTCGAGCGGCCCGGCCACCGGGTCGTCGACCACCGCGTCTTCGGCCTCTGCTCCGACGGCGACCTCCAGGAGGGGATCGCCTCGGAGGCGGCGAGCCTGGCCGGCCACCTTCGCCTGGGACGGCTCCTCTTCCTCTACGACGACAACCAGGTCCAGCTCGACGGGCCGACGGCGATGGCCTGGAGCGAGGATGTCCTGGCTCGCTTCGCCGCCTACGACTGGTACACCGAGCGCGTCGCCGACGGCAACGAGACGGCGACGATCGAGGCGGCGATCGAGCGTGGCCTGGCCGACCCGCGGCCGGCCCTGATCGCGGTGCGGACGGTGATCGGCTATGGGTCGCCGAACCGGGCGGGCTCCTCGGAATCCCACGGCAAGGCGCTGGGGACCGAGGAGGTCCGCCTCACCAAGGAGGCCTACGGCTGGGACCACGATCGCTCCTTCTACGTCCCCGAGGACGCGCTCGCCCACTTCCGCGAGGCGGTGCCGCGCGGCGAGCGGCTCGTCGCCGAGCACGCGGCGCGCCTGGCCCGCTACGCGGCCGAGTATCCGCGCGAGGCGGCCGAGCTGGCCCGACGCCTCGACCGCCGCCTCCCGGACGGCTGGCAGGAGTGGCTCCCCGTCTACGCCATGGGCGAGGACGTCGCCACCCGCCAGGCGTCACAGCGGACGATCAACGCGCTCGCGCCCGCCCTCCCCGAGCTCCTCGGCGGCGCCGCGGACCTGTCGGAGTCGAACCTGACCGACATCAAGGGCGAACCCGACTTCTCGGCCGGGGTGCGCGGCCGGAACCTCCGCTTCGGCGTCCGCGAGCACGCCATGGGCGGGATCGTCAACGGGATCGCGCTCCACGGCGGCTTCCTCCCCTACGCCGGCACCTTCCTCACCTTCAGCGACTACATGCGCCCCTCGGTCCGCCTGGCGGCGATGAGCGGGCTCCACGTCGTCTACGTCTGGACGCACGACTCGGTCGGCCTGGGCGAGGACGGCCCGACCCACCAGCCGGTCGAGCACGTCGCCGCCCTGCGGACGATCCCGGGCCTCTGGGTCGTCCGCCCCGGCGACGCCAACGAGACGGTCGCCGCCTGGCGCCTCGCCGTCGAGCGGCGCGACGGCCCGGTGGCGCTCGCCCTGACGCGCCAGAAGCTGGCGGTCCTGCCCGGCACCGCCGAGCTGGCGGCCGAGGGGGTGGCGCGCGGCGCCTACGTCCTGGCCGAGGCGACCGACCCGGACGGTCACCCGACGGCGCCCGACCTGATCCTGATGGCGACCGGCTCGGAGCTGGCGGTCGCCCTCGCGGCGCGTGAGCTCCTGGCGGCTGACGGGGTCGCCACGCGCCTCGTCTCGCTCCCCTGTTGGGAGCGCTTCCTCGAGCAGCCGCCCGACCATCGCGCGGCCGTCCTGCCGCCCGACGTCACCGCCCGCGTCAGCGTGGAGGCGGCCGTTTCCCTCGGCTGGGACCGCTTCGTCGGGCCGGCGGGAGCGATGATCGCGATCGACCGCTTCGGCGCCTCCGCGCCGGGCGGCACGATCCTGGATCGCTTCGGCTTCACCGCCGCGAACGTGGCGGCGGTGGCGCGCGGCGTCCTCGACGGCACGATCCGCGGGGTCGTCAGCCCGCCGCCCGGGCTCGAGCACAGCGGCGAGGCGGACTAGCATGCGCGTGGCGCTGGCAGCCGACCACGGCGGCGCCGCCCTCAAGGCCGAGCTGCTCGGGCGCCTCGCGGCCGCCGGCCACGAGATGATCGACCTGGGCGGCGACGGAGGCGATCCGGCTGACGACTACCCCGACGTCGCGCGGGCGGCCGGCGATGCGGTCCGCGACGGCCTCGTCGAGCGCGCGATCGTCGTCTGCGGCTCGGGCATCGGCGCCTCGGTGGCGGCGAGCAAGCTGCGCGGCGTCCGCGCCGCCGTCGCCCACGACACCTACTCGGCCCGCCAGGGTGTCGAGCACGACGACCTCAACGTCCTCTGCCTGGGCGCACGGGTGATCGGCGTCGAGCTGGCCGCCGAGGTGGCGCGCACCTTTCTGGCGTCGCGCTTCTCCGGCGAGGAGCGCCACCGCCGTCGCCTGGCCAAGATCGCCGCCATCGAGGCTGCCGAGCTGGACCTGGAGGTACCCCGGTGAACCGCGACCTCGCGCCGTTCCTGGTCGATCCCGACGCGCCACTCGGCGAGGCGTACGAGGCCGCCGCGCGGCGGGCGATCGCCGAGCGCTGGGCGGCGCGGATCTGGGAGCGCGACGCCTCGCTCTGGTCACCGGACCCGGGCGTCCAGGCGACGTGCGCGGCCCGCCTCGGCTGGCTCCTGGCGCCCGAGACGTTCCTCGACCGGATCGAGGTCCTCGAGGCCTTCGCGGCGACGGCCCGCGCGGGGTTCCGCGGCGCCGTCCTGGCCGGCATGGGTGGCAGCTCCCTGGCGCCTCACCTCTGGGCCGCCGTCTTCGGCACGGCGGGCGGCGGGATCCCGGTCACCGTCCTCGACTCGACCGATCCGGCCGCCGTGCTGGCGGTGGACGGGGCGAACCCGCCCGAGGATACGCTCTACCTGGTCGCCACCAAGTCGGGGACGACGAGCGAGACGCTCGCCTTCCTGGGCTACTTCTGGCGGGTCGCGGCGATGGACATCGGCGCCCGGCACGAGGGGGTCCTGGAGCGCCTCCGCGAGGTGGCCACGCCGGGGCCGGAGCGCTGGCTCGCCGAGCACTTCGTGGCGATCACCGATCCCGGTCGGAGCGTGGAGGCGATCCCCCACGCCGACGCCTTCCGGGAGGTCTTCCTCAACCCGCCCGACGTCGGCGGCCGCTACAGCGCCCTCACCTACATGGGGCTCGTGCCGGCGGCGCTGCTCGGCGTGGACCTCCACGGTCTCCTCGGCTCGGCGGTGGCGCTGGCCGAGCGCTGCCACGCCGCGGAGCCGGGGCGGAACCCCGGCCTCGCCCTGGGGCTCGCCCTCGGGACGCTGGCCCGCGCCGGCCGCGACAAGCTGACGCTCCTGATCGACCCGCGGATCGACGCGCTCGGCGCCTGGATCGAGCAGCTGGTGGCGGAGAGCACGGGCAAGGCCGGGACGGGGATCGTGCCGATCGACGGCGAGCCGCCCGGGCCGCCGGAGGCCTACGGCCCCGACCGCGTCTTCGTGCGGATCGGCCTCGCCGACGACCTCGCCTGGATGCACCGGACCGACGCGCTGCTGGCCGAGCTGGCCGTCGCCGGGCACCCGGTGATCGGCCTCACGATGGACGACCTGGGCGGCCTGGGCGGCGAGTTCTTCCGCTGGGAGTTCGCCACCGCCGTCGCCGGCGCGGTCCTCGGCGTCAATCCCTTCGACGAGCCGGACGTCGACGGGGCGAAGCGGATGACCGAGGCGGTCCTCGCCCGGCTCCCAGAGCCGGACACGGCCGGCCGCGTCGACGTCTTCGCCGAGACGCCGAACGCGATCATCGCCCAGGCGCCGCCGCTCCGCCTGGTCGGCGACGCGCCGCTCCGGCTGGCGGCCGGCCCGGGCACCGTCCCCGGCGAACTGCGCCGCCACCTCGACCGCGTGCCGGAGAACGGCTACCTCGCGATCGGCGCCTTCATCGCCGCGAGCGAGGCGCGCGACGCGGCGCTCCGGCGGATCCGCCTCGCGCTCCGCGACGCGACCCGGCGGCCGGTGGTCGTCGGCTACGGGCCGCGTTACCTCCACTCCACCGGCCAGCTCTTCAAGGGCGGCACGCCCTCGGGCTGCTTCCTCCAGCTCCTCGCCGACGGGCGCGAGCCACTGGAGATCCCGGGCCGGCCGTACGGCTTCGAGACGCTGATCGACGCCCAGGCGGAGGGCGACTTCCAGGCGCTCGAGGCGCACGAGCGGCCGATCCTGCGCATCCACCTCGGGGCCGACCCGGACGCCGGGCTGGCGGCGCTCGAGTCGGCGCTGGCGGAGGCGCTCGCGCGCGGCTGAGCCGGGCGCCGGTGCGGGAAGGAGGCGAGCAGCGTGGACGTCGGGATCATCGGCCTCGGCCGGATGGGCGCCAACATGGCGCGCCGGCTCCACCGGGGCGGCCACCGCGTCGTCGTTTTCAACCGGACCGCCGAGAAGACGCGCGAACTGGCGGCCGAGGGCCCCGTCCCGGCCTTCTCGCTCGAGGAGCTGGGCGACCTCCTGCCGGCCCCCCGCGCCGTCATCTCGATGCTCCCGGCCGGGGAGCCGACCGAGACGATGCTCGGCGAGCTGGCCGGCGTCCTCGCGCCGGGCGACACGGTCGTCGACGGCGGCAACGCCGACTTCCACGACTCGCAGCGGCGCCATGGCATGCTCGCCGGGCACGGGCTCCGCTTCGTCGACGCGGGCGTCTCGGGCGGGGTCTGGGGGCTGGAGAACGGCTACGGGCTGATGGTCGGCGGCGACCGCGACGCGGTCGAGGCGCTCCGCCCGATCCTCGAGACGCTGGCGCCGCCCGGCGGCTTCGTCCACTGCGGCGCCAGCGGTGCCGGCCACTACGTCAAGATGGTCCACAACGGGATCGAGTACGGGCTGCTGCAGGCCTACGGGGAGGGCTTCGAGATCCTCCACGCCTCGGAGTACGGCCTCGACCTCGGGGCCATCGCGGAGGCCTGGATGCACGGCACGGTGATCCGCTCGTGGTTGCTCGAGCTGATGGGCCGCGCCTTCGAGGCGCACGGCAACGAGCTGGCCGACGTGAAGGACTGGGTCGCCGACTCGGGCGAGGGGCGCTGGACGGTGGAGGAGGCGATGGCCCTCGACGTGCCGGCGCCGATCATCACCCTCTCGCTGCTGGCCCGTTTCCGCTCGCGCCAGGAAGAGAGCTTCGCGGCGAAGGCGGTGGCGGCGCTCCGCGAGCAGTTCGGCGGCCACGCCATCAGGACCGAGTGAGCGGATCGGCCCCGCTCCGCGCCGCCGAGACGAACCCGCTCCGCGAGGGGCTTCGCCTCGAGAAGGTCCCCGAGCCGGCGACGCTCGCCCCGCGAGACGGCGATCCTCGGCGTCGCCCGGCGCCCCTGGGACGATGCCGCCTTCCGCGAGGAGATGCGGGCCGCCACCGAGCGGAACAGCCGGATCCCGCCGGAGGCGGCGGCCTGGGACGACTTCGCCGGCGCGATCGGCTACGAGCGCATGGACTTCGCCGACCCGGCCGGGTACGAGCGCCTGGCCGAGCGGCTCGAGCGGATCGCCGGCGAGCGCGGCACGCGCGGCAACCGGCTCTTCTACCTGGCCACCCCGCCATCGGCCTACACCGAGATCGTGGCCGGGCTCGGGCGCGTCGGCCTCGACCGCGAGAGCCGCGCCCGTGGCTGGAGCCGGATCGTGGTGGAGAAGCCGTTCGGCCGCGACCTCGACTCCGCGGCCGCCCTCAACCGTGAGCTGACGCGCGTCTTCGCCGAGCGGCAGATCTTCCGTATCGACCACTACCTGGGCAAGGAGACGGTCCGCAATCTCCTCGTCTTCCGCTTCGGCAACGGGATCTTCGAGCCGATCTGGAACCGCCGCTACGTGGCTCACGTGCAGATCACCGTCGCCGAGGACGCCGGCATCGGCACCCGCGGCGCCTTCTACGAGGAGGCGGGGGCGACGCGGGACATCCTGCAGAACCACCTCCTCCAGCTCCTCAGCCTGGTCGCCATGGAGCCGCCGATCGCCTTCGAGGCGGACGAGCTGCGCGACGAGAAGGTGCGCGTCCTGCACGCCGTCGAGGAGTGGACGCCGGAGCGGCTCGACCGCGACGTGGTGCGCGGCCAGTACGGGCCGGGCTGGGTCGCGGGTGAGGCGGTGAAGGGCTACCGCGAGGAGGAGGCGGTGGCGCCCGACTCGGCCACCGAGACCTACGTCGCCCTCCGCGTCGGGGTGCAGAGCTGGCGCTGGGCCGGCGTCCCCTTCTTCCTGCGCACCGGCAAGCGCCTGCCGCGGCGCGCCACCGAGATCGCCGTCCAGTTCAACCGCCCGCCCATGATGCTCTTTCGCAGCGCGGGCGCCGAGCCGGAGCCGAACCTGCTGGCGATGCGGATCCAGCCCGACGAGGGGATCCTGCTCCGCTTCGCCGCCAAGGTGCCCGGCCTGGGGCTCGACGTCCGCTCGGTCAACATGGACTTCCTCTACGGCTCGTCGTTCACCGTCGAGACGCCGGAGGCGTACGAGACACTCCTCCTCGACGCCATGCTCGGCGACGCCTCGCTCTTCACCCGCGCCGACGAGGTCGAGGCGGCCTGGCGGATCGTGACACCGATCAACGAGCGCTGGGCCGCGCGGGGCGCCACGGGCGGTGGCGGGCCGGAGCCGTACGAGGCCGGCAGCTGGGGGCCGGCGGCGGCCGATCGCCTGCTCGAGCGGGACGGCCGCCGCTGGCGGCGCCCGTAGGGGTCGCGGACACGATGGTCGCGCCGCTCGCCCCGCACGGCCATGGGCCCAGCGTCTCCGAGGCGCACCACTGGACCGAGCGGGCCGATTCGGTCGCCGGGGTCGAGACGGCGCTGGCGCGCGCCTGGGCGGCCGCCGCGGCGGGACCGCCGGCGGAGGAGGCGGACGGATCAGTCGTCCTCCGCACCCGGACGCGCGTCCTCACCCTCGTCGTGGTGGCCCAGCGCCCCGAGACGGCCGAGCGGGCGCTCACGGCCGTCGCCCGGCTCGCCGCGCGCCACCCGTCGCGGGCGATCGTCGTCGGCTTCGGCGACCCGGACGGGCCGGCCGCGATCGACGCGCGCGCCTCGGTGCGCTGCCACCTGGCGCCGGGCGCGGCGCGCGAGGCGTGTGTCGAACACGTGCTCCTGCGCCTCGGCGGCGAGGCGACCCGGCACCCGGCGGCGGTCGCCGCCCCGCTCCTCGTGCACGACCTGCCGGTCCTCGCCTGGTGGACGGACGACCCGCCGATCGGGAGCCGCCCGTTCGGCGAGCTGGCGGAGATGGCCGACCGGCTGCTGGTCGACTCGGGGCTCTTCCGCGACGACGGCCGCGAGCGCCTGGTCGCCCTGGCCGGGGAGGCCGCCAGCGGCCGGGCGATCAGCGACATCGGCTGGATGCGCCTGGACCCCTGGCGCGAGCTGATCGCCGGCTGCTTCGACCGGCCGGGGGCGGCCGGCTTCCTGCCGGGGGCGCGCCGGCTGCGGATCGTCGTCGGCCGCCCGGGCTCGGTCGTGCGCCTCCCCAAGGCCGCGCTCCTGGCCGGCTGGCTGGCGAGCCGTCTCGGCTGGCGGATAGAGCGCCCGCTGGCGCCGCGGCGCGGCGGCGAGAGGCTGGTGGCGGCGTTCCGCCGGGAGGGCGGACGCGTCGAGCTGGAGATCGAGCCGCGCGACCCGGGCGGCGGCCCCACCCTGCGAACGCCGGGCTCGCTCCTCGGGGTGGAGCTGGAGCTCGGCCGCGGGCGCGAGCACCTGGCCGTCACGGTCACGCGCGCGGGCGACGACCTGGCGCTGGCGGCGACGCGGGGCGGGGTGCCGGTCGTCCGCGCGGCCGGGCGGCTGGAGCGCTTCATGGACGCGATCTACCTGGCCCGCTCACTGGAGGCGGTCGGGCGCGACGTGCCCTTCGAGGAGGCGTTACCGGTCGCCGCGGCGCTGGCCGGCGGATGAGCGACCCGCTCGCCCTCCCGGGCCGGCCCGAGGAGCCGGACCTGGTCCTGCTCGACGACGCCGAGGCGGTGGCGGCGGAGGGCGCCCGGCGCGTCGCCGAGGCGCTCCGGGCGGCGGTCGAGCGGCGCGGTCGCGCCGATATCGCCCTCACCGGCGGGGCGACCGTCGGCGCCCTCTACCGGTGCCTGGCCACGCCCCCGATCCGCGAGGCGGTCCCCTGGCCGGCGGTCCACCTCTGGTGGGGCGACGACCGCTTCGTGGGGAGCGAACACCCCGAGTCGTCGGTCTTCCTGGCCCGGACCACCCTCTTCGCCGGCGGAAGCGGCGATGCCGGCGACCCGACCGGCCTCGGCCTCCCGACCGGCAACGTCCACCCCTTCCCCATCGACGCGGCGCTGGCCGAGGGGCACGACGCCGCGTGGGTCGCCGACGCCTACGCCGCCGAGCTGCGCGGGGCGCTGCCGACCGGCCCGGGCGGCCGGCCGGCCTTCGACGTGGCGCTGCTCAGCATCGGCGCCGACGGGCACGTCCTGAGCGTCTTCCCCGGCAGCGCGGCCTTCGCGCGGGACGCCCCGCTCGTCCTTGCGGTCCCCGCGCCGGCGCACATCGGCCCGCACCTGCCCCGCCTCACCCTCCGCCCGGACGTCCTCGACGACGCCGCAGCGCTCCTCGTCCTGGCGGTCAGCCCCGCCAAGTCGGCGGCGATCGCCGCCGCCCTCGGCCCCGAGCGCGACCCCGTCCGCTGGCCGGCCCAGGTCGCCCGCCGCCGCGGCGCCACCTGGCTCGTCGACCGCGCCTGCCTTGCAGCGGTCAGCTCCCCCGAGGGACGATCGTCGCCAACCCGTCCTTGAGGCGCTTCCAGTCGGCGGGCGAATGGACGGCCGGCCGGCCACGCCGCCGGCATCCGGCTGATCCGCGCATCACTCGGGCGCGGCGACGCTCCAGCCGAAGGTGCCGCCCGTGGCGCCGTCGAGGTAGACGGCCAGCTCGTAGGCGCCCGGTTGGAGCGGGAACCCGGCCAGCGCGTAGGGCGAGGCGATCTCCACCACCATCTGGCGCGAGCCCTGCGGCCACGCCACGTCGAGCGCGTAGCCGGCCTGGGGCAGGCCGTCGAGCCAGACCCGCACCGAGAGGGTCGTCCCGGCCGGCACGGCGGCGGCGCTCACGCGAAGCCGGAAGGCGACGGCGGCCGGATCGCTCACCGCCTCGCCCGCCGCGACCTCGCCGAGCGGCGCGAGCGCGCCATCCTCGGAGAGCTCCAGGGTGCCCATGGCGAGCCCCTCGACCCTCCCGGTCCCCTCGCGAGGGTGCGTGGAGCCCGCGACCCGCAGCGCCACCTGGGCCTCGCGCAGGCGGAGCAGCATGGCGCGCAATGCCCCGGCCTCGGCCGGCCGCTGCTCGGCGAGACGGGCGATGTCGAAGTCCGACACGTCGAAGAAGAGCTGGTTCGAGTCGAGCGAGGTCTTGGCGGCGACCTCGAGCGCCGTCTCGAGATCGGCGTCGGCGCCGGCGCGGTCGCCGGCCGCCAGGCGCGCCAGGGCGCGGTTGAGGTAGAGCGTGAACTGGTCGGGGGTGAGCTCGAGGGCGCGGTCGGTGTCGGCGATCGCGGCGGCCATGTCGCCGGCCAGGTACTCCGCCCAGCCCAGGTTCCACCACGAGGCGTAGTCGTCGCCGCGCCGCTCCACGAAGCGGCGGTAGTCGGCGACCGCGCCGGCGACGAGCCGCTCGGTCTCGGCGCCCGGGCCCGCCTCCGAGAAGACGAGCGTGTCGGCGTAGGAGAGCTCGGCCGCGGCGCGCGACCGGTAGGCCGAGGCGTACTCCGGGTCGAGCGCGAGCGCCGCGTCCGCGGCCGCGATGGCGGCCGCGAAGCGGCCGCGGCCCGTCTGGTCGAGCTCCATGGTGCCGAAGCCGGGCGCCTGCGCCAGCTCGACCTGCGCCCGCACGACCTGCTCGATCGCCGCAGTGGGGACGCGGTGGACCGGCGCCAGGGCGAGCGAGGCGGCCCAGGCGAAGGCGACCGTCCCGAAGATGCCGCCACCGGCGGCGAAGAGGAACCGGACCGAGGCGCCGATGGTGGCGGCGAGGCCCAGGAAGAAGAGGGCGATGGCGATCAGCGTCAGCACGGTCACGTAGCCGAGGGCCCGCGAGCCCCACGCGACCGCCACCTCGGTCTCGGCGCTCCGCTGCTCCTCGGTGCGGACCGCCGGCGCCGTGACCCGCTCGGCCTCGTAGGCGGCGAAGTCGCTGATGTAGGTCTCCGGGTCGAAGTAGGGCGCCTGCAACAGGTCTGTCCGCTGCTGGATCCAGTCGGCCAGGCTCGCGTCGACCCGGGCGAGCACCTCGAGTTGGGCGCGATCGGCCCGGTCCGGGTCGGCCGCCAGCGCCTCGTTCACCCAGGCGAGCCGTTCCAGCTCCTCGTACCAGCGCCGGAAGGCGCCGTAGTCGGCGCCCAGCTGGACGATCGCGGTGACGTCGCGGGCGGTCCCCTCCAGGCCCAGCCGGCCCGCCTCGCGCTGGGCCCGCGACGCCTGCACGGAGGCGTCCACCTGGAGCGCCCCGACGGCGGTGGCGAAGACGGTCAGGAGCGACATGCCGACGACCAGGGCGGCCTTGCCCGGGTCACCCTCCCGCAACCGCGGACGGGCGACCATCGCGAAGCGGTGGCCGCCGGAGCGGATCAGGCCCACACCGCGAACCCGAGCAACACGCCGGCCGCCAGGAGCGCGGCGCCGGCGGCCGCCGTGCCGAGGCGGAGTCGGCCGCGCGTCACCTGGGCCACGGTCAGGAACGGCAGGCCGAGCGCGACCACGAGGCCGGCGCGCAGCAGATCGACCATCCGCTGCTCCTCGGCCTCGGCGCGATCGAGGTGCGGCGTCGGTTCGAGGTCTTCGCGGCTGGCCGCGTCGGCCAGCCAGGCGTCACGGTGGCGGTCGGGGTCGTACTCGCCCTGCGGATCCAGATACTCCGGGCGGACGAGGAACCAGTGGCTGGCCGCTTCCTTGCGGTACGCCTGCGCCGCCTCCGGGAGGCCGGCCGCGGCGAGGGCATCGGCGCGCCGGCGTGCCCGCTCGTAGTCGAGGTAGGCCTCACCCGTGCGCGTGATGTACCCCTCGCCGATCATCACCTGGGCGCCGCGCAGGCGGGTCGCGTCGAGGACGTCGCCGGTGGCGTCGGAGGCGGCCGACCCGGCCACCCCCACGCGCCAGGCGATGAGCGCCCCCGCCAGCCCCAGTGCCCCCAGGAGGCTGGCGACCGCCAGCTCGGAGCGGTCCGGCCGTGCCATGGCCTTACGGGAACGTGGCGACGGAGACCCTGCCGTCCTGGACGCCGACGGAGATGCGCAGGCCGGTGTTCTGCTCGGCGATCGTGTAGACGATGACGAAGCGCTCGACGCCGAGGTCGGTGCGCCGGTTGACCGTCCGCGGCGCGCCGACGAAGGTGGGGTGCTCCAGGCGCACGATCGTCTCGGCGCTCTCGACCGCCGCCGCCTCGCTGACCGGCGTGGGCGGGCGGTAGGCGGCGTCGAGCTCCTCCTTCGCCGTCGGCAGCGGCCGCCCCAGCACCAGGATCGCGGCGAAGCCGACGGCCAGGAGAGCGGTCCAGATCGCCAGGACGGTGATGCGCGGGCTCATCGTCGGGTCCTCACGGCCGGCCCAGGTAGACCATCTCGTGGAGCGTCTTGATATTGAGGAGCGCGGCGTCGACGTTGCCCTCCGAGACGGCGATGTCGATCCACTCGGCGATCGTCTGCTTGGCCGACTGGAAGGCGTCGATCGGCGTCTGGCCCGCACCGATCCCCTGCCAGAGGAGGACCTCGAAGCCGGTCCGCCCGATGTAGGGGCCCTGCGGCGTCACCGCCACGCTGTAGGAGAGGTGGGTATCGGCGATGAAGGAACGCGTGCCGGAACGGAGGAAGCGGAGGGCCAGGTTGTTGTCGGCGGTCTTGTGCTGCGGCTCCTGGACCGTGTCGAGCGTCCAGGCCCCGTAGCAGGCGCCGACGTCGACCACGCCACTGCTCCCCGCGCTGTCGATGGTGAAGGCGTTCACCTGGGCCCCGACCTCCACCTGCCACTCCCCGGTCACGATGTTCTCGGGGTCGTAGGGGTGCCAGGCCACGACGTCGCCGAGCCATGCGTCGGTGGTGACGCCGATGCCGTGCAGGAGGACGTAGGTGTAGCGGGCGCTCGCCTGGGTCGTGGCGGCCAGGTCGTCCGGTCCGGTCGGCGGCGCGAAGTGGAGATCGACCGTCTGGCTGTCGTCGATCACCTCGAGGACGGCGGTCGCCTGGGAGCGACGCTTGTCGTTGACCAGGGCAAAGGCGCCGCTTGCCGGGGGAACGTTGGCATCGCCGAGCTGGGTGAGGAGGAGGTCGGCGTCCTCGCTCGAGGGGATCCGCGCCACGGCGAGATCCGGGGTGCCCCAGGTGTCGCCGTCGAGGTCGGCATAGGGATCGTCGGAGGGGAGCCAGTCGGCCGGGAGCTCCCAGCCCGCCAGGTCGGCCACCTCGTCCTCCGCGAGCGGGTTCTCGACACGAGCATAGGGGACGGTGTCGTCGTTGCCGACGATGAGGAGGTACCGGTAGTCGCCCGCCCGGAGGAGCCGCTGCACCTCGGGGATCGCCGCCTCGGGCGTGTCGCGGGCGGTGCCGTCGGCGTCGAGGTCGTGCAGGTCGCCGGTCTCGGCGGCGGCGGCCAGGACCTCGTCGGCCCGCGCCCCGAGCTTCTCGCGCAGCACCGCCTCGCGGGTCACCACGAGGACCTCGGCCGGGTCGGCGTAGGGGATCGGGCCGGTGCCCGGCGCCGGCTCGTCGCCGGGGCAGGGCGGCGTCTCGCAGGCCGGACCGGGCGACGCGCCCGGGGACGGCGACCCGCCCGGGGTCTCGGTCGGGGCGGGCGTCTCGGTCGGGGCGGGCGTCCCGGTCGGGGCGGGCGTCTCGCCGGGGAGCGGTCCCGGACCCGACTCGGCGCCGCCGACCTCGAAGGTCGCCGCCTCGTCAGGGACGCCGTTGTAGTCGAGCTGCGCGGTGTAGGTGCCGTCGGGCACGCCGCCCTCGGGGGCGTAGAGGAAGATGACGCCCGAGGCGTTCTCGTGGCCGACCACGCGGGCCTCGTCGAGGACGAGGCGATCGCCCTCGAAGAGCCGCAGGCGGAGTTCCGTCCCGGCCGGGGCGTAATCCCAGCCGAGGAAGGTGACGATGTACGGCAGGTCCGATGGGAAGCGGCTCCCCAGCCCGATCGGCAGGCCGTCCTCGACGGCGATGTCGACGGCGAACGTGAGGTGGTAGAGGATCGCCTGCCCGAGCGAGGGCGGCTCCTCCGGGTCCTGCGCCGCCGACGGGCCCGGGGCGACGATCGCCAGCGCCAGCAGCAGGCCGGCCAGGGCGGCCAGGCGGCGCGGCCGCGCGAAGGTGGCACTCACTCGGAACCCTCCGTCGAGCGGCGCAGGCGGAGCACCTCCGCGCGCAGCTCGTCGGAGCGGTCGCGCGAGCGGCGACGCTGACGGCGGACGACCCCGCGCCACTTCTCGAAGGCGAGCTCGCCCTCGGTGGCGTAGAGACGGCGGACGGCCATGGCACGCGCGAGCCCGCCCTCCCGGAGCGCGGCGAGCTGGCGGGCGATCCGGGCGCGCCAGGAGGTGATCGAGGCGTAGTCGGCCTCGCTCACGACCCCGCCCGCGACCTCGTCGCGCAGCTCGGAGCGGAGGACGCGGGCGGCGCGCCGCCAGGCCCAGACGACGACGAACGCCAGGACGACGATGCCGACCCAGTTGACCGCCTGGGCGACGAGGCGCGTGCCGATCCCCAGGGCGGCGTCGGGCCGACCGAGGAGGCGCCCCAGGATCACCGGTATCCCGTCGTGGAGCGCGTGGAGGAGGACGGCGGTGGCGAGGCCGTAGACCGCGTAGACCGCCGTCCAGCGCCGATCGGCCAGGTGGACGGCGGCGCCCAGGACGGCGCCGAAGGCGGCGGTGTAGAAGGCGTGGTCGAGGCCGGCCACGAGGAGCGCCGCGAGCGTCTCGGTGGAGAGCCCGTGCGTCCCACCGGCGGCGTAGGCGAACGTCTCCGCCGCCCCGAAGCCCGCGCCGATGGCGGCGCCGTAGATGATCCCGTCGAGGACGTCGTCGAGCTCGTCGCGCACGGTGCGCACGAGCAGCAGCAGCGCGCCGCCCTTGGCCAGCTCCTGGACGAGGGCGGCCAGCGGGTCGGCGCCGCCGCCGGGGCCCGGCGCGAACTGCGGGTCGAGCCCGATCCCCCGCCAGGGCGCCAGCACCGCGATCGCCACCACCGGCGCGGCGATGCCCCCGAGCGCCAGGCAGGCGAAGAGGATCGTCCACGGCTCCTTCTCGTAGCGGTCGACCCAGTTGAGGACGATCAGGTAGAGGAGCGACGGGACGAGCGCCAGGACGAGGGCGGCTGCCAGGGTCCCGGGATCAGGCATCGACTCCCCTCACGAGGCAAGCCCCCATGTGCGCCAGACCGTGCCGGCCGCGGTGGTCGCCATGATAGACGAGGCCGCCACGACCGATGGGCGGCCTGGCGCCCGTCAGCTCAGCCAGCCGCGGCCGCCTTCTCCGTGTCGACGGCGGTCGGCGCGGGCAGGACGATCACCCGGTCGGCCGCCGCGTCGTAGCGCTCCGAGGTCGTCAGGTAGAGGATCTGATGGTCGCCAGTGAGTCCCTTCAGCAGCTCGACCGCATGGGCGGCGCGCGCGTCGTCGTAGGTGACGAACGGGTCGTCGAACAGGAGTGGCGGGCGCCGGTCGTTGGTGACGAGTCGGACCAGCTCGACCCGGGCCGCCAGGTAGAGCTGGTCGAGCGTCCCCTGGCTCAGCTGCGCGGCGGGGACCCAGTCCCCCCGCTCGGGCGACCAGACGCGCATCTCGAGGTCGTCCTCGACCTGGATCCGCCGGTAGCGCCCGCCGGTGATCCGCTCGATGTCGCGGCCCATCCGCTGCTCGAGGAAACGCGTCGCCTTCTTCATGGTGGCGGTCTCGGCCGCATCGAGCGCGGCCAGCACGGTCTCCTGGACGCGCAGGCGCCGCTGCAGGGCGGCGAGCCGCTCGGTCACCTCGGTGAGCGCCTCGCTGGCGGCCGCCACGACGAGTGCATCGACGTCGTTCTGCCCGACCCGCGCCGCGGCGGCCGCCTCCCCCCGCACGGCGCTGTCGCGCTCGTCGGTCTCGGTGCGCAGGCGGCCCTCGAAGCGCTCCTTCGCCCGCCCTGGCTCGCGGCCGATCTCGCCCATCCCGGCGAGCGCCGCGGCCTTCCGCTCGGCCTCGGCGGCCGCCTCGTCACGTGCCCGCTCCACGTCCGTGCGCGGGTCGTCGCGCATCAGCTGCTCGTAGCGGGCGCGCAGCAGCGCGATCTTGTGAAGGTGCTCTTCCTCGGCGGCGAGGAGTGCCTCGGCGGCGGGAACGTCCGACTGCACGATCTCGGCCAGGAGCCGGTCGCGCACGCGCTCGGCGTCCTTCAGCTTCTGCTCGACCTCGCTCCGTCCGCGCAGCCGGCGCTCGATCTGCTTCTCGCGCATCTGGTTGAGGCGGCGCACGTCCTTGCCCCAATCGCGCCGCCGCCAGGCGTAGAGGAGCACGAGGATCCCGACCAGGCTGACGACGAGCCCGGCGAGCGGCTCCAGCGCCACGCCGACGATGACCCGACCGATCAGCTGGAAAGCGAGCGCGCCGTAGACGGCAAGGCCGATGACGAACAGCAGCACCCCCGCGTACACGATCGGCTTCCAGCGCGGCTCGGGCAGCTCGAGCAGCGGGATCTCCTCGTCGGCGGCGAGGTCGGCCCGGTACTCGGTGATCTCCAGCTCGAGCGAGCGGAGCCTGCCGACCTGGGTGCGGAGCACCGGCAGGGCGATCTTGGACGGGTGCGTCCGCTCCAGCTCGGACGTCTGGGCGCGGATCTCCGACGCCTCCCTGTACTTCGCGTAGCGAGCCTCGGCCTCGGCCCGCTCGGCAGTGAGCCTGATCGCCAGCTCCGCCTGGCGGAGCTGCTCCTTCGAGCCGGCCACCGCCGCATCCGCCGCCTGGTGCCGCACGAGCGCCGAGACGTGGATCTCGCGGTCGCGCTCGAGGCGTCCGAGCGCCTCTTCGCCCCGCCGCAGCTCCACCTCGAGACGCGCCTTCTCGTCCTCGGCCTGCTTGATCGGCCCGGGGTTCTTGGGTCCCGCCGTCTTCAGCCCGCGGATGGCCCCGTCGAGGCGCTTGCGGGCGACCGAGACGCCGCGCTCCGCCCCGCTGATCGAGGCCTGGAGGCGGTCGCGCAGGTTCCCCTCGTCGCCAACCAGCCGGAAGACCTCGTGGTGACGCACGCTGGCGGTCGAGCGGAAGAACTCGACGGTGGGGATGCCGGTCAGCTCGGCCAGCCAGGTGTCGGCCTGCGCCGGGTCGGTCGTCGTCTCCTCGCCGATCGTCAGCGAGACGGTGCCCTTGGCGCCGCGGAAGTTCTTGACCAGCCGCCCGTTCCGGCCGTCGTCCTCGAACTCCATCTCGACGACCGGGCGGGCGTCGTCGCCGGCCCCCCAGCGCCGCAGCTCCTCGATCTCGGCGCCGGCCGCGGTGCAGCGCCGGTAGAGGGCGAGCTCGAGGGCGCGCTGGATCGTCGTCTTGCCGGCCTCGTTGGGGCCGCGGATGACGGTGAGGCCCGGCGCCGGCTCGATCGTCTGGTCGACGTGCCGCTTCAGGTCGCGCAGGTGGAGGCGGGTGATCCTCACAGGGTCACCTCGTGGCCGGCGAGGAGGAGCCGGCCCAGCCGGAGCGCGTCGCGCAGCTCGTCGGCTTCGTCCGTCCGGCCGGCCCCTGTCGCCGCCTCGATGCGCGCCTCGAGATCGCGGATGAAGGCGCCGGGGATCGTGTCGGGCGGAGGCAACGGGCCCTCCGGCAGCGCAGGGGTCGCCCGGTCGCGCAGCCGGACGCGCAGGAAGGCCGGTGCCAGCGCGCGCTCCAGCTCCTCGAGGTCGAGGTCGAGCGCATCGGGGCGGATGCCCGTGAGGCGGCCGTCGAGGACCGTGTCCGGGTCGGCCACGTTGCGGAGTTGCTCCTCCAGCGCCGCCTGGCTGGCGACCCGGGCGGCGTCGACGTCGATCGCGAGGAAGCGCGTCCGGCCGACCGTGCGCGGTTCGATCGTCACCGCCTTCGTC
>MGMJ01000057.1:20802-20969 GCA_001794945.1 Chloroflexi bacterium GWC2_73_18
TGGTCGAGGGCGACCGGCTCGGGAGCGCCGCTGTAGGCGTAGGTGGTGGCGCCCGCGTGTCCCCGGCTGTAGGAGTGCCAGTGGCCGAGGGCGAGGTAGTCGAGCCCCGATGCGGCGACCTCCTCGGTGGTGAAGACGACCTCGTCGTGCTCGGTCTTCTCGGGGAT
>MGMJ01000058.1:0-254 GCA_001794945.1 Chloroflexi bacterium GWC2_73_18
GGTTTCGCCGACGCGGCCGAACGCGCCAAGGACGGCTGCCCGGTCTCCCGCGCGCTGGTCAGGAACGTGGCGCTCTCGGTCGAGGCAACGCTGGTTGACCAGTAGTGGAGCGGCGGACCACACGCGGGACCGCGCCACGCAGCCCCCGCCCGGCTATCGTGAGGTCGTGCGGATCGCCACCTGGAACGTCAACTCCCTGTACGCGCGCCTCCCCCGCGTGGAGGAGTGGCTCGCCGGCCGCGCGCCGGACATCC
>MGMJ01000058.1:309-20356 GCA_001794945.1 Chloroflexi bacterium GWC2_73_18
GATCGCCGGCTACGAGATCGCCCACCACGGCGAGGGACGATGGAACGGCGTCGCCATCGCCTCGCGCGTCGGCCTCGACGACGTCGTGCGCGGCTTCGGCGACCCCGCCGAGCCGGAGGCCCGCATGATCGCCGCGTCGTGCGGAGGGATCCGCGCCGTGAGCGTCTACGCGCCGAACGGCCGCTCGGTCGGGAGCGAGTTCTGGCACGCCAAGCTCGGCTGGTTCGACCGCCTCGCCGGCTGGCTTGAGCGCGCCTGCGTCCCGTCTGGGCCCCTCGTCCTGGGCGGCGACCTCAACGTCGCCCCGGAGGACCTCGACGTCTACGATCCGGCCGCCTTCGAGGGCTCGACCCATGTGACCGCCGAGGAGCGCACCGCCGTGGCGCGGCTGCGCGCCTGGGGCCTCGTCGACGCCTACCGGCTCCACCACCCGGAGGGCGGCCGCTTCACCTGGTGGGACTATCGCGCCGGCCACTTCCACAAGGGCTTCGGGATGCGGATCGACCACCTCTACGTCACCGCGCCCCTCGCGGCCCGCGTCGCCGGCGCGGAGATCGACCGCGACGCGCGCAAGGGGAAGCTTCCCTCCGACCACGCCCCGCTCTGGATCGACCTCGCCTGACCCTTCAGTCGCAGGTCGCCTCGACCTTCGTGGTGGCGAGGAACGCGAGGCGCGACGGCGGGCCGGCCGGTTCTGGTAGCGTGACCCGCGATGCGGACCGTCTCGCGTATCTCCATCGCGCCGGTCAAGTCGCTCGCTCTCCAGCACCCCGACGAGGTGCGGATCGAGTCCTTCGGGATCGCCGCCGACCGGTTCTTCTACCTGGTCGACCGGACGGGTCGGCTATTCAGCGGCTCGCTCTTCGGGCCGCTGACGGCGATCCGGCCCGAGTACGACCCGGGGCAGGAGTGGCTCACGCTCCACTTCCCCGATGGGGAGGCCGTGAGCGGCGATGCCGCCTTCCTGGGCGAGCCGATCGAGACGGGCATCTGGGGCCGGCCGATCACCGGTCACGTCGTCGGCGGCGCCTTCGCCGAGGCGCTCTCCCGGTTCGCCGGACGCCCGATCCGGCTCGCCCGGGTCGACCGCCCCGGCGACGGGGTGGACAGCCAGCCGATCTCGGTCCTCTCGGACGCCTCGGTCGAGGAGCTGGCGCGCCGCAGCGGGCGGACCGAGCCACTCGACGGTCGGCGGTTCCGGATGACGGTCGGGGTCGCCGGGTGCACGGCGCACGAAGAGGACACCTGGATCGGACACGACGTCCGGGTCGGCGAGGCGGTCATCCGCGTCACCCGGCCCGACGGTCGCTGCGTGGTGACGACGCGCGACCCCGAGACCGGCGTCCGCGACTTCGACACCCTGCGCGCCATCCGCGCCTACCGCGGCGTGCGCGACGAGCGGAAGATCGACTTCGGGGTCTACGCCCGCGTCGCGGAGCCGGGGCGGGTGCGGGTGGGAGATCGGGTCGAGCCGATCTGACGCCTTCGTGGCGTCTGGGCCGGGGCGGCGGCGCGCCGCCTACGCCGCCGCGACCCGGTCGCGGCCGCCGTGCTTGGCCATGTAGAGGGCGACGTCGGCGGCGCGCATGAGCGCCTCGCGGGTCGGGTCCGCCGCGTCGAGGGTGGCGCAGCCGGCCGAGACGGTGGCGCTGATCGGCTGGCTCCCCGGTCCCAGCACGACGAGCGCGCGGAAGGCGGCGCGCACCTCCTCGGCGACGCGCATCGTGTCCGCGAGGCTCGCTCCCTCGAGGATCGCCGCGAACTCCTCGCCGCCGACACGCGCCACGAGGTCGCTTTCGCGGAAGCGCAGGCGGAGGAGCTCGCCGAAGGCGCGAAGCACGGCATCGCCGGCCTGGTGGCCGTGGCGCTCGTTGAGGCGGCCGAAGCGATCGAGGTCGAAGAGGATCGCCGAGATCGGCGGACGCTCTCCGGACGGCCGGCGCCGCTGGGTGGCGAGGATCCGTTCCGCCACCTCTTCGAAGAAGCGGCGATTGTGGAGGCCGGTCAGTGGGTCGCGGATCGCCAGCTCGGCGACCTCCGCATGCAGGAAGGCGTTGGCGATGGCGAGGGCGGCCTGCCCGGCGAGGAGTGTCATCGCTTCCTGCTCGAGCTCGGTGAACGGCCGCGACGGGTCGGTCCGTCCGATCGTCATGGAGCCGACCACCGCGCCGTCGCGGACGATCGGGACGCCGGCGGCAATGGCGATCGACGGGACGCCAGGCAGCGGATCGGGGTCGCTGTCGCCATCGGCCAGCCGATCGAGAACGACGGTCCGGTCGCGGATCGCCCGCCCGCACGTCCCGACCCCCGGCCGGATCTCGGTCCCGACCTCGGGCGCCCCGGGTCCCTCGCTGGCCCGCACCAGGTAGCGCCCGCTCGCCCGCTCGAGGACCGTGAGGCTTATGGCGTCGACGGCGAAGACGGCACGCGTGGCGGCAACGAGAGAGCGGAGAACACGATCCGGCTCGAGCGTGCTGCCGATCACCGCCGAGAGCTCGCGGAGCCGGTCGAGGAGAGCGACCCGCGCGGCGAGCGTCTGGCGCTCGCGGCCGAGCGCGAGGGCGGCCGCCAGGCGGTCGGCGACCGAAACCATGAGCGTCAGGTCCGTCTCGTCGAGCGGCGTGGCAGCGGTCGACTCGATGTTCAGGATGCCGAGCAGTTCGTCGTGGGCGAGGAGGGGGACGCAGATCTCGCTGCGCACGGCCGGGTCGGCACTGGTGTAGTCGGGATCGACGGTCACGTCGGGGACGAACGCCGGCCGGCGCGTGCGGATCACGCGGGCGATAACACCATTCGAGCTGTCGTGCTCCGGGATCGGGGCTGCGTACCCCTGCTGTGCGCCCAAGTGGAACTGGCCGCCCTCCGACAGGTAGATGGCGACGTACCGGTAGTCGAGCCGCTCGACGAATACGGACATGACCTGGGAGAGCGCCTCGCTCGTTGGTCCGGCGCTGGCCAGGATCCGCCCGACCGCCTCGATGCCGGCGATCTGACGGGCCGAGCGGCGCTCCGCGGTCAGGGCGGAGCGAAGCTCGTCGAGCGCCCGCTCCAGCGCACCCACCATGCGCCGCGCCCCGATCACCAGGATGACGCTGACCGTGGCGAGGACGACGCCGCGCTGCACGTGTTCGGGGTGCATGACCGGGCCGGCCAGCTCCGGGACGAGGTACGCGAGGACGCCCAGGGTGCCGATGACCAGCGCCTGACGCAGGCCGATCGCCGCCGCCAGGGTCACGACCGGGACGTAGAGGCCGACCAGCGGGCTCGTGTCACCGCCGGTCACCGCCAGGACGTAGGTAACGTAGGCGAGGGCGATGAGGAGCCGGAGCGTCGACGCGGCGGTGAGCGCTCGCGCGGAGCGGAGGCCGCGCTGCAATCGCGCGGCGACCGCCTGGATGACGGCCAGTACGGCGGCCCCCGCGAGGACCTCGGCGGCGACGGCCCGCTTCGGCTCGATGACGAGGACGGCGAGCGGCGGCACCACGAGGGCGATCGCCAGGAGCAGGTAGGGATCGTGCAGGAGGCGGCGGAGCGGCACCGGGACGCCGCCCCTCGGGACCGTGGCCATGAACGGACCGTAGCGGACCACCCAGCACCGCTCCATGGCCCGGAAGTACCGTGGGTGCGCCGCTAGAACGGCTTGAGGACCATCAACGCCACGATCGCGAGGACGAGGGCGGTGGTGACCCCCGCGAGGAGCTGGCTGCGGCGGGCGGCGGCGGCGTAGGCGGCACTCGTCGGGTCGCGCTCCGCCTCCGCGAGCTGGCGGCGGATCGCCGGGGCGAAGAGGGTGAAGCCGAGGAGCGCGGCGAGGAGGTAGAGCGCGAGGCCGGCGATGATCCAGCCGCGCTCGAACCCGAACCCACCGGTCGCCGTCATGGCCAGGCCGCTGAGGAGGAGGACCAGGTAACCGGGGTTGGCGAAGGTGCGATCGAGCCGCTGGATCGCGGCGATGGTGAAGGCGATCCGGTCGCCATCGGTGCCGGCACGGCGCAGCCAGAAGGCATACGTCAGGTTGGCCCCGACGGCCACGATGGCGGCCAGCACGTGGATCAGCCGGAGGACGAGGTGGAGCGACACCGCCCGTGATTCTCGCCGAGCGGGCGGCGGCCCGCTGCGGCGGGGCGATGCGACAATCCCCGCGGAGAACGATCCCGACCGATGCAGCCGCCGACCCTGCGCCGTCTCGCCGCCGCCGCCCTTCTCGGGCTGGGCGGCGGCCTCGTCGTCGCCTTCGTCGTCGCGCGGGGGAGCGCCGGCGGCGCCGACGCCCTCGCCTACTGGGGCGGGACGCGGACCTGGCTGGCCGGGCTCGACCCCTACCATCCCCCCGGCCTCTTCCTCGCCTGGGTCTACGCCCCATGGCTGTTGCCGGCCATCGTGCCGTGGGCGCTCCTCCCCTGGCCGGTCGCCTGGTTCGCCTGGCGGGCGGCGATGGCGCTCCTCCTCGGCTGGAGCGTCACCTGGGCCTACCGCCGCCGCCCGCTGGCCACGGCGCTCGTCTTCGTGGCGCTCGCCGGACCGCTGGCGGCGACCTTCGACACGGGGAACGTGACGCTCTTCCTGGCCCTGGCGGTCTGGGCGGCCCAGTGGACCGGCCCACGCCTCGGCGGGGCGCTCTGGGCCCTGGCAAGCGCGGTCAAGTGGTTCCCGGCGATCTTGTGGGTCTTCCTGCCGCCGCGGGCACGCCTCTGGGGCCTCGCCGCCGCCGCGGTCGTCCTGCTCCTGACGCTGGCCACCTGGCCGTTCCTGTTGACGCAGCTCGAGCTGGCGATGACGCTGGCGCCCTCCGCCTTCCCGCGACCGCTGCGCATCGACCACCTCGTGTTGCTCTGGGCGGCCGTGCCGTGGCTCTGGCGTCGGTCGTGGCCGGGGGCGGGACTCGACCTCGCCGGACTCCCCGCTTGCGCGACGGCCGCCGTGCAGGCGAGCGACCGGCGCCTCGCCGATCGCCTGCGCGCCTTCCTCGGGCTCGGCTGAGCGCGGCGGCCCCGGCGCGCTCAGCCGGGCCGCTGCCGAGCTACGGGCTGACCGCCACGACGCCGGTCATCCCCGCGGCCGCGTGGCCAGGCACCGTGCAGGTGAAGACGTGCTGGCCCGGGGTGTCGATCCGCATCGTGACGGTGATCCGCTGCCCCGGCTCGGTCATCGTCTCGACTGGCTCGAGACCGGGCATGTGGATCGCCGCCAGGGCGAAGTCATGCCGCTGGGCGCCCCGGTTGACAAACGTAACGGTGAAGGGCTGCCCCGCCTGCGCCTCGATCCGGTTCGGCACGAAGCGCATCTCTGTCATGACGATCTCCCCACCCCCGACCGTCTCGGCCGGGACGACGCCCAGCCCCCGCTGGAGGAGGAGGACGACCGTGAAGAAAGCGACGATCGCGAACGGGGCGAGGACGAACGCGACGACCCAGCGCATCCGGCCACCTCCCTTCGGCGGCGGTCGGTGGCCACCGCCAGCCGACAGGATGCTCAGTCGTCCTGAGAGTCCCCTGAAGCGCGGCTGAGACGCGGCTGAGGCGGCCGGCCGGGCGTCTCGCCCGCCGTCCGGACCAGCGCCGGCGCGCGTTCGGTCATCGGCACGCCATCGCCCAGCGCCAGGGCCACGCGCTCCAGGAACCACCGCGCGGTGCCGCGAGCGGCGATGCCGAGGAGGGCGCGGTCCAGGACCAGGCCCAGGTCGCCGCCGGGCGGTGCGTAGTAGCCCTCCAGGCGGATCTCGTCGGCAGCGACCGAGAGGTGCCCGACGAAGACCGGGAAGAGCGGGGCGAGCGTCGCCGAGCGCCAGCTGATCTCCAGCTGACAGCCGACGTCGGTCGATCGGACCGCGCCCAGCTCGACGAAGGCGGCCTTGCGCAGCACCATCTGCGGAGAGCGCCCGCGGATCGGCAGGGAGAGGTCGGTCTGGTACCGGCGCGTGCCGGTCGGCAGGTCGTCGCCGGCGACGCGCAGCCCGAGCCAGTCGAGCTCGTCGCCGGATAGGACCTCGCAAGCGCGCCCGAGCCCGACCGGGAAGGACCGGCTCAGCTCGAGATGGACGATCGAGGAGGATCTGGCCCGCCCCATGATCGGTGCACGGTGGCCGTTCCCCGGGCCCGTTGGTATGGGCATGCGGCCCCCGTTCTCGGGACCAATGACCCATTCCCGCAGCTGGCTCGGTCGGGCCGGGTCCCGCCCGGCGGGCGGCCGGTCAGAGCGTCAGCAGCAGGCCGAGCGTCATCGCCACCACGGCGACGGCGAGCCCGATCTTGACCCGGTCCCCGTGGGCCCGGTTCCAGCGCCCCAGCCGCCCCAGTACGCGCCGGTCGGCCACGAAGAGGAGGAGCGCCACCAGGGGCACGATGTAGGCGACGTTGTAGAGGGCGAGGAGGGCGAGGCCGGTCGCCCCGCCGCCCGAGGCGTGGAGCACCGCCACGATCGCCAGGTAGATGGCGCCCGAGCAGGGCACCGTGCAGATCCCCACCAGGACGCCGGCGATCAGCATCCCGGCCAGTCCGCCGCGCTCCATGGCGCGGTGCATCCAGCCGTGGGTGGCGTGCGGCGCGGCGAGCGACGGGCCGACGCTCGGCAGGAAGACGTCCTTGAGCATCCAGAGCGCCATGACCAGCGCCAGGATCGCCGCCGCGCGCGTCACCAGGTGATCCTGCCCCAGCCAGGCCAGGGCGGACAGGAGGCCGAGCCCGATCACGAAGTAGGTGACGAAGACGGCGCCGACGTAGATCGACCCCGCGCCGAGCAGGCGCCGGCGCGCCTCCACGGTCGCGGCCCCGGCCGCGGTCACCGAGTTGAGGACCGTCAGCGTGTAGGTCGCGAAGAGGACGAGGAGGGCGAAGGCACACGGGTTGAGCCCGTCGGCGAAACCGGACCCGAGGACGACGGGGAGTGTCAGTCCGCCGAACCGGGCCGCCTCGAAGGGGAGGGCCGCGAGGATGCCCAGCGAGGCGAGGGCGACCGCGGAAAGCCCGCCGATGAGGAAGAGCGCCGGCCGCGGCAGCGCCCGGAGGGCGCCGATCGGCCCTCGAACGGCGTCCGCCGGCGCCCGGGTGTCCGCCGGTGCCCGGACCGCCCCCATCAGCCTTCCACGACCAGGCGGCCGTGCATGGTCGGGGAGGCCTTCCCGCCGCAGCAGGTGTCGCAGTAGAAGTCATAGGTGCCGGGGTTCGTGGGGGCGCGCAGGGTGAAGACGCGGCTCGACTCGGCCGGGACGCTCTCGTAGATCCCCAGTTCGTCGCTGATGAAGGTGTGGACGCCACCCTGGAGGTGGGGCGCGGCGTCGGTCGTCCAGAGCCGGATGGCGACCTCGCGGCCGGCACGCACGCGAATCTCGGTCGGCGTGTAGCCGGCCATACTCATGCGCACCGGCAGCGCCTCGGCGGTGCGATCCTCCGTCCAGCTGCGGGGCATCAGGTCGCCGGCGGCGAGGGCGATGCCGACGCCGAGGATGGCGACGGTGACGGCGGCGAAGGCAGCGTACCGCAAGCGGCTCGGCTTCCCCGGTTCGCGGGATCGGTACGGACGACGGGACACGAGCGCTCCTTTCGCCTCAGCAGGCACCGACCCGGCCGGGACCGCGCGCCAGGCCGAACGTACGTGCCTCACCTGAGAGCCGGATGAGCGTCGACTGAGCCGTCGCTAAGAGGGCTCGGCGGAGGCATGCCGCCACCCTTGGGGTCTGGCCGACGTTCCGGTCAGCAGGACAAACGCCACCCATCGGGCGCTCGGGCGACCCTACGGCGACGGCTCGCAGCCGGTCGGGCCCGGGAGGCCCACGCCCAACCCCACCGGGCGGTCCGCAGGCAGCCGACGCGCCACGGTCAGGGGCGACCCGAGTCCCCGGAGCGCCGCGTGGCCTCCTGGTTGGCCGTCCCGCCACCGTGCAGCCCGCGGACACCACGGTCTTGTTCTGCCCCGCAGAACGCGGGGCCGTCTCCACCAGCCGTGAGCCGTTTCGATCGGTCGTGGCGGTTCGGTCGGTCGCCGGCCGTTCCGTGAGCCGCCGCTGGGCCGGCGCTGGGTCGGCGCTCCGACGGACCCCCGCCGGCTGGCAGAATGGGACGCGATGGTCCGGTCGGGCTTCCGCAGCATCGCGATCGTCGTCGTGGTCTTCGCCGCCGCCATGGCCTATCTCGAGTCGACGGTCGTCGTCTACCTGCACCGCGCCCTCGGGATCGCCCCCGACGCGCTCTTCCCGCTGCGCGACCCCCGCGCGGTGGCGGACCTCGCGACGATCGAGGTGGGACGCGAGCTGGCCACGTTGGTCATGCTCGCCGCGATCGGCTGGATCGCCGGCCGAAGCGCCCCCGAGCGGCTCGCCTGGGCCGCGGTCGCCTTCGGGACCTGGGACGTCGGCTACTACGGCTGGCTGCTGGTCATCTCGGGCTGGCCGTCGAGCCTCGAGACGTGGGACCTCCTCTTCCTCTTCCCGGTGCCCTGGGTCGGGCCGGTCTGGGCGCCGCTCACCGTCAGCGTCGCGCTGATCGGCTTCGGGCTGGCGGCGGCACGGCGCTACCGCGCCGGCGGCACGATCCCGATCGGCCCGCGGCGAGCGGCGGCCGGCGCCGCCGGCGGGGCGCTGGTGATCGCCAGCTTCACCCTCGACACCGGGCGGATCATGGGCGGCGGCGTGCCGACGAGCTTCCCCTGGCCGATCTTCGCGGCCGGCATGCTGGTCGCGATCGCCGCCGCCGTCAGCGCTCTCTGGCAGCCGTCCGGATCGATCTCGCGCTGAACCGCTGAAGCACCCCACGGCCGGACCACCGGCGGAGCGGGGCGTGGCTCACGGACCCCAGGCTCCTCCGATCTCACCAGTTCATCAGGGGAGGCTCAGCCGCTCCTCAGCCAGGGGCTCTTCACTGGGAGCGTGCCTGAAGACCTGGTCATCACGCTCCTGCTCGTCGTGGCGGTCCTGCTCGTGGCCGACTTCCTGTTCGTCGGTGGTGCCATGACGATGACGGGGATGACCATGGCGGCCGCGGCGGTTTCCCACCCGCTCGTGCTGGTTGCCCTGGTCGTGCTGCTGCTGATCCTGATCACCCGCCTCGTGTGAGCCGATGATCGGGCAGCAGACCTGGGCCCGGGTCGACGCGCCGGGCCACCAGGTGATCCACGTCACCGTCGCGAGAGGCTATCGGCCGAGGCGGATCGCCGCGCGTGCGGGGCTGCCGCTCCGCGTCGTCTTCCATCGCGAGGACCCGGACGCCTGCCTCGAGCGCGTCGTCTTCTCGTCGCCGCACGTGGTCCGCCACCTGGACGAAGGTGCGGCCACCGCCGTGGAGCTGCCGGCCCAGCCTCCCGGCGAGGTGCGGTTCACCTGCGCCATGGGCCGCTACCACGGACTGATCGCGCTCGTCGACGACCGCTCGCTCTCGCTCCTGGGCCGCCTGCGCGCCCGGCTGGGGCGGACCGAGGGCCCGCTGTGGCTGGCGATCGCCCTGTGGCTGTGCACTCTTCCGTTGATCGCCCTCGCCGCGGTCTTCGTGCTCGACCCGCCGGCCGCCCTGGCTGCAGCCGGCCTCGCACTCGTGGGGTCACTGGCGGTCTGCCTGCTCGGCTTCCGGTCGTCCGGCGCGGGGACCTAGGAAGCCGGCGGTGCACCCCCTCGTCCGCTTCCGACAGCAGGAGGTGCTGGCATGACCCCCCGATATCCCCGCGGCAGCGGCGTGATGCGCGCGCCCGCACAGATCGCCGTCGTCGACTCGCGGAACGAACCGGCAGCCAGCTGCGTCGTCTGCGGCAATGAGTTCCCCGCGGGTGAGGGGGTCACGGCCCGCTACCGAGGCCGTACGCTGCGGTTCAGGTGCCCGGGCTGCCTGACCCGCTTCCGATCGGATCCGGAACGCTTCCTCGCCGGCCAGGGGACGGGCTGTTGCGGCGAGGCCGGCCTTCCGCCTTCCCGGGCCAGCGAGTGGACGTGCGACTGAGCCTGGCCCGGCCGAGGGGACGGGGGGAGCGCTGAGCCGGCCGCTGGTACGCTGGGCGCCCACGCCGGGAGATGCACCATGAGGAAGCGAGCGGTACCCCCGGTCCCCGAGTCCGGTCCCCTGGCGGACGAAGAGCTCCGCCGCATCGACGCGTACTGGCGCGCCGCGAACTATCTCTCCGTCGGGCAGATCTACCTGCTCGACAACCCGCTGCTGCGCGAACCCCTCCGACCGGAGCACGTGAAGCCACGCCTGCTCGGCCACTGGGGGACGACCCCGGGGCTCAACTTCATCTACACGCACCTGAACCGGGTCATCAGGGCGCGTGACCTGGATGCGATCTACGTCATCGGGCCCGGCCACGGTGGCCCGGCCACGGTGGCAAACGCCTACCTCGAGGGTACGTACACGGAGGTCTACCCGACCATCAGCCGCGACGAAGAGGGGATCCGGCGGTTGTTCCGCCAGTTCTCCTTCCCGGGCGGCGTCGGCAGCCACGTGACGCCCGAGACCCCGGGCTCGATCCACGAGGGTGGCGAGCTGGGGTATGCGCTGGCACACGCGTTCGGGGCCGCCTTCGACGACCCCGAGCTCGTCGTCTTCTGCATCGTCGGTGACGGCGAGGCCGAGACGGGTCCCCTGGCCGCGAGCTGGCACTCGAACAAGTTCCTCGACCCGGCCACCGACGGGGCCGTCCTTCCGATCCTGCACCTCAACGGCTACAAGATCGCCAGCCCCACGGTCCTGGCGCGGATCTCGCCCGAGGAGCTCGCGTGCCTCATGGAGGGCTACGGCTACCGGCCGTACTTCGTCGAGGGCGACGACCCGCCGTCGATGCACCGGCGGATGGCGGCGGTGCTCGATGACGTTCTCGACGCGATCGCCGCCATCCAGCGCGGGGCGCGCCTCGAGGGCGATCGGAGCCGTCCGCGCTGGCCGATGATCATCCTGCGCTCTCCGAAGGGCTGGACCGGCCCGAGCGAGGTGGAGGGCCTGCCCGTGGAGGGCAGCTTCCGGTCGCACCAGGTCCCCATCGCCGACGTACGTGAGAACCCGGCGCACCTGGCGCTCCTGGAGCGGTGGATGCGGAGCTACCGGCCCGGCGAGCTGTTCGACGACGCCGGACGCCTGCGCCCGCAGATCGCCGAGCTGGGCCCCCGCGGCGCTCGGCGGATGAGCGCCAACCCGCATTCGAACGGCGGCCTGCTGCTCCGTGACCTGTCGGTCCCGGACTTCCGGGACCATGCCGTCGAGGTCCCCCACCCCGGGACGACGTGGGCCGAGGCCACGAAGGTGCTCGGCGAGTTCCTGCGCGACGTCATCCGCCGGAACCCGCGGACGTTCCGGATCTTCGGGCCGGACGAGACGGCCTCCAACCGGCTCTCGGCCGTCTTCGAAGCGACTGACCGGAGGTGGGTCGCCGACACGCTGCCCACGGACGACCACCTTTCGGTGGACGGCCGGGTGATGGAGATCCTGTCGGAGCACCTCTGCCAGGGCTGGCTCGAGGGCTACCTGCTCACCGGCCGGCACGGGTTGTTCGACTGCTACGAGGCGTTCATCCACATCGTCGACTCGATGTTCAACCAGCACGCGAAGTGGCTGAAGGTGACCCGCGAGATCCCCTGGCGTCGACCGCTCGCCTCGCTCAACTACCTCCTCACCAGCCACGTCTGGCGCCAGGACCACAACGGGTTCTCCCACCAGGACCCCGGGTTCATCGATCACGTCGCCAATAAGAAGGCGGAGGTGATCCGCATCTACCTGCCACCCGATGCGAACACCCTCCTCTCGGTCGCCGATCACTGCCTGCGCAGCCGGCACTACGTGAACGTCATCGTCGCCGGCAAGCAGCCGGCCCTGAACTACCTGACGATGGACCAGGCGATCCTCCACTGCACCCGGGGGATCGGGGTCTGGGAGTGGGCCAGCAACGACGCCGGCGACCCCGACGTCGTTCTGGGCTGCTGCGGCGACGTCCCGACGCTGGAGACGCTCGCCGCCGTCGACCTGATCCGCCGCCACCTCCCGAAGGTCAAGATGCGGGTCGTGAACGTGGTCGACCTGATGCGGCTCCAACCGGACTCGGAGCACCCCCACGGGCTCTCCGACGGCGAGTTCGACACCCTCTTCACCACCGACCGGCCGATCGTCTTCGCCTACCACGGCTATCCCTGGCTCATCCACCGGCTGACGTACAGGCGGACGAACCACAGGAACCTGCACGTCCGCGGCTACAAGGAGGAGGGGACGGTCACCACACCGTTCGACATGGCGATGCTCAACGACCTCGACCGCTTCCACCTCGTGATGGACGTCATCGACCGGGTCCCTGGCCTGGGCTCGCGGGCCGCCCTCGTCCGCCAGCGGATGGCCGACAGGCGGGTCGAGGTCCGCGCCTACACGCGCGAGCACGGCGAGGATCCGCCCGAGATCAGGGACTGGACGTGGCCGCACTGACGACCCGCGCAGCTCCCGCGCGACGGGTCGGGCGGCGGACGCTGCGCGTCCTCGTCCTGAACCCGGGCTCGAGCACGCTCAAGGCTTCGGCCATCGACGCGCCCGGTCGAGACGCCCTCGCCGCCACGACGGTCGACTGGGGAGCCGACGCGACGCGCTCGCCCGACCGGACCCTGGCGCTCACGGACGTCCTCCGGACCATCGAGGCGGCCGGGGTGGCACCGGCGTCGGTCCGTGCGGTGGGATACCGGGTCGTCCACGGCGGTGCGCGCTTCGCCGGGCCGACCCTGATCGACGATGCGACGGTCGGGGCGATCGAGGCGGTCGCCGAGCTCGCCCCGCTCCACAACGCGGTCGCTTCCGAGACGATCCGGGCCGGCCGCCGGGTCCTGCCCGGGATCCCCCACGTCGCGGCGTTCGACACGGCGTTCCACGCCAGCCTGCCCCCGGCCGGCTATCGCTATCCGGTGCCCGAATCCTGGTTCCGCGAGTGGGGCGTCCGCCGCTTCGGATTCCACGGCCTGTCGGTCGCCTGGTCGGTCCTGCGGGCGGCCGAACTCCTCGCCAGACCTGCGAGTGCGCTGCAGCTCCTCGTGGCCCATCTGGGGAGCGGCTGCTCGGTGATCGCGGTCGACGCCGGGCGCGCGGTCGACACCTCGATGGGGATGACGCCGCTCGAGGGCCTGATGATGGGGACGCGGGCCGGCTCGATCGACCCGGGGATCCTGCTGGCCCTGCTCCGCCACGGGCGTCTTTCGGAGGCGGATATCGAGGAGATCCTCGACCATGGGGCGGGCCTCCTCGGCGTCTCCGGGCGCTCCGCCGACGTTCGCGAACTGCTCGTCGCCGAAGCGACCGGCGACGAGGCGGCCGCCCTCGCTCTCGAGCTCTTCGTCCGCCGGGCCGCGGCCGGCATCGCCGCGGCGGCCACCTGCCTTCCGGTCCTGGACGCGCTGATCTTCACCGGTGGGATCGGGGAGAACTCGGGGCGGATCCGCTCCCGGATCGCGCGGCGCCTGGTGACCCTGGGAGTCCCGGCGATCCCGGAGACGGACGTCGTCGCGGACGCGGTGCTGACGAGTCCGGTCGCCAGACCGGCGATCCTGCGCATCGAGGCGCGCGAGGACGTGGTCATCGCCGACGCGGTCCGTTCGCTCCTCGGTGCCGCTAAAGGCTGAGTATCCCTACACGGCCAGCCCGCTCAGGTGGCAGGCGAGCGCCAGCGTGGCGACCGCAGCGGGCGGGAGCCACTCGAAGGGGAGCCGCGGCGCGACGATCCGGGTCTCACCCGCCGCCGCAGCAAGCAGCGACTCCAGGCGCCGGTCGGCCGCAGAAACGAAAGCCGCCCCGGCACGCGCCGGGGCCGCATCGGCCTTGACGAGGGCGCTGGCGAGCGTCGCCGGATCGACCCCACGCCGCAGCGCGTGGGCGTCCGCCTCTTCCTCGAGGTCGATCAGTCGATCGGCGAGAGGCCGGCGAAGCGGCCCCCAGCGACCCACCAGGGCGAGCCACGCCTCGAGCGCCGCCGCCCGCAGGGGCGCGAAGGTCCGCCGGTGGTGGTCCTCGTGCAGGACGACGGCCTGGAGCTCGTCCGCGTCGAGCGCCGCCAGCATCCCGTCGCCGACGTAGATCCGGGGCCGGATCGGGCCGAGGACGAAGGCATGTCGTCCGCCGCCCCGAACGATCCGGCAGGCGACGCCGGCCAACGAGCGGTCGCGACACCGCGCCCCCAGTGCGCGGGCGAGGCGACGGCCGCGCCAGACAATCCGTGCAAGGAGGACGGCCCAGGCGGCCAGCATCGCCGCTCCCGCCAGCTCCAGGGCGACCATCGGATCCCCGCGGGAGAGCTGGCCGGCGATCGCGCAGTAGGCGGCGATCGCGCCGCCGAGGACCACCATGACGAGCCGCGGGTGGGACCGGGCCAGGGTCATCGCGTTCGACGGGATGCCAGCTCGAGGATCTGGTCGCGCAGATCTGGATCCGCGTCGGCGAGCCGGTGGGCGAACCGGCGCAGCGCGGTCGCCCCATACCGGGCAAGGAGCCGGTCGACCGCCTGGCCGCCCATGGTCTCGATCAGCGACGCCTCGTCACCGGCAGCGCGGTAGACGTGCTGGCGACCGCGCCGCTCCCGCTCCAGGAAGCCGCGCTCGAAGAGGCGCGCCATGATCGTCATGACCGTGGTGTAGGCGAGCGGACGCGGTCGTTCGTCGTTCAGCGCTTCGACGACCGTCGACACGCTCGCTTCGCCACGGGCCCACACCTCGCGCATCACCGCCGCCCCAAGGGGGCCGAGGACATCCTCGATCGCAGGCTCATGCGGCCCCGGCGGGGTTCCACCTTGATCTGGCATCGTCGCGAAGGCTAGCAGAACGGTCGGCCGGGGAGAGGACGGCACGGCCGGCCGCGCCCGGGTCGAGCCGCCAGCTCTCAGGGTCGCCTCAGCCCCGGCTCAGCCTCCTCTCAACGGCTCCCGCGAACCTGCCGTACGTCCAGACTCACCCCCCTCCGAGGTGTCGATCCATGAATCCACGCGCCCAGCGTTCGTTCGTCTCCGTCGCCCTGTTCGCCGGGCTCGCGCTCGGCGTCGCGGCATCCGCCGGGGCGTATGCTCTCGCCTCGTCGCTCCGGTCGGAGAGCGAGAGCGGCGCGCCGGCGTCCGACCGGGCGTCGCTCGAACGCGTCCTGGCCGAGGCGGAAGTGCGGCCGACCGGCCAGACCAGGCGCTTCGAGCTGGCGGTGCAGGGGACCGGCTGGGAGTTGCTGCCCGGGGTCCGCACCGGAGCGATCACCTTCAACGGGACCGTCCCGGGCCCGACGATCCGGGTGACCGAGGGCGACACCGTGGAGATCGACGTGACGAACCGGCTCGCCGAACCGACCTCGATCCACTGGCACGGCCTGCACGTGCCCAACGACCAGGATGGCGTCGCCGGCGTGACGCAGGACCCCATCGGTCCGGGCGAGACCTTCACCTACCGCTTCGTCGCGCCCCACGCCGGCACCTTCATGTACCACGCCCATGGCGACCGCAGCCGCGAGCAGATCGACCGGGGTCTCTACGCGCCGTTCATCATCGACCCGCACGGCGCCGATCCGATCGCCGCCGACCGCGAGTACGTCCTGGCGCTCCAGGGCTGGATGATCGGCGACGGCACGGATGGGATGGCCGGGATGGACGCCATGAGCATGGACTACGACTACTTCACCATCAACGGGAAGGCGTTCCCGGCGACCGAGCCGATCGACGTCGACGAGGGCGAGCTGGTTCGCCTGCGCTTCATCAACCCGAGCCAGACGACCCATCCGATGCACCTTCACGGGACCGACATGGCCGTCTTCGCCAAGGACGGCGAGCCGCTCCCCGAGGCACAGCGGCTCAACACGCTGCCGATCCAGCAGGGCGAGACCTACGACGTCGTCTTCCGGGCCGACAACCCGGGCCGCTGGGTGCTCCACTGCCACGACCTGCACCATGCCTCGAACGCGGGGCTGGAGCCCGGCGGGCTCATCCTGGTCGTGAACGTCCGGGCCCGGGGCGAGGCACCTTCGCCGTCACCGGCGGAGGGCTCCACGATCCCCAGCCCGACTCCGGGCGACACCATGGCGCCGGGCATGACCGAGACGCCCGGCATGACCCCGATGCCGGGGATGACGCACTGAGGGCGGCTCGAGGACCCCTCGGTCTGCGAACCCGCCTGGCGCTACTCCGCCTCACCGTGCGCGGCGAGCGCCACGGGCGGTCCCGCGGTGGGCGCCGTCGAGCATCGCGCACAGCCGCGCGCGCGCATCCTGAGCCGCCAGGCCAGCGTCGCGGCGAGCAATGCGACCGAGGCGCCGCCGATCGCGGGCTGCAGCGGCGCGAAGACGTTCAGCGCGCCGCTGACGCCGAGGACGCCCACGATGATCTTGTTGCAGATCGGGCAGCCGATCGCCAGGTAGGCGGCGGCGCCACCGAGCGTTGCCCGGCCGCCGCCGGCGCCTGCGTGGATGTCGCGGGCAGCCACACCGCGCCGGGAGACGTAGGTGGCGAGGAGCAGCCCGGCGAGCGGTGCCGACGCGAGCCAGACGACGACGTTGACGGGTTCGGTCGGCGTCATCCGGATGAAGAAGGGGTTCGGGATGACCGCTGACGGGACGCCGAGCACGAGGGCGGCCAGGAGCGTGCCGGCGGCCGCGGCGACCCAGAAGCGCCGGTCGAGGGTCGCCGTTACCCGCCTGATGTCGTCTACCACAACCTTCTCCTGCACGGCAGAGAGCACGCATGGTACGACATCGCTGTAGTGGGGCGCACCGCCGCGCCCTCGTCAGCCGCCGGAGTGGCTCGCGCAACCGCAGCCGCAGGCGCAGGCGGGACAGCCGCAGCACCGGCCGCAGGGGCAGTCGCAGTTCACGGGACTCACCTCCTTTCCCCGGCTACTCGGCGCAGCAGGAGAGCCGGGAGACGTCGCGGGTGAAGGCGAGCGCTCCGATCTTGAGCGCCTCGCTCATCGTGGGGTAGACATGGACGAGGTCGACGAAGTCCTGCAGTCGCGCACCGAAGCGCAGCGCCATCGCCGCCTCGTGGATCACCTCGGGAGCGCCGTCGCCGACCATCGTCACGCCGAGGACGCGATCGCTGCCGTCTTCGACCACGAACTTGACCACTCCGACCGTCCGATGCGTGGCGGCCGCGCGCGGCACGAACTCGAGCGGGGTGGCGACGCAGGTACAGCGGTGGCCGGCCGCGTTGGCGTCCGCGTCGGTGAGCCCCACGCTGGCGACGGGGGGATCGGTGAAGACGGCCCGGGGGAGGACGCGCGCGTCGAACGTGCGACCCGCCCCCAGGAGGGCGTTCTCGGCGGCGATCGTGCCCTGCCGCGCCCCGACCGGCGTCGCCATCTGCGAGCCGGCCTGGGACCCGATGACGTCGCCCGCCGCCCAGACCCAGGGCTGGCTGGTGCGCAGCTCTGGATCGACGACGACGGCGCCGCCATCGTCGAGCTCGACGCCGATCGCCTCGAGGCCCAGCCCATCGGAATTCGGTCGCCGGCCCGTGGCGACCAGGAGACGCTGGGCCTCCACGGTTCTGGTTTCGTCCCGCACCTCGGCCGCGACACGGACTACGTCGCCGTCGCCGTCGACGGAGCGCACCTGGGCGCCGGTAACGAGCTCGATCCCCTCGTTCTCGAAGACCTGGCGCAGGATCAGACCGACCTCGGGCTCGTGGTCAGAGAGAAGCCGGCGGGAACGCTGTAGCACGGTGACCCGTGAGCCCAGCCGGCTGAAGAGCTGGGCCAGCTCGACCGCGACATAGCCCCCGCCCAGGATGAGGAGCGACGACGGCAGCCGCGTGAGACGCCCGGGCTCGTCCGCGTCGAGCAGGTCGCTGGTCAGGTACGGCACGGCGTCGAGGCCCGGGATGGGCGGCACGTCCGGCCGACTGCCCGTGGCGATGAGCAGGTACCGGGCGGGGTATCGCCGGCCCTCCGCGAGCAGCTCGTGCGGCCCCGCGATGGTGACGTCGCCATCGATCAGGTCGAGGTTGACGATCTCCTCTGCCACCTTCTCGTACTTCCTGTGCCGGTAGCTCCGGACGACCTCGTCCTTCTGCGCCAGCAGGGCAGGGAGATCGACCTCGACGTCCGCGGCCGCGATACCGGGGAAGCGCGGATGGCGCGCCTCCCAGACCGCCCGTGCCGCTTCGAGGAGGTTCTTGGAGGGCAGGCAGCCGCGGTTGACGCAGGTCCCGCCGATCGTCCTGCGCTCCGCTATCGCCACCTTCGCCCCGAGGTCACCGGCGCGGATCGCGGCGGCGAAGGCGGTCGCTCCCGAGCCGACGATGAACAGGTCGGCGTCAGCCATCGGCTTCCTCCTCCGAGCGGCCGATGACCGCCTGGGGCAGCCGTCCCTCGGCAAGCTGCCGATCGAGCTCCGCCAGTCGGCGGTCCAGGTGTGCCAGCTCGGCGAGGCGGCGCTCGATCTCGGCGCGCTGCTGGCGGATCAGCCCGCGCAGCTCGTCCGACACCTCGTCACACCGGCCGGCCTCGCACATCACCGCGAGCCGTGCGGCCTCGGGCAGGCGGAGTTCGAGCTGGCGCAGCCCCTGGAGCAGCCGGAGACGCTCGAGATCGGCGTCGTCGTAGTCGCGATATCCGCTCTCGCCCCGACGAGGCGGCGGCAACAGCCCCTCCCGTTCGTAGAACCGGATCGCCTCGGGGCTGACGCGGAGACGGTGGGCGACGCGGCCGATACGCATGCGCACACCCTAGACCCTGCAGCTGCTACAGAGTCAAGGGGTCGGCGGTCAACTCCGGCGCGCCGATGGCCACGCCGCCCTCACGGGCCGGGCCAGGTCGACCCGCGATCGGCCGACCGGTGGAACTCGGTCTCCCGGTTGACGACGGCCACCGTCCCGCCGTCTGGGGTGGTCGCGACCGCAAAGGCGGATCCGCGGTAGCCGGTCGGCGACCAGGTTCGACCACCGTCGTCGCTCCGGAACAGCCCATCGGGGGCCCCCGCGTAGACCGTCTGGCCGTCGGCCGACGCGGCGAGGCTCGTCATCGGGTAGGTGGGTGGCGCCCCGAGCGTCGCCCAGGTCCGACCGTCGTCGGAGCTCGTGACGAGCCCGGTCGTGTCGACGCCGAGGAGCCTCGTCGCGGAACCGTCGCGGACGGCGAGCGGGAAGAGGACGTTGTCGGCGCGGACCTCCACCCAGTGAGCGCCGAAGTCCGTGCTCTCCCACAGCCCGCCGGTCGCGACGTACGCCCACATGCGGCCTGGGTCGGCCGGGTCGCGGGTGAAGCCGTGGATGTCGAGGCTCGGCAGGTCGGCCGGGATCCTCGACCAGGTGGCGCCGCCGTCGCGGCTCGCGGCGAAGACCTCGTGGCCGGCGATGACGATCGAGCCGTCGGTGGCCGGCGTCACGCTCATCGCGTCGTCACGGATGGGCAACGCCGACCAGGTGCGGCCCCCGTCGCGCGATTCGAGCAGTCCACCGTGGTGTCCGAAGAGCACGTGATCGGGATCGCCGCCGACGAACGCGAGCGAGTGGACGTCCTGCGTCCGGAGGCTCGCCCACGAGACCTGCCCGCCGGGCGCCCCCCGGCGGACGAAGAGGACGAGGCCGACGGCGGCGACGGCGACGAGGATGGCCGCCGGCAGCAGCCACCGAGGGACGGCTCGCCTCTGCCGGTCGCGATCCGGTCGCCCGCGCCTGGCCTTGCTCATCGGGGGGCTCGACGAAGACCGGGCTCAGGCACGCCGGGTGTCGCGGACGGTCGCCCGGGCTCGAGGGCCTGGTGGTGCCGTGCCAGCGCGTGGGCGTCGGTCCCGCCATGCCCGCACGGGTTGACATGGATGAACGCCAGCTCGAGGCGAGGCACCTCGTGGAGGAGCCGATGGCGTACCTCCTCGGCGAGGTCGTGCCCGCCGGCGACCGTAAGGTCGCGGTCGACCATGAGGGTGAGGTACGCCTCGAGCCCGTGGCCGAGCCAGCGCACCCGGGAGCGCTCGACGGCCTGGACGCCGGGCACGCTCGCGGCGACGGCCTCGACGCGGCCGACGAGGGCCGGGTCGACGGCGTCCATGAGCCGGCCGACCATCTGGCCGGTCGCCTGCCAGAGGACGACGAGGATGACCGCGCTGATGAGCAGGCCGGCGAGCGGATCGGCGAGCGGGTAGCCGGCCGC